>MGTI01000064.1 GCA_001799365.1 Desulfobacterales bacterium GWB2_56_26 | reverse complement strand
TCAATAATGCC
The DNA here is from genome assembly GCA_001799365.1 of Desulfobacterales bacterium GWB2_56_26. Taxonomy (GTDB): domain Bacteria; phylum Desulfobacterota; class Desulfobulbia; order Desulfobulbales; family Desulfocapsaceae; genus Desulforhopalus_A. The sequence goes on along the minus strand of MGTI01000064.1, from coordinate 20,757 downwards.
AAAATCGATCTCTTTATCGATAATATCTTCAATTTTCCGACCTATTCCGAGGCGCTGAAGATCGCCGCCCTCTCCGCCCTGAATAAAATCCTCGGCAACCACCGCGCCGACGAGGCGTGCAAGCACCTCCAGCCGCAGAAGAATTAGCGGGATTCTTATGACGAAAGACATTTCGCGGGCGAAAAATTTTTCGCCCCTACGGAGAACCTGCGGTTTAGGCGGGTGGAGGGGCAAGGCAAGTCCTTCCGCCAATACATGCCAATAACCAATCTTCGGGCCTATCTTGCCTGCATCTTCATCGTCTGCGCCTGGTCGGGGTGGATCACCATCTCCCGGCATGGAGTTCAGACCGCCCTGCAGCCGGCCGACATCACCCTCATCCGGTACGGCACGGCGCTGATCTGCGTGCTGCCGCTGATCGTCCGCCACCGCTGGTCGCGTTTCAAACCGCACCAGTATCTGGTCATGGGGCTTGGCATCGGCTTTCCCTACACCATGATGAGCTTCTACGGCCTGAGGGTTTTGAAGGCTGCCCATGCGGGCGTTTTAGTCAACGGTATGCTGCCGGTGATGGGGGCCGTGGCCGCCTGGTTCATCCTGCGCCAGCGGGTTTCGGTGCTGCGCTACTGGGCTATCGGCATCATCTTTCTGGCCAACTTCGTCATGGCGGGCGGCGACACATTTTCGCTCGACCATTCCCTGGGAATTCTGCTGCTGCTCGCCGCGGCCGTCTGTTACACGACCCATATGATCGGGGTAAAATTCTGGAAATTCGAATGGCGGGATGTGCTGGTGGCGGTGCCGGTGGTCAACACCCTCATCTTCCTGCCGCTCTGGTTCGTTTTTCCGACCGCCCTTTTTCAGGCCGATCTCGGCGAGATCCTGGTCCAGGCGGGTTACCAGGGCATCATCGTCAATATCGTGGCGCTGATGTTCTCGACCTATGCGATCGCTCGCCTGGGCACCATCACCGTGTCGATTTTTATGTCGTTCGTGCCGGTGACCACGGCGCTCCTTGCCTGGCTGCTGCTGGGCGAGGAGCTTAACTCCTGGGAACTGTGCGGGATCGTCGGCTGCTCGATCGGCCTTTTCCTGTATGCCTGGGGCCAGACCTGGGAAAACCGCAAACGCATCCTGCAGTAGTTCAGCGTGACATGAGACGCCTGATGAGGCTTGCCATATCGCGCTCGTCAAAGCGGGAGAGGCCGGCTTTTTTCGCCGCCCGGATCGCCTCGTCCAGCATGGCGCGGCTGATGGTCCCGCCATCGCCCGGGGGCGCAGCTTCGCCGCAGGGGCGATACTGGTCCATGATATTGACGTAACAACCGGGGGAGATTTCTTCGGCGAGGAATCGAAAGATCGCCGCGGCTTCGGCCAGCCCCCCAGGCATGAGCAGATGCCGGACCAGAAGTCCCCGCTCGGCAAGCCCCTTTTCGTTCATCCGCAGGTCGCCGACCTGGCGCTGCGTCTCGGCCAGCGCCGCCCGCATGACTCCCGGATAATCTGGGGCCTTGGCATAGCGGCGGCCGGACTCCCTTTCCCAGAACTTGGCGTCCGGCATGTAGATGTCGACGATCCCTTCCAGCAGCCGCAGGGACTCCAGCCGTTCATAGCCGCCGCAGTTGTAGACCAGAGGCACCCGGAGTCCGGCGCGGATTGCATGCGGCAGGGCGGCGAGGATCTGCGGCACTACATGGGTCGGCGTGACGAAGTTGATATTGTGGCAGCCCGCCTCCTGCAGCTCCACCATGATGGCGGCAAGCTGCCGGTCGTCCACCGGACGGCAGTCGGGGTCGGTCACGCGGCTGATATCATAATTCTGGCAGAAGGTGCAGAGCAGGTTGCAGCCGCAGAAAAAGATTGTCCCGGAGCCATGGCTGCCGACAAGCACGCTCTCCTCGCCGAAATGCGGGCCGTAGCTGGCCACTTCCGCCTGCAATCCGGTTCGGCAGTAGCCCCGTTCATCCGCCAGGCGGTCGACGCCGCACTGCCGGGGGCAGAGCCGGCAAGGGCGCAACAATTCGCGGGCGTCCGCGATTCGCTTTTCCAGGACGCCGGACCGCATCGTTTCAAGATATCGTGATTCCATGACTCATCCTCCTGTTTTCGAACGTACTGAAAGCACAAACTGCATTATGACAGGTCCTGCATGGCAGGCAATGAAAGCTTTATAAAAAAAATCTACCCATTATCGCCAAGGTTTTGGTAAAGATGAGCAAGCGGCCCAGTGGCACCCCGCTGCCACCCCATTTTCTTTTGCAATAACGAGGAGCACCAGTCATGTCGAGCAATTTTGGCACACTTTTTCGAGTCAGTACCTTCGGCGAATCGCACTGCAAGGCGGTGGGGGTGGTCATTGACGGCTGTCCGCCGGGGCTTGCGCTCACCGAAGCGGATATTCAGGCCCAGCTGGATAGACGAAGGCCGGGGCAGAGCGCTCTCTCCACCGACCGGCAGGAAGCCGATCAGGTGGTCATCCTGTCCGGCACGGAGAACGGCCGGACTTTGGGCACGCCGATTGCCCTGCAGGTCGCCAACAAGGATCAGCGCCCCAAGGATTACGGCGACATGCGGGACATCCCCCGGCCCTCTCACGCCGATTACACCTACCAGATGAAGTACGGGATCAGGGCCTCCTCCGGCGGTGGCCGGGCCAGCGCCCGGGAGACCATCGGCACGGTGGCGGCTGGCGCGGTTGCCGCCAAGATCCTGAAAGAAAAATGCAATGTCGAAATCGTCGCCTGGGTGAGCAGCGTCGGCGAAATCGATTCACAGGCCGCCGACAGCCAGACCATCAGCCGAAAAGAGGTTGATGCCACCCTCATCCGCTGCCCGGACCAGGAGGCAGCCCTCAAAATGGAGGCGCTCGTCACCGACTTGAAGAAAGTCGGCGACTCGGTGGGCGGCGTGGTCTCCTGCGTCATCCGCAACGTGCCGGTAGGACTGGGCGAGCCGACCTTTGAGAAACTGGAGGCAAAACTTGCCCAGGCCATGCTCGCCATCCCGGCCACCAAGGGTTTTGAGATCGGTTCGGGTTTTGCCGGGTCGAGAATGCGGGGCTCAGCGCACAACGATCCCTTTGTCCAGAAGGACGGACGTCTCGGCACGGCCACCAACCGGTCCGGCGGCATCCAGGGCGGCATCAGCAACGGCGAGCCGATCACCCTGCGCATCGCCTTCAAGCCGCCGGCCACCATCTCCCTGCCCCAGGAGACCGTCGATTTTGCCGGACAGGAGGCGGTCCTTGCAGCCAAAGGCCGCCACGACCCCTGCGTGGTGCCGCGGGCAGTGCCCATCGTCGAAGCGATGGCGGCACTCGTCATCCTCGACATGCTGCTTCGCCAGGAGGCAAGGAAAGCATTGCTGTTCCGGTAGCTTGGGGTGGTCTTGCCAAAAACCGCCCAAGCCGGCGATTCCAGGAGCAAATCGGGGATTTCCGCTTGAATTCTCTCATAGAAAGAGGTAATAGTGCCTCCAGCCGGGAAAGGACAAAAACAGTCCTGTTCCGACTATTTGTGAGTGAGTCATCACTCTCGTAGCTGACCGGGTTTCTGCCGCGATCTTCCTGATCCTGGCAGTTGCCATGGCAGCATTTTTTCTTTTTTACGGCGGCCCCCATGACACCGAAAAGATCGACCCTCAGCCTCTACCTTGATCGCTTCTCTCCGCCGGAGGGACTCCTCCTGCTCATTCTGTCGGTTGTGGTCGGGGCGAGTTCCGGTCTTGCCTCGGTGTTCTTCGTCAAACTGATCTTTGCCATCCAGGATTTTTCCTACGGCTCGGTCGCGGAAATGGTGCCCTTTCTCGGTAAGTGGATTTACCTGATTGTGCCGATCGCGGGCGGCCTGCTCGTCGGCCCGCTCATTCTCTTTGCCCAGGAGGCGAAAGGCCATGGTGTCCCCGAAGTCATGCAGGCCCTCATTCTCCGGGGCGGCCGTATCCGGCCGCGGGTCGCCGCCGCCAAGATCGTCGCCTCGGCGCTCTGTATCGGCACCGGCGGTTCGGCCGGGCGGGAGGGCCCGATCATCCAGGTCGGCTCGGCCTTAGGGTCTTCCATCGGTCAGATCCTCCATCTTTCCGACGAGCGAATCCGCAATCTCGTCGCCTGCGGAGCGGCCGGCGGCATCGCCGCCACCTTCAACGCCCCCATCGCCGGCGTCGCCTTCGCCATCGAGGTGCTGATGTGCGGCCTGCAGATGCGGGCCTTCGGCAACGTGGTCATCGCCGCGGTCTCGGCCGCCGTTGTCAGCCGGTCGATCATCGGCGACAAATTCGCTTTCCAGGTGCCGGCCTATTCAATGCACGGCCTGGAGGAGATCTTCCTCTATCTGATTTTAGGACTTATCGCCGCCCTGGTCGGCATCATGTTCATCAGGATGCTGAACTTCGCCGAGGTGACCTTCGACAACTGGAAGTTTCCGCAGCTGTTCAAGCCGGCGGTGGGCGGAATTCTTCTCGGACTGCTCGGGCTGATCTATATGCATCTGCCGGGGCTGACTTTCCCTTCCGGTTCCGGTGCCCACGGCGCAGCCCTCAGCACCCCCATTCCCCACATGTACGGCTCGGGCTTCCCGTTCATCCAGGCGGCCATTCACGGGCAGACCCCGCTGTGGATCCTGGCGGCGCTGGTCTTTCTCAAGCCACTCGCCACCTCCTTTACCCTCGGTTCCGGCAATTCCGGCGGCGTCTTCGCCCCATCGCTCTTCATCGGCGCCATGCTGGGCGGGGCACTGGGCCATGTCTTCGGCTTCTGGTTTCCTGATGTAGGGCAGCATACCGGGGCCTTTGCCCTGGTCGGCATGGCGGCGCTCTTTTCGGCAACCGCCCGGGCGCCGCTCACCGCCATGCTCATCGTCTTTGAAATGAGCAACGACTACGGCATGATCCTGCCGCTTATGGTGGCCGGGGTCACGGCCAGCTATTTCTCGCAGTGGCTGCACCCGGAATCGATCTACACCATGAAGCTGGCGAGACGCGGGGTCAGGTTCTCCGGTGGTCGCGATCTGGACATCATGCAGGGGGTGAAGGTCAGCGAGGTGATGAAGAGCAAGCCGTTAACCATCCATAAGGACGCCTCCTTCTCCGAACTTATGGCCCTCTTCCAGGACACCCATATCCTCGGCTTTCCGGTCACGGCCGACGACAACAAGCTGTGGGGGATCGTCACCCTGCAGGACGTCCATCGCGCCCAGTCCGAACCGAGTTTCAGCTCGAAAGGGCTTACCGTCGGCCGTCTCGCCGTGGAAAATCCGATCACGGTCTTTCCCGACGAACCGATCTGGCTCGCCATCCAGAAAATGTCGCCCCGCGACCTGGCCCGGCTGCCGGTGGTGGCGCGCCATGACGCGAGGACACTCTGCGGCATCATCAGCCGCAGCGATATTTTGCGGGCCTACGATGTGGGCGTAGTGCGCAAGCAGCGCGGCCAGATCGTCGAACAGCAGGTGGAGCTGCGCAAAGCCAAGGAAAACGGCTTCGTCGAATTCGTCCTGAAAGAGGAGGACAGCTGCAGCAACGCCCTGATCAAGGACCTGGCGCTGCCGGACACCATCAACATGGTGTCGATTAAGCGCGGCAGCCAGATCCTGATCCCGAGGGGCAACACCGCCCTGAACGCCGGGGACGTGATCACCGTCTACGGCCGACTGGAGGATATTGACGGAATCAAGGATTTCCTTAATTCCTGCCGCCTGCCGGAACGATAGGAGCGGTGCGCACGGCGCATACTTCAACTCAGGCGGGGTCTTTCACCTTACCGAGCAAGAAAGCGCCCGCCACGAAGAGGATCAGGATGCAGAGCACCCCCCAGCGAGTTTCGCCGGTGAGGCGTCCGACTACCCCCACCAAAAGCGGCCCGGTGATTGCCGCAAATTTCCCGAAGACGTTATAAAAGCCGAAAAATTCCGCACTCTTTTCCGCGGGAATAAGCTTGCCGAAATAACTCCGGCTGAGGGCCTGGATGCCGCCCATGGCCGAAGCGACCAGCACGGCGATACCCCAGTAAGTGAGGGTCTTCAACTGCAGATCGTCGATGACCGGCAGAAAAAAGGCGACGAGGGTGACAAAGCTGTAGATGCCAATCCCGACATAGAGCAGGGTTCTCGCGGAATAGACTGCGGCCAGCCGCCCGAACAGCAGGGCGAAGGGAAAGGCCAGCAACTGAATGACCAGCAGCACCACGATCAGCATGGTCACTCCGAAACCGAGATCCCGGCCATAGGCGGTGGACATGGTGATGATGGTGTCGACACCATCGATATATAGAAAATAAGCGGCAAGAAACATAAAGACCTGCCTGTACCTGCGGATCTCGGTCAGGGTCCGCCATAGCCGCCGAAAACTCTCGGCTACCGGGGAAGGATGCACCGGCAGATAGTAGACCTGCCGCAGGTTCCTCGCGGCAGGCAGGGAAAAGGCCAGCCACCAGAGGGCGACGATGACAAAGCCGGTTTTGGTTTCGCCGGCCGGCAGCCCTCCCCCCGTGCCTGCGGCCATGATCAGGCCGATGATGACGAGAAACGGGACAACGCTGCCGACATAGCCGTAGGCAAAACCCCTGGCCGAAACGATATCCATGCGCTCGCGGCTGGCAACATCGGGAAGAAACGCATCGTAGAAGATATTGGCCCCGGCCCAGCCGACCCGGGCAAGAACAAAGAGTACAAGGCACCATAGCCACTGCCCGGCCCCGACCGTGGTCAGCAGCAGGGTAAAGCAGATGCCCACTCCCATAAAGGCGAGGAAAAACCTCTTCTTCCGCCCTTCGTAGTCGGCCAACGCCCCGAGCACCGGAGCGAGGACTGCGAGGATGAGGGAGGCGGCCGAATTGGCAAAGCCCCAGTTGGCGGTCGATTCCGCCGCGCTCATGCCTGTTGCCGCAACATCCTTGAAGAAGATTGGCATAATGGCGGTCACCATGATCAACACGAAGGCGGAGTTGCCCACATCGTAGAGCACCCAGCTCAATTCTTCTTTCGTCATCTTCATCTATCGCCGCCTCTCCCTCGTAAAGAGCACTTCCTCCTCTCTGCCTTGCCCGCAAGATACCGGATAGGAACTGGAATTGCGAGTCTGAGCTACCCTGTCTCCGGGCGAAAGATTTTTCGCCCCTACACCGGAATGTTGACATGAGGATTCCTGCCAACTATCCTAGTCCGACAATATTGGGAACTTCGAATCCACCACTTGCCGAGAGCTGCCATGCCCTTTGTCACCTACCTTTCCCTTATCCTCACCATGCTCCTGTGGGGCGGCACCTTCATCGCCGGCAGACTGCTGGCGGGGCACGTCGATCCGGCAGGCTCCGCCTTTCTGCGCTTTTTCATCGCCTCCGTCGTCATGGTGGCGATCACCAGGATCGTCGACGGCAGGCTCAGCCTGCCCCGCCTCGGGCTGTGGCTACCCCTGCTGCTTCTCGGCATGACCGGAGTATTTGCCTACAACGTCTTTTTCTTTTACGGCCTGCAGCATATCAGCGCCGGTCGGGCCTCCCTCATCGTGGCCGGAACGCCGCTGGTCATCACGGTCTTCGCCGCTCTTTTCCTGAGCGAGCGGCTCACCCGGCTGAAGGCCGCCGGCGTCTTGATCTCTCTTGCCGGTGCGGCGACGGTCATCGGCAACGGCCACCCCACGGCTCTCTTTACCGGCGGTTTCGGCCTGGGCGAACAGGCCCTGCTCGGCTGCGTGCTGAGCTGGGCCGCCTATTCGCTGATCGGCAGGTCGGTCCTGAAGTCACTCTCGCCTCTTGCCGCGGTTTGCTATTCCTCCATCATCGGCACCATCCTTCTCATTTATCCTGCGACCACAGCCGGCCTCTTCGGCCGACTCGGCACCATTACCCTCGCCGACTGGGCAAGCCTTGCCTACCTCGGCATCGGCGGCACCGCTATCGGCTTCTCTCTCTACTACCGCGGCATCAAAAAAATCGGGGCTTCCAAAGCCGGTATCTTCATCAATCTGGTTCCGGTTTTTTCCCTCCTGCTGTCGCAGATGATTCTCGGCGAATCGATCAAGCCGGTGGTGCTTGCCGGGGGAATTCTGGTTCTCGCCGGCGTCTCGCTCACCAATTATCGCAGGGCCTGATCGCGGTTCGCCGTAGGGTTCGGATGGGGTCAAATCTTTATCCTTGACAATTTTCACAACCATTGATTCAAGAGGAAATCAGGCATAAATGTCAAGGATAAAGATTTGACCCCATAAAATTCCTCCTTAACAATCGGCAAGAGCGATATATCGTTTTTAAGGGCGAAAGATTTTTCGCCCTACGCCAAACACGCCCTGCTCCGACAATCAAACTTCGTCATGAGGCACCCCGATGTTCGACAATTTACTGAATTTCATATCGCGAAATCAGGAGACCGTGGCGACCATTTTTGAGCGCTACCGATCTCTTGACCGGCCGTTCCTGTTAAAGAGCGAGCTGTGGGACGAGTTTCTTACCTTCTGCCGTGAAACGGCGCTTACGGAGCTGACTGCCTCGGTGCTGGGCGAGGCCCTGGCCAAGAGCCAGGAGGCGGTGATCGACGAGGAAAGGCTGTGTCTGGCCATCCGCCCCAAGGTCGCCCGCTGGCATTATCTCCGATACACCTTCGCCAATAAGGAAGTGGCGGAGATCGGCGTGGCCGACTTTCTCGCCTTCAAGGAGAAGATCGCCCTGGGCGCGCCGCCCGGGCCGGTCCTGGAATTCGATCTCCAGCCCTTTGAGCGGGATTTCCCCAAGATGACCCAGGTCCGCTCCATCGGCCACGGCGTGGAATTTCTCAATCGGGCCTTCTCCAACCGGCTGTCCCGCAATCTCGCCGGCGGCGATGAGCTGATTTTCTCCTTCCTGCGGGTCCATGGCTATGGCAACCAACCGTTCATGATCAACGACCGGATCAGGAATATCCGGGAACTGCACGCGGCGCTGGCCGACGGCATGGAGTACGTGCACAAACGGTCCCCGGAAAGCCAGTGGCAGGATATGGCGCCGCACCTTGAAGCGCTCGGCTTTGCGCCGGGCTGGGGGCGGACCGGCAAGCAAATCGGCAAGAGCTTCAGCCGGCTGGCCGACCTGCTGGAGGCCCCGGACCACGAGACCCTCATGCGCTTCATCACGCTGGTGCCGATGATCTTCAACATCGCCATCATTTCGCCCCACGGCTACTTCGGCCAGGAGAACGTCCTGGGCCTGCCTGATACCGGCGGCCAGATCGTCTATATCCTCGATCAGGTGCGGGCGCTCGAACGCGAAATGCAGGCCAGGATCTATCACCACGGCCTCGACATCCGGCCGCAGATCCTGATCGTGACCAGGCTCATCCCCGAAGCCGGCGGCACCCCCTGCAATATCCCGAAGGAAAAAGTCGAGGGCACCGATAACGTCCATATCGTCAGAATCCCCTTCCGGCGCCGCGATGGCTCCATCCTGCCACAGTGGATCTCCCGCTTCCAGGTCTGGCCTTATCTGGAGCGGTTCGCGGCCGAGGCCAAAGATGAGGTGGTCAAGATGCTCGGCCGCCGTCCGGATCTTGTCATCGGCAACTATTCGGACGGCAATCTGGTCTCCTACATCATGGCCAAAAGCCTCGGCGTCACCCAGTGCACCATCGCCCACGCCCTGGAAAAAACAAAGTATCTCTATTCGGCCCTTTACTGGAAGCAGATGGAGGAACAGTACCATTTCTCCTGCCAGTTCACCGCCGATATGATCGCCATGAACGCGGCGGACTTCATCATCGCCTCGACCTATCAGGAGATCGCCGGATCCGCCGACGTCGTCGGCCAATACGAGAGCTATTCGTCCTTCACCATGCCGGAGCTTCAGCGGGTGATCCAAGGCATCAACGCCTTCGATCCGAAATTCAATATCGTCTCGCCCGGCGCCGATGAGAACATCTATTTCCCCTACCGGGACCATGACCGCCGCTTCAGTGGGCTTATCAATGAAATCGAGGCGCTCCTCTTCGGCGGGCCGCATCCGCAGGGTCGCGGGGTGCTGGCCGACAGGGAGAAGCCCCTGATCTTTTCCATGGCCCGTCTCGATCATATCAAGAACCTCACCGGCCTGGTCGAATGGTACGGTCGGGACAGCCGGCTCCGCGAATTGGCCAACCTGGTCATCGTCGGCGGCAGCATAGATCCGGAGCAGTCGGGCGACGAAGAGGAACGGGCGCAGATCCTCCTGATGCACGAGCTGTTCGCCAGATACGGCCTCGACATCCAGGTTCGCTGGCTCGGCCTGCGGCTCGACAAGCGGGTTTCAGGAGAGTTGTACCGGGTTATTGCCGATCATCAGGGGGTCTTCGTCCAGCCGGCCCTGTTCGAGGCCTTCGGTCTCACCGTCATCGAGGCGATGGCCGCCGGGCTGCCCACCTTTGCCACGCGCTACGGCGGACCTCTCGAAATAATCGAAGACGGCATCTCCGGCTTTCATATCGACCCCAACCACGGCGAAATCGCCTCGACCCTCCTGGCCGAATTCTTCCGCGACTGCGTGAACGATCCCGGCTACTGGCGGCGAATCTCCGAAGGCGGACTCACCCGGGTCCAGGCCCAGTATACCTGGCGGTTGTACGCCAAGAGGCTGCTGTCGCTCACCTGCATCTACGGCTTCTGGAAGTTTGCCACCAACCTGGAGCGCCAGGAGACCAACCGCTATCTGGAAATGCTCTACCATCTGCAGTATCGCCGTCTGGCTGAGGAGATGGAGGGGTCAAATCTTTATCCTTGATATTTTTTCACAGCCATTGATTCAAGAGAAATCAGGCATAACTGTCAATGATAAAGATTTGACCCTCTAGGAAGACCCCCTAGGAAAGCAGGCCGTAATGGTAGAGGCCTTCGATAATGCCGGCCGCATACTCGCCCCGGCTGAAGTAGATGCGCGGGGCTTGGCGAAGATGCGCAAGGTCCTCGCTGTGATTGCCGACGATCAATCCCCGGGTTCTGCCCAGCAGCATATCGGTGTCGTTGCCGGAATCGCCGGCCACCATAACGTAACGGGGCAGAAATTCGTACTTGTACCGCAGGTAGCTCACCGCCCGGCCCTTGGAGGCACGGTAGGGCAGGACATCGAGAAACTGGCCATGTGAGTAGATGACCTGGTAGCGCAGCTTGCGTTCGTCCAAGGCCTGGTGGATCTTCGCCAGCCTGTTGTCCTCGTTGTCCAGATAATAGCTGATCTTGTAACTGCGCTGGCCCTCCGCCTCCTGGAATTTCAGGAAATCGAAGCGGGAAAGCGTCTCCTTGATCTCTTCAGGCTTCCAGAGATGGGAGATATGCTTCTGCCAGCCCTTGTCCATGCGAAGATCGGGCCCGTAATACATCTCAGTGCCCACCGAGCAGATGAGGATATCGGGGATCGGAATGTTGTATTCGGTCATCGCGTCGAGCGTCAGCTCCAGACTGCGGCCGGTGGCCACCCCCCAGGCCACCTCGCTGCGGTGTTCCTCCAGCAGGACCAGAAGTTGCGTCAGGCTGTCGTCGTCGCCGATCAGGGTATTGTCGATATCGCAGATAAGCAGCTTGCTCAGCCCGGTGAGGCGGCGGCCGAAAGACGGCCTTTGAGGCAAGTGGCGGGACGGCAGGGTGATATTCTCCTCTTCCTGAAACTGCGGCAGCAGCCGGTAGTACTCCGTCATAGTCGCCCCGCAGTGGGCCTTCCAGGAATAGTGGCGGCGGACCCCGTTGATGCCGTTGTTCGAGAAGGTGTTCCAGAGGTCCTGGTCGATAAGGATCTTCTTCAGCGCCTCGCTGATCGTCTCGGCCAGGCCGACATCGACCAGCAGGCCGCTCGCGCAGTTGCGGACGATGTCGACCGGCCCGCCGTCGCCCGTGGCAACGATCGGCAGGCCGCAGGCCGAGGCCTCGATGAGAGTGAGACCGAAAGGCTCGACCAGCGCGGGATTGACGAAGACCCCGTGGCTCTCTGCGCACATCCGGTAGAGGGCCGGGACCTCGGTGGCGAAGTCGTGTTTCTTGGGGATAGCCAGTTTGCCGTACAGGTCGAAGCGGTCCATCTGCAGCAGCATCTCTGTGAGGACAAGCTTCTCATTGTCCTCCATTTGTTTAATATCGTGGCGAATGCCGGCAAAGATGGCGAGGTTGGCAATCGCCTGAAGCTCTTTGTCCTGACCATAGGCCTCGATCAGCCCGGCGATATTCTTGCGGTGATCCGGCCGGCAGAGGGAGAGGATGAAGGGCTTTTCCGGCTTAGCCCAGAAACGGTGCAATTCCTGCCTCAAGGTGATTGCCGTCTGTTTTTCCTCTTCGCTGAGAGAGTCGATATCGAGCTGCGCGTCGTAGTAGGGATAGAAGGCATCCAGTTCCAGTCCTGGCGGAATAACCTGGTACCTGCCCTTAGGCCCGTTATCGTACAGGCCGTACTGCAGGTCGATCTCCTGCTGAGTGGAGGTAACGATCAAGTCGGCCTTGGCGATAATCTTTTCTTCGTGGTCGATGCGGGTTCGCATTTTGTACTGCCGGTCGATCTCCAGCTCGGTCATGCCGTCCGCCAGGAGTTTCGCGAGCTTGTTGCGGCCCATGGAGTGTCCGGTAAAGACGAAAGGGGTGTCGAAAGCGGCGGCCAGCTGCATGGCGACGTAGCCGGCGTCGGCGTAGTGGCCGTGGAAAATGTCCGGCGTCCGGGGCTGGCTGGTGATGAACTTGATGGTCTTGTCGATGAACTCTTCGAGATGCGGCCAGAGCAGCTCCTTGCGTAGATACTTTCGGCCGCCGCACTGGATGCGGACGATACGGGCGCCGTCGGCAATTTCCTCGACGGGGAGGCTGTAATCACGGGAGACAGCCCGGTCGTGGATGAGCCGGGTAACCAGGTCGACCTGGGCGACACCGGGGACGGCGGCCAGGGCCCTTGCCAGTTCCACCACATATTTGGTCTGCCCGCCGGTGTCAGCGTCCCGGCCGAGTTCGAGGGAATGGCCACGAATCAGGCCGTGGATGCTGATGAGCTGCAGATAAAGGCCGTCGTTCTTCATGTCTTCACCTTGAATACATTTGAGCGAGGTCCTCACAGCTCTCATTCGAGGACGGATCAGAAAACCTCGGGATAGAGTTTTTTCGCACAATCGGGACAAAGCCCGTGGGAAAATTCAGCTTCGGAATGATCCCGAATGTAGGATTCTATCTGATTCCAGTAGCCGTTGTCATCCCTGATTTTCTTGCACGACGCACAAATAGGCAACAACCCGCTCAATTGTTTAACATTATCGAGGGCCGTCTGCAGCTCTTCGATCAGCTTTTCCCGCTCGGCCTCGATGCGTTTGCGCCGGGAAATATCCATAACGAAGGCGGTAACCAGCACCGTACCGCCCGAATGAACGTGGCTGAGACCGACTTCGAGCGGGATCTCGGTGCCGTCCTTGCGCCGGCCGAGGACGGTCCGCTCATAGCCCATAAGGCGGTCGGCCGGCTGGTGCAGGAATTCTTTTCTCTGCGCCTGGTGGGCATGCTGAAACCGGTCCGGAAGGAGAAACTCCACCGATCGGCCCAGGACTTCTCCGGCCGTAAAACCGAAAATCTTCTCCGCCTCGTAGTTGAAAAAGACGACCTGCCCGCCTTTGTCGACAATTACCAGGCCGGCCGGGGCGGCAAGCATGATTTTTTCCAGTACCCGCGAGTCGACCCCCGCCTGCCGTAAAAAAAGCGATTCCCTGTCGTCCTGGGATTTCTTGTCATCCTCATCATCCTCAATATGGCCGTGCATCGTATGATCGTGCATCGCATTCTCCATCTACCTTTCTACTTTACCTGAGTCAGGCGAGCGCAGGTGCCGACCGACGCGGTGTGAATTGGTGGGAAACTATAAGCACGGGCAAGATCCTTGCCAACTACCCTTCTTTCAGCACCTTACCGGCACTCCAGCAATCCCCCACGGCCTTGCCCAACGACCAGTATTTCTTGCCGGCCATGTCGAAGAGCAGCGGCTTGACCTTGGCGAGATCGATTTTGCCTCCGCTCAGTACCGCTTCGTCGGCGTAGGTCTGGACCAGTTCGCCGATCATGATGTCGTGGGTGGCATAATCGAGCACATCGTGCAGCCGGAGCTCCATGTTGACCGGACACTGGCGGATCATCGGCGCGGTCTGCAGTTCGCCGTAGAAGACATCGAAGAGGGCCGCCTTGTCGGTTTTGCTGCCCGTCACCAGGCCGCAGTAGTCGGTCTGCACCATGAGATTTTCCGATGGCAGACAGATGCTGAAGGTCTTGTTCCGGACGATACCGGCATTGGTATAGTGGATTTTGCCAAGGCCGATGGACAGATACTGGGGGGTGCCGTGATTGAGGATGCCGACGTGGGCCACCGCGAGAAAGTTGGGCTTGCCGCCAACAGTCGCGCCTACCAGCACAGTCAGCATGGGATAGAGGGCATTGGTCGGTCCGAGGGTTTTCATGGGTTCTCCTCATGGGATTTGGCAAAGGTCATGGCTGCAATTTCCACCATATAACGGTATTATTATGCCGGTGCCTCTCCCGGCCAAGGATCTTTCACCGCGGATGAAAAAATTCTTACATTTTTCAGGGAAAGTTGCTATAGATTGCCTCCTGCCGCAAGGCACCACCGGTCGCGGACCTACCCGGTTAAATAAAACAAGGACGAAAAAATGAAAACGCTTGTCATCTGTTCCGGCGGACTGGACTCCGTCACCCTCGCCCATAAAGTTGCGGCCGAGCATGAACTGCTTGCCCTGCTCTCCTTCGATTACGGCCAGCGTCACAAAAAAGAAATAACTTTTGCCAAAGATTGCGCGACCAGGCTTGGCACCGAGCATCTGGTCCTCGATATCTCGGCGATCGGCGCCCTGTTGTCCGGTTCCGCCCTTACGGAAGGCGATATCGCGGTTCCCGACGGTCATTACGCCGAAGAGACCATGAAAATCACCGTGGTGCCGAACCGCAACGCCATCATGCTCGCCATCGCCTACGGGATCGCTGCGGCGAAGGGGGCAGAGGCGGTCGCGGCGGCCGTGCATGGCGGCGATCATTTCATCTACCCGGATTGCCGGCCGCCCTTTATCAAGGCCTTCCAGACCATGCAGAACCACGCCCTGGAGGGGCTGGCGACAATCACCCTCTCCACCCCGTTCGTCAATCGGTCCAAGGCCGAGATCGTGGCGGCCGGCCGAGACCTGGGGGTGCCCTTTGCCGAGACCTGGTCGTGCTATAAAGGCGGCGAGCGCCATTGCGGCCGCTGCGGCACCTGCGTCGAACGGCAGGAGGCCTTTGCCGTAGCCGGAGTCGCCGATCCGACTTCATATGAAGACAGCGGCTATTGGCAAACGGCCGTAGCGCGGGCCAGCAAGGCAAGTCGGACGGAGGTTTAAGGAACATGTTCAAGATCTCGAAAGAATTCAGCTTTTCAGCTTCCCATCAGCTCCTCGGCCTGCCCCGTGAGCACCCTTGCGCCAGGCTACACGGTCATAATTACCAGGTGGAGCTGGAGTTGTCGTCCGCCACCCTCAACCGGCATGGTTTTGTCCGCGACTACCGGGAGTTGAGCGCCTTCAAACACTATCTCGACGAGGAGATCGACCACCGGCACTTAAACGAGGTGTTCGCAACCGACGCGGTCACCGCCGAATTCCTGGCCCAAACCTTTTTTGCCTGGTGCAAGGCCCGCTGGCCCGAGATTACCGCAGTGCGAGTCAGCGAGACGCCCCGGACCTGGGCGGAATACCGGCCATGAGCGGCAACAGCATCTCGATCTGCGAGATTTTCGGCCCCACCATTCAGGGCGAGGGACTGCTCATCGGCCAACCGACGGTTTTCGTCCGCACCGGCGGCTGCGACTTTCGCTGCAGCTGGTGCGACACCCGGTATGCCGTAGATAACGCCTTCCGATCGGAGTGGGCGGCAATGTCGGCCGAAGAGATCCTGGCGAAAGTGAAACGTCTTGCCGGCCCCTCCCCCCTTCTTATTTCGCTCTCCGGCGGCAATCCTGCCCTGCAGCCGCTGGGCAACTTGATCGCCCTGGCCAGACAGGACGGCTACACCTTCGCCTTGGAAACCCAGGGCAGTGTCGCACAAGAATGGTTCGCCGAGCTCGACTTCCTGACCATAAGCCCCAAGCCGCCGTCCTCCGGCATGACGGCCGACCAGAGTAAGCTTGCGGAATGCCTTGCGGCTGCCGGCCGTGCCTCGATCAATCTTAAGTTTGTCGTCGCCGACGAGCCCGACTATCTCTTTGCCCGGCAGGTTGCCGGATGGTTTCCCGGGCTGCCGGTCTTCCTGCAGCCCTGCAACGAAAAGGGGCAGGAAGGGAGTGAAGGAGCTCACGATCCGGAAAAAATGTATGGTCGGCTGCGTTGGCTGGTCGAGCGGGTGGTGGCCGACGGCTGGTACGATACCAGGGTGCTGCCCCAGCTCCACGTGCTGCTGTGGGGCAACAAACGAGGCGTGTAACGGCGCCAGGAACCAAGGAGAAAAATGATGACTGCCGAATCGATCTACAACAATCTCACCCAACTGGGCGGCAGGACCACCTTGCCCGAGAGTCCCGAACAGGCGGTGCTTGAGCGGGTTCCCAATCCGCAGAAGGGCATCGCCTATGTTGTGCGCTTTGCCGCCCCGGAATTCACCTCTCTCTGTCCCATCACCGGCCAGCCGGATTTTGCCCATCTGGTCATCGATTATCTGCCGGGGGACTGGCTGGTCGAGAGCAAATCCCTGAAGCTTTTTCTCGGCTCGTTCCGCAATCACGGCTCCTTCCACGAGGACTGCACGATCTCCATCGCCCGCCGCCTCATCGCCTGCATAGAGCCGCAGTGGCTGCGTATCGGCGGCTACTGGTACCCGCGCGGCGGCATGCCCATCGACGTCTTCTACCAGACCGGCGAGCCGCCGCAGGGCCTGTGGATTCCCGATCAGGGGGTTGCGAATTATCGCGGGCGGGGTTAGGTTTTACCGCCGGATTGTATTTGTTTTTCGTAGGGTGCGCCGTGCGCACCAACATCCGGAGAGCGGTGCGCACGGCGCACCCTATCAAGAAATTTGCAAGCTCATTTCCATGGGGAGAAGGAAGTGAAAAATAAATCGGCACAGGGTGTCGTTTACTCCACCGACCACGGCAGGATGTGTCCCGCCTGCGGCAAGCCTGCGTCCGCCTGCAGCTGCGGCAAGAAAAAGACGGGGCAGCCGGCCGACGGCATCGTCAGGGTCGGACGCGAGACCAAGGGCCGCAAGGGCAAAGGGGTGACCATCATCTCCGGCGTACCTCTCTCTGAAGAGGAGGTGCAGGCCCTGGCCAAAGAGCTGAAGAAACGTTGCGGCTCCGGCGGCACCGTCAAGGATGCGGCGATCGAGATCCAGGGCGACCATCGCGACACGGTGATCGAAGAACTGCAGAAAAGGGGCTGGAAAGTCAAACGGGTTGGAGGCTAAGTTATGACGGAGCAATCAGCGGACGGCAGGAGCCGGACGGCTATCAGACTCGGAGGAGAGGTGGCGATCGTCCGCAAGGAGGATCAGCGGACCGGCCGATTGACCTACGGCAGAGTGAAGGATATCCTGACCAAGTCGCCGACCCATCCCCACGGCATCAAGGTCAGGCTGGACAGCGGCGAGGTCGGCAGGGTCAAAGAGATTCTTCCGTGACGGCACTCGTAATGAAAAAGGTCACGGAACATCCAAGCGAGGAGAAAACATGCTGGGCACAACCAATCTTGAGGTCTTTATCGCCGCGGGGCTCCTGCTGAACATTACCCCCGGCGCCGACATCCTGTTCATCGCCAGCCGCAGCGCCTCCCAGGGCATAAGGGCAGGCATTGTCGCCGCTCTCGGCATCGGCGCCGGATGTTTCATCCATATCCTGTTTGCCGCCTTCGGCCTGTCGGTGCTGCTCGCCACCTCGGCGCTGGCCTTTACCGCGGTCAAACTGGCAGGCGGCGCGTATCTCGTCTACCTGGGCATCGCCACCCTCCTCTCCCTCGGCAAAAACAAAACGCCTGCGGTCGAAAATACCCCGACCCTCTCCCCTCAGCCGTACGTTAAAATTTTCCGGCAAGCGATCCTGGTCAATGCCTTGAACCCCAAAGTCGCCCTGTTCTTCATGGCCTTCCTGCCGCAGTTCGTGGCGCCGGATGGCGCGAGCCCCACGATTTCCTTCCTCTTTCTCGGCTGCCTGTTCGACCTCAACGGCACCCTCGTCAACATCGTCTTCGCCGTGGGTGCGGCAAAGATAGCCGGGAAATTCAGACAATCCGGCAAGCTCGCCAGAATGCTGAAGAGTGCGGTCGGCGGACTGTTCATCTGGCTGGGTGTGCGTCTGGCACTGACGGCCCAACGATAAAGCCTTTTCGCTCGCCCTATTCCTATGATACCTTCCTTCGGTTTGCACGTTCCTGCGAGGATCCTTTTCGGCCCCGGCAGATTCGGCGAGCTGGGCGAACTCGTGCCCCGCGTGTCCGGTTTTTGCCGTAAGCCCCTGCTGGTGCTGGGCGGCAGCTCTTTCGCCGACTCCGATCGCTGCCAGGCCTTGCTGGCCGACTTCAAAAGACTCTCCATTTCACCGCAGATCGTTCATGTCACCGGCGAACCCTCGCCCACGCTGATCGACGGGATCGTCGAAAACCCTTCGATTACCGGACGGGACCTGGTTATCGCCATCGGCGGCGGCTCGGTGCTGGACGGCGGCAAGGCGCTTGCCGCGATGCTGGTGGAAAGGGCGCCGGTGACCCGGTTCCTGGAAGGCGTGGGGAATCAGCGGCCGAGCGGCCGGAAACTCCCCTTCATCGCCGTGCCGACCACTGCCGGAACGGGCAGCGAGGCAACCAGCAACGCGGTCATCAGCTCGGTCGGGGAAAAGGGGTTTAAACGATCGCTGCGCCATGACCGGTATATGCCGGATCTGGCCCTGATCGATCCGGTTTTGACCGTCTCCTGCCCCAGGCCGCTGACGGTTGCCTGCAGCATGGACTGTTTTACCCAACTGGTCGAAAGCTACCTTTCCAGCCACGGCTCGCCCCTCACCGATGCTTTAGCCCTGGACGGCATTCGGGCCGTCTACCGGTCGCTTGAAGCGGTCTGCCGGGACGGCGAAAATCTCGCCGCGAGGACCGACATGGCCTACGGGGCGATGCTCTCCGGCATGGTGCTGGCCAACGCGGGGCTCGGCGCCGTCCACGGGTTCGCCTCGGCCATCGGCGGTTTTTTTGCCGTGCCACACGGCGTGGTCTGCGGCACCCTGATGGCGGCCGTGAACAGATCGACCCTGGCGAGCCTGCGACGGTCCGGCGCGAGCACAGAAGCCCTGGACAAATATGCCATGCTCGGCAAAATCTGCAGCCCGGCGGCGGACAAGTCCGCGTCCTGGTACCAGGATCATTTCATCGCCGAACTGGAACGGCTGACCGGCGAGCTGGCCATTCCAACACTTGATGCCTTCGGTATCGGCGTGGCCGATGTGGCAAAAATCGTGGACCAGACGGGCAACAAATACAATCCTGCCCCGCTTGCCCCGGAAGAACTGACGGAGATTTTAGTAAGCCGGCTGGGTCACTGAACGAATACTTATCCTACGTCCGGCAGACGATAGTCGTCTCCGGCATACTGGATATTCTCTGCGGTCGGCGAGAGCGGCGCCACCGCGTGCACCCCGCCGCAGCCGGGACACTGTCCCAGATAAGTCACAAGGACGAAAGGCGCCCGGCAGCCCTGGCAGACCGTGGCCAGCGGGCCCTGCATGATCGACTGGTCACGGACCGCGCCGCCATGGGCATTTAAAACAAATTCCACCAGTTCCCGGCCCTTGGAATAAGGTCCGCCACCACCGCTGCCGCATCCGCATCCACATCCTGACATATCATTTCACCTTTTATATGGGGTTGAGCAAGGCGCCGAAACCGGCGCCATCATCATGCTCCATATTAAAGCAGAAGGTCGACTCGAACGCCTTGACCCAAGTCAAATTGTCCCGATTCGTCTGCGGGAAGTGACAAATTCGGGGATGGATGCAATTCAGCCTTCCGCCTGTTCGGTGGCCAACTGCTTTTTGGCGACCTTGAAGAGGGAGGTAAACTGCATGACCTCGCGTTCCTCCTGGTCATAGAGATGGGCTACCCCATGCAGCAGCCGGCCGTCGGCCTCGGTCACTTGGGCCCTGGCGGTGACAATCCCTCTGGTGACCGGATAGAGAAAACGGCTCTCCATGGAGATGGTGGCGAAATGGGTCTTCGGCGGCAAAAAGCTCTTAATGGCCATTACAACCGCTGTATCGGCCAGACTCACCAGGGCGCCGCCATGCATCAGTCCGGCGCCCTGGGCCAATTCCCGGGTGAAAGGCATGGTCAGAACGGCAACGCCGCCCTCCGCCCGTTCAATGTTCATCTGCAGCAGCCGTTCAAAGGGGGCACAGCTTATCCACTCTGCCATCTCTATCCGATGCGGGCCGGTATCCATCATGCCTCTCTCTTTCACGATTTCCCAACGAAGTTCTTGACAATACTAAAAAATATCAGCAACGATCCAAACAAACACCCAAACTTCAAAAGTTTGACATGTTTCTCCGGCAATTCCCGCCACTTTTTCGGGGTGTACAAACCGACGGCCAGAGCCAGAAAAAACACCGCCAGCAGTAAGTAGGCAACCATCAATCCCATATGTCCTCATCTCCTTTTCCTGTCTTGGCCGGAGGGCAGGACCTCGACTTGTCATACCCTTGCCCCCCATCGGAATGACCGCAAGGGTTAGAATGGCCGGAGTGTCCGGAATACCGGAATGACCGACAGGGCCTAGAGCCGATAGGGCAAAAGGACCCGCAGG
>MGTI01000063.1 GCA_001799365.1 Desulfobacterales bacterium GWB2_56_26 | reverse complement strand
AATCGTCGTCAATGCAATTCTCCCCGTCCCCAGTCGGGAAGATCTTACCCCAGAAAAGGAGTCGCACATGGCTAAGCATCCGCAATTGCAAAAATGGATAGAGACTGCTGAAAAGCAGATGAAAGGCAAGTCGATCGAGACACTGGAATGGATGACCCCGGAAGGCATCAAGGTCAGACCGCTCTATACCGCCGAAGACCTCGAAGGCATAGAATCGGCCAATACCTTGCCGGGCATGGCGCCGTATGTACGTGGCCCCATGGCCACAATGTATACCGGGCGCCCCTGGACCATCCGTCAATATGCCGGTTTTTCCACCGCCAAGGAATCCAATGCCTTCTACCGCAAAGCCCTGGCCGCAGGCCAGAAGGGCTTGTCGGTGGCCTTCGATCTCGCCACCCATCGCGGCTACGATTCCGACCATCCCCGGGTGGCCGGCGATATCGGCAAGGCCGGCGTCGCCATCGATTCCGTTGAGGATATGAAGATCCTTTTCGACGGCATCCCCCTCGACCAGATGTCCGTTTCCATGACCATGAACGGCGCGGTCATTCCGATCCTGGCCGGCTATATCGTCGCCGCGGAGGAGCAGGGTGTCAGCCATGACAAGCTTGAAGGGACCATTCAGAACGACATCCTGAAAGAATATCTGACCCGCAATACCTATATCTACCCGCCCGAGCCCTCGATGCGAATCATCTCCGACATCATGGCCTTCTGTTCGAAAGAGATGCCGAAATACAATACCATCAGCATCAGCGGCTACCACATGATGGAGGCCGGCGCCAACAGCGTGCTGCAGACCGCCTTTACGCTGGCCGACGGCGTCGAGTACGTCAAAGCAGCCCTCAAGAGCGGCATGGATGTTGACACCTTCGCTCCGCGATTATCGTTCTTTTTCGGCATCGGCATGAATTTCTTCATGGATATCGCCATGCTCCGGGCCGCTCGGTTCCTCTGGCACCGGCTGATGAGCCAGTTCAACCCGAAGAACGCGAAATCGTCGATGCTGCGCACCCACTGCCAGACCTCCGGCTGGAGCCTCACCGAGCAGGATCCGTACAACAACGTCATCCGCACGACGCTTGAAGCGATGTCGGCGGTGTTGGGCGGCACCCAGTCGCTGCACACCAATTCATTTGACGAAGCGATCGGCCTGCCCACCGACTTCTCGGCCAGGATCGCCCGCAACACCCAGATCATCATTCAGGAAGAATCGCAGATCTGCCATGTCATCGATCCGCTCGGCGGCTCGTACTATCTCGAGTCCCTGACCCACAGCATTATCAACGAAGCGCAAAAGATCATCGACGAGATCGAGACAATGGGCGGCATGGCCAAGGCCATCGAGGGCGGCATGCCGAAGATGCGCATCGAGGAATCCGCCGCCCGCAAGCAGGCAAGGATCGATCAGGGGCTGGATGTCATCGTCGGCGTCAACAAGTACAAGCTCGCCAACGAAAAGATCGATTTCGAGGTCCGGGAAGTGCCGGCCTCGGTGCGCGATGAACAGATCGCCCGCATCAAGGAGATTAAGGCCACCCGCAATCAGGCAGCGGTCGACCAGGCCCTTTCTGACCTCACCAATGCTGCGAAGAACGGCGGCAATCTCCTGGCCGCAGCCCTCCCGGCTGTACGGGCGAGAGCCACACTCGGTGAAATCTCAAGTGCCATGGAGTCGGTTTTCGGCCGCTTCGTCGCTACCACCCGCTGCATCTCTGGCGCCTACTCTTCGGAATTCAAGGGCGACAACAACGTTATTGCCGAGATCAAACAGCGTACCAACATGTTCCTGGAAAAACATGGCCGGCGGCCGCGTCTCCTGGTGACCAAGATGGGCCAGGACGGCCATGACCGCGGCTTCAAGGTCATCGCCAGCGCCTACGCCGATCTTGGCTTTGACGTGGACATCAGCCCGATGTTCCAGACGCCCGAGGAAGCGGCGAAGATGGCCATCGAAAACGATGTCCATGTGGTCGGCGCCTCGAGCCTTGCGGCCGGACACAAGTCGCTGATCCCGGCTCTTATCGAGGAATTGAAAAAGGCCGGCGGCCAGGAAATCATCGTGGTGGCCGGCGGCGTCATTCCTCCGGGCGACTACGACTTCCTCTTCAAAGCCGGGGTGAAGGCAGTGTTCGGTCCGGGCACGCCGATCCCGGAATCCGCCGACAAGACACTGGCTCTTCTTGAAGAGAAATACCTGAAATAGAAGAAACCTCAGCTCTACCATCGATTCAGCGGCCTATCCTGCCGCTGAATCCGTTTTTGTGAACCGGCGGCTGAGGTCAACGGTAATTCCACTCAACCTTACACAATGTTTAAAACCCCCCAGGATTATGTGGACGGTGTGCTCAAGCGTGACCGTCTGGCTCTGGCCAAGACTATCACCCTCATCGAAAGCACCCTGCCCACCCACCAGGATATAGCCCGGGTCATCGTCGATTTGCTGCTGCCCCATACCGGTCACGGCACGCGGCTCGGCATCACCGGAGTACCTGGCGCCGGCAAGAGCACCTATATCGAAAGCTTCGGCACCATGCTGACCGGAATGGGTCACCGGGTGGCGGTGCTGGCCATCGATCCCAGCAGCACCCGCAGCGGCGGCAGCATCCTCGGCGACAAAACCCGTATGGAAAAACTGGCGGTCGACCCGAACGCCTTCATAAGGCCTTCCCCTTCCAGCGGGACGCTCGGCGGGGTGGGCAGAAAAACCCGGGAAACCATGCTGGTCTGCGAGGCGGCGGGCTACGATGTGGTGATCATCGAGACGGTCGGCGTCGGCCAATCCGAAACGACCGTCGCCTCCATGGTCGATTTTTTCCTGGTACTGATGATCTCCGGGGCCGGCGACGAACTGCAGGGCATCAAGAAGGGTGTCCTGGAGGTCGCCGACGCCATCGTCATCAACAAGGCTGATGGCGATAATGTGGTCAGGGCGGAACTCGCCCGCAAAGAATACCAGGCAGCTCTGCACATGCTCATGCCATTCAGTCCGAGTTGGTCACCGCCGGTTCTCACCTGCAGCGCCCTCGAGTCAACCGGCATCAAGGAAATATGGGAAACCGTCCAGGATCACCGGCAGAAGATGACCGCAAGCGGGGAAATGGCGGAAAAAAGGAAAGTTCAAGCCCTCGACTGGATGAACTTTCTGCTCGACGAAGGCTTTCGCCAGTGGTTTTACACCAACCCCGAGGTGAAGGAGGCCCTGCCGCAGTTACGTAAGGCGGTGGAGATGGGAACGACCTCGCCGACGGCGGCTGCGGACGTTCTACTCGGTTTCCTGGATGGCAGACGGAATTCTTGAAGAAGGTGCCGGTTACTTATACCAGCCGGCATATTTGATGTAGTTTTCGGCGATTCTGGCGATCTCGCCGGAGATCAACTCCCGGCTGATATCCTTCACTTTCCTGGCCGGGACTCCGGCATAGATCGTGCCGCTCTCAACCTTAGTCCCCTGAGTAACGACGGCACCGGCTGCAACTATCGAATTGCTTTCAACTTCGCAGCCGTCCATGACGATGGCCCCCATCCCGATCAGTACATTATCATGAATGATACAGCCATGGACGATGGCATTGTGGCCCACCGAGACATTGTTGCCGATGGTAACTGAGTGTTTCTGGTAGGTGCAATGGACAACTGCCCCGTCCTGGATATTCACTGTGTTGCCCAGCCGGATCGAGTGAACGTCGCCACGCAAGACGGCGTTATACCAGATGCTGCAGTTGTCGCCCATCTCGACGTCGCCGACAACCACCGCATTCTCGGCCAGAAAACAGTCCTTGCCGAATTTCGGGGTAATGCCGTTCAAGGTTTTGACAATGATCATGGAGCCTTCCATGGTTGCGATAGAGGAGAAAGGCAAGCGGCCCTTCTCCCGTCGTGGTCCAATTGCTAAGGTACTCAAAAGACGGGGCACAGGACTTCGCAAGGAGTGAGTCAGGACCAAGTCCTGCGCCCCGTCTTATTTTTAACTGATTACAGCAAGGACTGCACCCTTTGCCACCGTGTCGCCACTGGCAAACTTGATCGCCTGGACCGTCCCGTCACAGGGAGCGGTGAGGGCGTTTTCCATTTTCATGGCCTCCAGAATGACGACGGTATCGCCTTTCTTGACACTGTCACCCGCTTTCCTCTCGTACTTGACGATCATTCCCGGCATCGGCGCAAGCAGCACGGTGCCGTCCGCAGCCATTGGCTCCGGGGCCGGAGGTGCGGCAACCGGTGCGACAACCGGTTTCGGCCCAGGGTTGGCTGCGGCGGCTACCGGCTGGGGTGCCGAGACGATCTGCGGTTGGCCGGTGGGATCGACATCCACGGCAAAATACTCGTCGTCGATAAAGACATTGAATTTCCGCACGGCCTGCGATTTAGGCGGTTTTTCGACCTGCTTCGGCTCGACCAACTTGCCGGCCAGAGCCTTTTTCACCAGTTCGTCCCGCTTCTTGACATCTTCCATGGTAATCGGCTTGACGCTTGCCGGCGGCTCGGTCTTGCCGTACTTCCATTCAAGAAATTTCTTGCCGGTAACAGGGAACTGGGCGTAGAGAATGAGATCATCCATATCGACCGCAAGATCACCGATCTCCGCCTTGGCTTTTTCCAATTCCGGTTCGAGCACCTCGGCCGGCCGGCAGGTGATTGGCTGTTCGCCGCGCGGATAGCCTTTCAAGGCCTTGGCCTGCAGTTCCGGATTGATCGGCACCGCCGTCTTGCCATACAGCCCGTAACAGAGATCCTTCACCTGCCCGGTGATCATTTTGTAACGCTCGCCGGGGGTGTCATGAAGGACGTTGTTGACCGTCTGCACACCGACGATCTGGCTGGTCGGGGTGACCAGGGGAATCTGGCCGAGGTCTTTCCTGACCCGCGGCAGTTCCTTGTAAACTTCGTCGATCTTATCGAGCGCGTCCATCTCCCGCAATTGATTGACGAGATTGGACAGCATGCCGCCCGGGGTCTGATGGAGCAACACGTTGATGTCGATGATCGATACCTTGGAATCGTCGAGCAAGTGCTTGTATTTCGGCATCACCTGCTTTTCCAGAATTTCGTTTATTTCGGCAAGTTTCTTGATATCAAAACCGGTGTCGCGGTTGGTGCCCAAAAGCGCCATGACCAGCGGTTCAACCGCCGCATGGGAGGTCCGATAGGCGTAGGGAGTCATGCAGGTATCGATGATATCGACGCCTGCCTCAATGGCCTTCAGGTGGGTCATCGGCGACATGCCGGAGGTGAAATGACTGTGCAGATGAATGGGCACCCCCACCGCCTGTTTCAATGCCTTGATCAGCGGGTAAGCATCATATGGGGCCATGAGTCCCGCCATATCCTTGAGGCAGATCGAGTCCGCCCCCATCTCCTCCAGGGCCTTAGCTCTGTCCGTGTAATATTCAAGATTATAAACTTCTCCGCCGAGACGGGGCTCGGTCAGGGTGTAGCAGATGCAGCCCTGGAAGTGCTTGCCGCTCTTCTTGATCTGCTTTACCACCGTCTCGAAATTACGATAGTCGTTCAAGGCATCGAAGGTCCGAAAGATATCCATACCGTTTTCCGCCGCGCGCTCGACAAAGGCGTAGGCCAGATCGTCGGCGTAATTGCGGTAGCCGACCAGGTTCTGGGCTCGCAACAGCATGGAGAAGGGGGTCTTTTTGATATACCTTTTCAAGGTGCGCAGACGCTGCCAGGGATCTTCATTCAGGAAACGGTGCATGGTATCGAAGGTGGCTCCACCCCAGGTCTCGATGGCCCAGAAGCCGACTTCGTCCATCAGCTCGGCCACCGGAATCATATCCTCCGTGCGGCCACGGGTGGCAAAAAGGGACTGATGGCCGTCGCGAATGGACAAGTCCATGATTTTTACTGGATTTATCGCCTTCGGCCGATCTGCGGAATAATTCAATGGGGTCATCGTCACTTGATCGCTCATCGTATCTATCTCCTCTTACCTCGACATTAACATTTGATTTAACCCCCGCATAAAGGGGGATAAGTACCTTTACTTTCTGAATTTCCTAAGGTACTAAAAGCGTGTAAACACTCGTAATTGAACTAATCTCCGCATGGCCATCATTTCCTGACGGCCACTATGGCCCCACTGACTGCACTCGATTCCGTTCGGTTCCTTGGGCTGCGTTGCCTGGGTCTCTTGCGCTGCGGCCTCTTCCTGCTGCAGATAGAGATTCACAGCGGCCAGAGCTGCAGCCATTTTCTTTCTGTTACCTGCCATCGATTCACCCATCGTTATCACCTCTACTCTTTGCGGCAGAAAGGCGGTAGAAAAGGCGGCGGAAAAGCCTTACCTTTACCGGCCGTCATTCTTCAACTTGATCACCGTCAGGCGCTGTACATCGCGTATTCGGTATCCTCGCCGAGCAGTTTATCGATCTGGGTCTGGACTTCGATACGCTTCGCGTTGTTGACCCAACTGTTCCAGTCTTCCACCGACCGCCAGGTACTGACCACCATGCACTCATCCTTCTTGTCGATTCTGTTGAGCGTCTCTCCTGAGATATAACCCGGCTGCTCAAGCGTCAGGGAGCGAAGTCGCTTCAACAGCATCGTCAATTCCACCACGTTTTTATCCTGCACTTTTCGTTTGATAAAAATCTTTACGGTCATCTGGGATCTCCTTTGAAACTGCAACGGTTATAGAGGAATATTGCCATGTTTTTTCATCGGATTGGTATCGCGCTTGTTCTGGAGGATTCCCAGGGCCTTGACGATCCTGGCCCGGGTCCGGGCCGGTTCGATGATGTCGTCGATATAGCCGCGCTGGGCGGCCACATACGGATTGGCCACGGCATCCTGGTACTCCTTTTCTTTGTCGGCCAGGAAGGCCTTGGGATCTTCGGCCTTTTTAGCGTCCCTGCCGTACAGCACTCCGGCGGCGCCCTTGGCGCCCATAACCGCTATTTCCGCACTCGGCCAGGCATAATTGATATCGCCCCGCAGATGTTTGGAGGACATGACGCAGTACGCCCCGCCATATGCCTTCCGGGTAATAACCGTCACCTTGGGGATGGTCGCCTCGGCAAAGGCATAGAGAATCTTCGCGCCATTGCGGATGACCCCGCCGTATTCCTGGGCGGTTCCGGGCAGGAAACCGGGAACATCGACAAAGGTCACGACCGGAATATTGAAGCAGTCGCAGAACCGGACGAAACGTGCCCCTTTTATCGAGGAATCGATATCCAGAACGCCCGACAGGTGGGCCGGCTGGTTGGCGACGATGCCGACGCTCATGCCGTTGTAACGGGCGAAGCCGACAATGAGATTGGGGGCGAAATTCTCTTTTACTTCGAAGAAATCCCGGTTATCGACCGTCTGGAGAATTACCTCCTTCATGTCATAGGCAGCATTGGGGTTTTCCGGAATGATGGCATTGAGTTCCAGGGCTTCCCGGTCTGCCTGTTCGGTGCAGGGAACGACCGGCGGATTTTCCATGTTGTTCTGCGGCAGGAATGACAAGAGCTTGCGGATGTAGACGATGGCATCCGCCCCGGAACTTGCCGGATAATCGACCACCCCGCTGCGACTGGCGTGCATGGCCGCTCCGCCCAGGGCCTCTTCGGTGACATCCTCATGGGTCACCGATTTGACCACCTTCGGTCCGGTCAGAAACATATAGGACTGTTTCTGGACCATGATAATGAAATCGGTAAGGGCTGGGGAATATACCGCGCCGCCGGCACAGGGCCCGAAGATCGCCGAGATCTGCGGCACCACGCCGGAGGCCATGACGTTGCGTTGAAAGATTTCCGAATACCCGGCGAGACTTTCGATGCCTTCCTGGATCCTGGCGCCGCCGGAATCGTTGAGACCGATGACGGGGGCGCCGTTTTTCATGGCGAGGTCCATGATCTTGCAGATCTTTTCGGCAAAGGTTTCCGAAAGCGAACCGCCGAGGACGGTGAAGTCCTGGGCAAAGACATAGACCGTCCGGCCATCGACCGTACCATGCCCGGTGACCACGCCGTCGCCGGGAAATACCTGTTTATCCATGCCGAAATCGCGGCATCTGTGAGTCTTGAACATGTCGAACTCTTCAAAAGAGCCCTTGTCCAGGAGCAGGTCGATACGCTCCCTGGCGGTCATACTTCCTTTTTCATGCTGCTTGTCGATCCGTTGCTGACCGCCACCCAGTCGGGCCTCGGCCCTCAGTTTCCGCAGGTGGTCCAGTTGGTCATTCGTCTTCATAGTCTCTCCTTGAAACAATATTCACAATGCCTTATCCGGTACCTAACCTCTCTCCGTTCTCATCAGGAAAAGACTTCCTTGCACAATCTTCCCAAAGAACCTAGATCCTGGCAGACATAGAGACCACACTGCTGCATGGCTTCGATTTTTGCTGCAGCCGTTCCCTGCCCGCCGCTGACTATCGCGCCCGCATGGCCCATTCGCCTGCCCGGAGGCGCCGTCAGCCCGGCGATAAATCCGACTACCGGCTTTTTCATGTTGGCCTTGATCCAGGCGGAGGCCTCTTCTTCGGCGTTGCCGCCGATCTCGCCGACCATGACCACCGCCTCGGTGGCCGGATCCGCGTTGAAGGCTTTCAGACAATCGATGAAGCCGGTGCCATTGACCGGGTCACCACCGATGCCTACGCAGGTCGTCTGGCCGAGTCCCACCTGAGTCAACTGATGGACGACCTCATAGGTGAGGGTTCCGGAGCGGGAGACGACACCCACCGGGCCGCCCGGGGTGTGGATGGCACCAGGCATAATGCCGATTTTGCATTCGCCGGGAGTGATGATGCCCGGGCAGTTGGGGCCGATCAGTCTGGTGTTCTTGCTGGCCAGGTAATTTTTCACCTTCAGCATATCCGTGACCGGAACCCCTTCGGTGATACAGACTACCACCTCTATGCCGGCATCCACGGCTTCGAGGATGGCATCCGCGGCAAACGGCGGTGGAACGAGGATCATCGCCGCATTGGCACCGGTGTTGTCTTTTGCTTCTTTGACGGTATTGAAAACCGGCACCGCATCCATTTTCATGCCGCCCTTCCCCGGCGTCACCCCGGCAACCACCTTGGTACCGTATGCGATACACTGCTGGGTATGGAACTGGCCTTCTTTGCCGGTGATGCCCTGAACCAGAACACGTGTTTGGGAATTGACGAAAATGCTCATTTTTTTCCTTCCAAAGTATAATTGTTCATGCTCTTTTATGAGGTTAGGCAGTCAACCGTGTACCGCCTGCCCTGCAACCAGCACATCAAAAAAATTCCTTCGATATAACAGTATTTTTTATGCTATCGTCATCATTTCACCCACGCCCTCCCAAGGAACAGAAGCAGACAGGTATGCACTGAGACCAAGATTTGTCTTTCTGCATTATTCGCTGAGAGTGTTTTCGTTGTGACGAGGTGTGACAGATGACCGTGTTTTTGACAATGGTGCCCAGACAACAATCAGGCGACAATCTCCGCGACCTTTTTGGCGGCGTCGGCCAGATCGGTTGCATTTATCAGCTTGAGGCCCGACTCGGCAAGAATTCTCCGGCCTTCGTCTACGTTGGTTCCTTCCATCCGAACCACAACCGGCACCGACAGTTGCACCTTCTTCGCGGCCTGCACCACACCCTGAGCCAGGACATCGCAGCGAAGAATTCCGCCGAAGATATTGATCAGAATGCCCTTGACCTTGCTGTCGCTGAGAATGATGCGGAATCCGTTTTCCACCATTTCGGCATTGGCGCCGCCGCCGACATCGAGGAAGTTGGCAGGTTGGGCTCCGGCCTGCTTGATAATATCCATGGTGGCCATGGCCAGGCCCGCACCGTTGACCATATTGCCGACGTTGCCGTCGAGATTGATGTAATTGAGGTTGTATTTGGCGGCTTCGGCCTCGGCAGGATCATCCTCGTTGGGATCGTGCATCGCCACGACATCGGGATGCCGAAACAAAGCGTTGGAATCGACATCCATTTTGGCATCGAGCGCGATAATGGTATTCTCTTCGGTCACGATCAGCGGATTGATTTCGACCAGGGAACAGTCATAGTCGACGAAGAGATTGTAGAGATTCTTCAGGATCGCCGAGAATTCCTTCATCAGCACCTTATCCAGCTCAAGCCCGAACATGACCTGGCGGAGATGATAGCTCTGAATACCGATAAGCGGATTAACCTGCACCTTGATGATCCGGTGCGGGGTCTTTGCCGCGACCTCTTCGATATCCATGCCGCCGTCCTGGCTGGCAATGATGGTGACCGTTGCCGTGCTGCGGTCGGGGACGATCGACAGGTACATCTCCTTTTTGATGGCTACCCCTTTCTCCACCAGCACCGTTTTGACCAGCCTTCCTTCAGGCCCGGTCTGCTTGGTGACAAGGGTCATGCCAAGAATGGCCTCGGCCGCATTTTTGACCTCCGCGCTCGTTTTGGCCACCTTCACTCCGCCCCCTTTCCCCCTGCCGCCGGCATGGATCTGGGCTTTGACAGCCACTGGCAGTCCCAGGCCTGCAGCGACCTCCGAGATTCCTTGAACGGTGTTACTCACGCCACCCTGGGGGGTCGGCACCTGGTACTTGCGAAACAGCTCTTTCGCCTGGTATTCGTGAATCTTCATACACAGTCATCCTAGAAAATGGAGCCCGAAGTCCTCGAAGCTCCTGAGGTTGAAGATGAGGGCAGCTGCCCGGAAGGCAGCTGCCCCGTTCATACAGCAACTATTTCTTTACATATCCCATCTTGGCCAGTGCCTCGGTGATCTCGGTGAGAATTGCCGGATCATCGATAGTCGACGGCATCCTGTACTCCTTGTTGTTGGCGATCGACCGCATGGTGCCGCGCAGGATTTTGCCGGATCGCGTCTTGGGCAGACGGACAACCTGGCTGGCATCCTTGAAGCAGGCAATGGGACCGATGCTGTCGCGCACCATCTTGACCAATTCTTTCTTGATCTCCTCGCCATCGCGGGTTACGCCGGCTTTGACCACAAACAGACCGACCGGCAATTGCCCCTTCATCTGATCGTCGGCGCCGAATACCGCACATTCGGCAACATCAGGATGGTTGGAGATGATCTCCTCCATTGCCCCTGTCGACAAGCGGTGACCGGCGATATTGATAACGTCGTCCATCCGGCCCATGACGTACACATAGCCATCCTCGTCGATATATCCACCGTCGCTGGTCTCGTAGTAGCCGGGGAATTTCGTCATATAGGACTTGATGAAACGCTCGTCATTGCGCCAGAGAGTAGTCAGGGTGCCCGGCGGCAAGGGCAGTTTCACGACGATATTGCCCTCGGTGCCTTTCGGCACGACTTCGTTATCGTCGTTCACCACCCGCACGTCATAGCCGGGCATGGCTTTGGTGGGCGAGCCTTCCTTCACCGGCAACAGCTCGATGCCACGGCAATTGCCGACAATGGCCCAGCCGGTTTCGGTCTGCCACCAGTGATCGATGACAGGCACGCCGATCATGTCTTCGGCCCAATGCAGGGTGTCGGGATCGGTACGTTCGCCTGCAAGATAGAGGCATTCAAAAGAGGAAATGTCATATTTCTTAATAAACTCGCCTTTGGGATCCTCTTTCTTGATCGCCCGGAAGGCAGTAGGAGCGGTAAAGAGCGATTTTACTTTATGCTGGGAAATGACCCGCCAGAATGCGCCGGCATCTGGAGTCCCTACCGGTTTTCCTTCATAGAAAACAGAAGTGGAACCCTGAAGCAGCGGAGCATATACAATATATGAATGGCCGACGACCCAGCCGACGTCCGATGCCGACCACCAGACTTCACCGGGATTGATGTTATAGAGGTTTTTCATGGTCCAGTACAGCGCAACTGCGTGACCGCCGTTGTCCCGAATAACACCTTTCGGCATTCCGGTCGTGCCGGAAGTGTAGAGGATGTAAAGCGGGTCGGTTGCATCGACTGCCGTACAGCCAACAGGTTTGCTTTTGCCGACCAGCTCCATCCAGTCCATGTCGCGACCCGCAATCATATCCGCTTTGACCAGGTCGCGCTGATACACGATGACTTTTTTCAATTCATGGGTAGACTGCTCGATGGCGCTGTCGACAAGCGGTTTATAGGCTAGAACCTTCTTGCCTTCGACGGCCCCGGACGCAGTGATCAGTAATTTGGGTTGCGCATGATCGATCCTGATCGCCAGCTCGTGAGCGGCAAACCCACCGAAAACAACCGAATGAATGGCGCCCAGTCTGGCACATGCCAGCATGGCTACCGCCGCTTCGGGGATCATCGGCATATAAATAATAACGGTATCGCCTTTGCCGATGCCTTGATCGGCCAGCACACCGGCAAATGTCGAAACCTTCTCCAGCAACTCCCGATACGTAATCTTCTTCAACGTATTGGTTACCGGACTGTCGTAGATGATCGCAACCTGATCGGCCCGGCCACCTTCGACATGACGGTCGATTGCGTTATAACAGGTATTCATTTTCCCGCCGGGGAACCACTTGTAGAAAGGTGCGTTGGAGGAGTCCAGAACTTTGTCGTATGGTTTGTACCAAGTGATGCTTTTGGCGGCTTCTGCCCAGAATTCTTCAGGATTTTTAATACTGTGTTGAAACACTGCATCATAACTAGTCATACCTGCTCCTTTTGGTCTGAATTTTGGTCCATTCACCAGTTTCCAATTCTGTGTATACCGTATCGTTGCATAGACTTCAAGCCTAAATTTAACATCGTTACTCTGAATATTAAACCCATTCTCTTCATAATTGATATTTTAATATTATATTCAAATAGTTACAGAAACTTTTCGGACATCCTTCAAACTGAAAACATTTTCCGTAAATTCAAAACAAAAGGGATATTGTTATTACTGTAAACAGTATTCATATATTGGTTTTTTTAATGTTTTTTGATATTTCGAGCCACGATGGACATTGACGAAAAGAACATTGTTATCTTAACACTTTCTTTCCAAATTGACTTTATCACAGAATTCAATTAATTTTATCTGAATCGGAGCCAAGATAGGCGGAATTTATGCACAGAATATCAACCAACAATCTGTTTTTTATTATTTATTCAATCTATCCCCCCATCTTTACGGAGATAAGCAGAACATCTTGCACAGCCCTCCCCTATAAATTCGATAGATGGTTAAAAGAGATGGTGGAATACTGTTCTTTTCCTGCCGCTGAAGCGGTTTGAGTTCATTCAAGGAGTTGATCTTCATGTCCCACCCCAAGCGAGGTTTCGCGCCACACCTCCGATCCGGTACCCCAAGGAAAAACCTGCCGAGGAAATCATCCGAGACAGGCACCAGACCGATCACCAGACCGCCGATACCGAGCGTCGTCCCGGCAAAGATTTTCATGCCGGTACTGCTTATCGTTTTTTTGTTTATCGGCACATTTTTCGGGTACATCCTGCCGAGAGTCGAAGACCATCTGATGGACCGCAAAAGGGAAATGATCCATGCCCTGAGCGAAGC
Source organism: Desulfobacterales bacterium GWB2_56_26 (assembly GCA_001799365.1). Classification (GTDB taxonomy): domain Bacteria; phylum Desulfobacterota; class Desulfobulbia; order Desulfobulbales; family Desulfocapsaceae; genus Desulforhopalus_A. The sequence continues at coordinate 10,356 of MGTI01000063.1, read as the reverse complement.
GGCCATGAGTTCCATCCGTTACTATGCGGCACTTGTCGAAAAAAACAGAATTACTGAGGAGGAAGCGAAAAGTCAGGCCGCGGCCCATCTGCGGAGTCTCAGGTATGGTCCCGAAAAAAAAGACTACTTCTGGATCAACGACACCCACCCCCGAATGATCATGCACCCCTACCGCCCCGACCTGGAGGGAAAGGACGTCACCGATACCGAGGATCCCGCCGGGAAAAAGCTTTTCCAGGCCTTCCTTGAGACTGTCAAGGAGACCGGCGGTGGGTACGTCGACTATCATTGGCAGTGGCAGGACGATCAGTCCCGGGTCTTTTCCAAGATCTCCTATGTCCAGGAGTATCAGCCCTGGCACTGGATAGTCGGCACCGGCGTTTACGTCGAAGACGTCCGTTCACAGATCGCCACCATCACCGAGCGCATGACCTTTATCTTTCTGGCTATCCTCGGGGTCATCGCTCTGCTGTCGGTCTATGTGGTATGGCAGGGGGCAACCGGCGAGACCAGACGCCGGGAGATGGAAGAATCCTTACGGAAAAGCGAGAATAAATATCGCCTGCTGGCGGAAACTGCCCGAGAACTCATCCTGCTCTTTGATTCCGACCTGCGAATCACCTATGCCAACACCGCCTGGAAACGGATAAGCGGCTACCCGTCGAAGGAAATGACCGATATGATCATCACAGGACTCATTCCTCCCCAGCAACGTCCCGTTTTCATAGAAAAGATTCGACAGATAGACGACGATCAACCGGACAATTATTTCTTTGAAACCAGCTTTATCCTCAGGGATAATCGGGTGATCACGGTCGAAGCGACTTTTGCCAAAATGGAAACCGACGAGAACCAGGCCTCATTTCTCATGACGGCAAGGGATGTCACGGAAAAAAAGAGAATCGAGGCGCAGGCCAAAATGCAGCAGGAGCAACTCATGCAAACCAATAAAATGGTATCGCTCGGTACGCTGGTATCCGGCGTGGCCCACGAGATCAACAATCCCATCTCTTCGGTCATGCTGAATATTCAGGTCTTCGATAAATTCTGGCGGGCAGTCCTGCCCATTCTCGACCGCCACCACGCCCAATTCGGCGGCCTGGAGGTCGGCCCGATGGCCTATCCGCAATTGCGGGAACGCATGCCGAAACTGCTGCACTTTTCTCAGGAGGGCGTCGAACGGGTCAAGCGGATCGTCGGCGACTTGAAAGAATTTTCCGGCCAGAAGCCTGCCGACCTTCGGGAAACGGTGAACTTGAACAAGGTGCTGGAGAAGGCGGTCGGCTTGATATCAAGCCTCATCAAAAAAGCCACCAATGATTTCCACGTCGAGTATTATGAGAATCTGCCCACCCTCCAGGGCAACAGTCAGCGGCTCGGCCAGGTGATCATCAACCTGTTGGTCAACGCCACCCAGGCCTTGACCGATCCGAATCAAAGCATCAGTGTCTCGACTGGATATCTTGAAGAATCCGAAGAGATATTTTTGGAAATACGCGATTGCGGCATAGGCATGACCCCGGAAATTCTCGGCCGGATCAAGGATCCGTTCTTTACCACCAAAAGGGACACTAGCGGTACGGGGTTGGGCCTTTCCATTTCCGATACCATAATACGCAATCATGGCGGCTGGCTCGAATTCAACTCCGAGCCGTCAAAGGGTACAATCGCCACGATCCTGCTGCCCCGCTACAGCCCTGACGAAGTTCCCGGGAGAATGATATGAACGAGAGACTCTACCCGCCCGACCCGATCCTGATCATAGATGATGAAGAAGCCATTCTGCTTTCGGTGGACACCATTCTCCAACTGGCCGGAATGAACAACGTGCGCACCTGCAGCGACAGCAGACAGGCCATGGCTATCATCGGGCAACGGCCGCCCAGCGTCATTCTCCTTGACCTGAATATGCCGCATGTAAACGGAGAAGCGATACTCGATCAGATCACCGCCCAATATGCCAATATTCCCATCATAATTATTACCGGGCGGATTGATGCCCAAACAGCCGTGCTCTGTATGAAATCAGGGGCCTTTGACTATATCGTCAAACCGGTCGATGAAAACCGGCTTGTCGCCTCGGTCAAAAAGAGTCTGCAATACAGCGAACTCCATCAGGAAAACCTGGCCCTGAAAGAGCAACTCCTGCAAAATCGCCTGAATAATCCCGAAGCCTTCGCCGATCTTCTCACCGAGTCACCGAAGATGATGAGCCTTTTCAGCTACGTCGAGTCACTCGCCAACAGTTCCGAGCCGGTGCTCATCCGCGGCGAAACCGGCACGGGCAAGGAACTCATCGCCAAAGCGATCCATACGGTGAGCGGCAGATCGGGGGAATTCGTCGCCGTCAATGTCGCCGGCCTCGACGATAATGTCTTCTCCGACACACTGTTTGGTCACGTCAAAGGTGCCTTTACCGGCGCTGACTCCGACCGCCCCGGCCTGATCGAACGAGCCGCAGATGGTACTCTTTTTTTAGATGAAATCGGTGACTTATCCCACACATCCCAAGTAAAGCTGCTGCGCTTGCTGCAGGAAAGGGAATATATGCAGATCGGCCGGGACACCACCCGCCTCAGCAGGGCGCGCATCATCACCTCGACCCATGTCGATCTGTGGGAACTGCAGCAGAAGGAGCTCTTTCGTCAGGATCTGCACTACCGGCTGCGCACCCACCGGATCATCCTGCCGCCGCTCAGGGAACGCCGGGAGGATATTGGTTTGCTGATCGATCACTTCGCGCAATGCGCCGCCCAGGCCCTCAAAAAGGCCAAGCCGCGAATTCCGAAAGAATTGCTGAATCTCCTGGAATCATACCATTTTCCCGGAAACATCCGGGAACTGCAGGCGATGGTGTTCGACGCCATTGCCCAGCACAAGAACGGCATTCTGCCTCTCACCGTTTTTCGCACCCACATTGGCATGGTGCGGCAATCCGAAAACAAGGGGCACGCCAACAGCGGCGGGGTACCGTTTGTCTTTGCCGATCCTTTGCCGACTATCAAACAGGCGACCCGCATGCTGGTCGAGGAGGCCATGCAGAGAGCCGGCAGCAACCAGTCCGCAGCAGCGGCCATGCTCGGCATCACCCAGCAGGCCTTGAGCAACAGGTTGAAAAAAATTGCAAAGGAGTCTTAATCCCTACAAATTTTATTGTATTCACAACAATAGTTGTTGACCGGTACATCCTTTGACTGCCTGGTTTCCCCCTCCCTTCTGTCGAATCCTCAACAACTTTTGTTGTACCCCTTTTTTTGCCGCATATTTCTCCAAGCGCATGGAATCATTTAAACAATTCACCAATCATCAAGTGGCACACCATTTGCGTACTAGAGAGTGATGCACTGAGATGCATAGCGAGTAGACCAATAATACTTTTGGATAGAGGGAAAAATGGCTGACAATCAACCCCCGTTGGGCAACCCGGCTGTAGTTGGACTGGCAGGATTCGGCCTTACGACCTTGATACTTCAACTGCACAATCTCGGCCTCTGCGGCCTTGGACCGATAGTCGCCCTAGGCCTCGTGTTCGGCGGGATGACCCAGCTCATAGCCGGCTACCAGGAATTCAAAGCCGGCAACAACTTCGGCTACAGTGCTTTTTGTTCATATGGCGCGTTCTGGATCGCGCTCAGCGTCATCTTATTGTTCAATAAATATGATATTTATAAATCCAGCACCACCGATATCGGCTATTTTCTTATTGTTTGGACCCTCTACACTATAATCCTGTGGGTAGGGGCAATGCGGATTCACGGTGCCATGGCCTCAACCTTCACCTTGCTCGTTGCCGGTTTCATCCTCCTGGATCTGGCTCATTTTGGCTATCCGGCCATGACCAAGGTTGCTGCCTATGTCCTCATTCTCTGCGCCCTCAATGCCTGGTACATGATGGCCCACGTCATCTTCAAGCAGATATTCGGCCGCGACGTCCTACCGGTTGGAAGACCCTGGATCGATCCCAAACCCGTGGCGCTACCACAGGTACAGCAAGCGAGCGCTTCCCATTGAAAGCTGATACAGACAGGACACGTTCAACAATTTCCAAAACCCCAGGGTGAAGGCAAGAACTACCCACCCAGTCACCACTTTCCAAAATTGTTCCGGCTGGCAAGTTGGCCGGGACAATTAACTTGCCTCACCCTATGGCGCGACCATGAGTCTTCCCTGACATATGACTCATGGCGCAACAAACAGGCTGCAACCCGAGATCAACTTCCGGTTGCAGCCTTTTTGTTATTCCGCCTTCCTTTTTGTTTTTCTTTCTCTTTGCCCCGGCAACCACTATCAGGCTCCAAAAAGAAAATAATTTGTGGTTGCTCCCCTTGTACGATAAGATTACTGTAATTCCATTCGTTGCTGCGTAATTGCATTTTTCTTCAAGATCAAGGGCTTTTCTCGACTTTTTATCCCCTCCCAATCCTCATTCGATCCGTACAAGGAGCAAATTATGCCTAATTCCCAATACTGGGCCGATACATATTTGGAAAAAAAAGCGACCCCTGAACAGGCCATCGCCCGTATTCGTTCTGGCCAGCGCGTCTTCATCGGCTCCGGCTGCGGCGAGCCTCAGATTCTTATCCAGAAACTTGTCGAAAAAACAAATAATTTCAGTGGGCTGGAGATAGTTCGCCTGCTCGGCCGCGAGACCGCCTCCCTTACTGCCATTGCCGATAAAACCAGGGATACCAACCTGAACATTCGATCCATTTATCTCGGTTCCACCAAACCTTTTTCGATCGCCAAGCAGAGGCGGTTCATCACACCGATGAACATGTCTGATGTCCCAAACCTCTTCACCACCCGCAAGCTTCCTCTCAATGTGGCGCTTATCCAGGTATCGCCGGCCGATGATTTCGGCTGGATGAGTCTCGGCATCTCCGTGGATGTAACCATGGCCGCGGCCCGCTCGGCCGATTTCGTCATAGCCCAGGTTAATCCCAGGATGCCGAGGGTCATGGGCCAGAGCTTCATCCACGTCAACGATGTCGATGTGATCGTCGAGTACGAGGAGGAGTTGCTGTCGGTACCTCCTTCGAATGTAACTTCGGAGGCAGCAATCAGTATCGGTAAACATATCGCCAAACTGATCGAAGACGGTTCTACCCTGCAGATCGGCCTCGATGCCGCATCCCAGGCCACGGTTCAGGGCTTGTCTGACAAAAACGATCTCGGGGTCCATTCCCAGTTCCTCACCGACGACATCATGAACCTGTATGCCATAGGCAGCATCAATAACAAAAAGAAAGGACTTAATGAAGGGAAGATGGTCGCCTCGATGGCCATAGGCAGTTCGAATCTTTATGAATTTTTGAACGATAACCCGGCCGTAGATTTCCACCCCTCGGATTACGTCAACGACCCGTTCATCATCTCCCAGCACAAAAAGATGGTGTCGATGAATGTCGCAAAAACCATGGACATCACCGGCCAGGTTTCCGCCGAGGCCACGGCGGCGACGAGGTTTGCCGGAGTCTCAGGCATACCTGACTTTGTCAGGGGTGCGAGACGCTCCCCGGGAGGCAAGTCGATTCTTATGATATTTTCTACCAGCGAGACCGAAGACGGTCCAGTATCGAACATCGTCCCGTATCTGCACGATACGGTGGTGGTCGTTCCCCGCGCCGATGTGCATTATGTAGTCTCCGAGTACGGGGCGGTCAACCTGTTCGGCAAGAGCATTCAGGAAAGGGTTATTGCCATGATCAGCATCGCTCATCCGGATTTCCGCGAACAACTCTTCGAGGCGGCCAAGGAACGCGGGTTCATCGGAGCCGAACGGACTCTCGGCGAGGCGGCCAAGGCGGTTTATCCGGTGCAGTTGGAAGAAGTCCTCTATATCAATGGTGAAAAAGTCACCATTCGCCCGTCCAAACCGGTCGACGATCGACGTATCCAGGAGCATTACTACAGCCTGCCGAAGGAGGATGTCTTATCGAGATTCTTCTGCCAGAAGACGATCTTCGCCAGAGCCGAAATGGAAAGCCGTTCGCATGTAGATTACGTCAATGATATCACACTAATGGCTGTTGTAGGAGAATTCGGTTTCGGCCGGGTAATCGGTGTTGCGGAATGCATGAAACTGCCGGATCAGAATATGGCCGAGGTGGCGTTTTCCATCAGCGAAGAATACAAAGGCAAGGGAATCGGGTCGTTCTTTCTCAAAAAACTGGCCGCCGCAGCCAGGGCAAATGGCATTGCCGGGCTGATAGCCTTCACTTTCCCCAGCAACAAAGCGATGATAAACCTTTTCAAAACCTTGCCGTACAAGGTGAAAACCCAGTATGAGGATGGTGATCTGATCCTGACCTGTCGCTTCAACGAACTGGCCGACTGACTTAAGCGATCTTTTTATGACACCGGCTCGACCATCTTCTTCGACAGGAAGAGCCGGCTCATAACACAACCCCACCCCGCCGCCCGCACCTATCAGATATTCAGGATTGCTCCCGTTACTGCACCCACCACCGGTGAAAAAACGGCGCTGATTCCTGTCCAGCCGGAGAGGCGTACTGCCAGGAAAGTGCCGACAATGATAAAGGGCCCAAAAATGGAAAGATACTTTATCATTTTTTGAAAAAATCCGTTTTTGGGAAAAAAGGCGAAAATGATCGCGGAACCCGGCAGAGGGGGAACGATCAGCAGGCTGTAAATGGCCATGGTGACATTGACCACTACAATGGTGGCAAAGACCTTGTCTTCGACGCCATATCTGCCGAGAATCCAGTTGATACTTGCAGCAATATTGGCCATGAGCAGATTGGCCAGTGGTCCTGACAGACGGCTTAGAATAAGGAAAAGTCTGGGATGATTCTTGAATTTCGTCGTATCGATGTCGATTTCCTTGGGCCAGCCGAAACCCGCGACAAAAAAGTTGAGCGTCCCCAGAAGACTCATATGCATAAAGACATTAAAATGCAGACGATCTTTAGGATTTTCCCTGGCATCTCCAAGCAGGGTAGAGACAAAAGCCTGTCCTTCGGCGCTGACCATGATCGCTGTGAGCATCGAAACACAGAAGACGACGATGTCTTCGACGACCGGCTGAGCATAGTCGATGAGATACGGCAAGTGAAAATCGGACATCACCACTCCTTTTAAATATGGACGTACCTGTTACCTTTTATTTACCTGAAATTGGACGGAATAACAAAAAAAAGTGGTGAGACCCACGAAGGATCCCACCACTTCCTTACTTCTCCTGATCAGTCAGGCTGGCTTTCCGGTTAACCTACCATCTTCTGGATCTGCTCGACAATTTCCGGATTGGCAAGAGTCATGACGTTGCCGACATCACCCTTGTTGGAGATTGCCCCAAGAACCCTGCGCATGATCTTCCCGGAGCGGGTCTTCGGCATATCGGGTACAATCCAGACATGCTTGCACTTGGCGATCTTGCCGATCTGATAGGTGATGGCGTCGGCAATCTTCTGCTGCAGTTCCGGAGTTGCCTCATACCCCGGCTTGAGCGATACATACAACTCGGGCTCTTTGCCTTTAATCTCATGATTGACCGGCACAACCGCTGCCTCGGCAACTTCCGGCACGGTCAAGGCGGCGGACTCAATCTCTTTGGTGCCGAGACGATGTCCAGAAACGTTGATGACGTCATCGATCCGACCAAGAATCCGGAAATATCCATCGGCTGCCATGACCGCTGCATCACCGGTCAAGTATGGCCAATCTCGCCAATCCTTGCTGTTCGGATTCTTGTTGTACATGCTGAAATAGGTCTTCACAAACCGATCCCTGTCACCCCAGATAGTCTGGAAGCAGCCCGGCCAAGGATTCTGAATACAGATATTGCCGGCCTTTCCTGCGCCTGCAGGAATTTCCAAACCGTTCTCGTCAAAAATGATCGGATGGATACCCGGCACGCCAGGCCCGGCGCTGCCCGGTTTCATCGGCTGAATACCCGGTACGGTCGAGCAAAGGAAACCGCCAGTTTCAGTCTGCCAGTAGGTGTCGACAATTACTGCCTTGCCTTTGCCGACTTCCTTCTCATACCATTTCCATACCTCTGGCTCGATCGGCTCGCCGACCGTCGTCATATGTTTGAACTGGAAGTTGTATTTGGCCGGTTCATCCGGTCCGACCTTACGCAGAGCCCGGATGGCGGTCGGCGCGGTATGGAAGATGTTGATGTTGAGATCCTGAGCAATCCGCCAGGACCGTCCCGCATCGGGATACGTCGGCACACCTTCGTAGATGACCGAGGACGCACACAGGGCGAGCGGGCCGTAAACGATGAAGCTGTGGCCGGTAATCCAGCCGATATCCGCCATACACCAGTAGACATCCTCAGGATGAATATCCTGAATATATTTGGACATGGCGGTTACATAGGCGAGATATCCGCCGGTGCTGTGCTGTGCGCCTTTCGGTTTGCCGGTGGTCCCGCTGGTGTACATCAAAAAGAGCGGCTCTTCGGCCAGCATCTGCTCCGGTTCGACCCGGGCTCCATAATATTTCTTCAGTTCCGTATTTATGATGACATCTCGTCCTTCGACAATCTTTGTTGTTGGCGACGTTTTCCCGGGATATCTTTGCCATATTAAAAGCTTATCGACTTTTTGCCCCTCTTTTTCCGCCAGCACGCAGGCTTCGTCATCGACCGTTTTATGATCGAGCAATTTACCGCCACGATAGTAGCCGTCCATGGTGATAAGGACTCGGCTGTTGGAGTCGACTATCCTGTCGGCACAGGCACTGGCGGAGAAACCGCCGAAGACGACCGAATGGATAACGCCCAGTCGCGCACAGGCCAGCATGGTGATCGGCAGTTCCGCCGACATCGGCATATGAACCGTGACCCTGTCGCCGCGTTTCAAGCCGGCGGTGTCGCGCAACAATGCTGCGAATTCATTGACTCGTACATAGAGTTCCTGATAGGTGATGTGCTGAACTCTTTCTTCTTCCAACTCCGAGACAAAGTGGATGGCCGTTTTGTTCGCGTTCTTGGCCAAATGTCTGTCAATACAGTTATAGCTGGCATTCAGTTTGCCGCCTTTAAACCATTTGAAGCAAGGTGCATCACTTGTATCGAGCACTTCGTCCCAGTATTTATACCAGGTCAGCAACTCCGCGAACTCAGTATAATAATCAGGGAAATTTTTCAGGGCAAAACGCTCGAAGATAGCGGGATCGGTGAGGTTTGCCTGACCTATGAACTTTGAAGATGGAGGATAATACCCCTCTTCCTTCCAATGAACCGCGATTTCAGCTTCCGAAGTTTCGACAACATTATCGTTTTCACTCATGAAAATTACTCCTTGTCCATGGGTTGGAATAATGAATTGGAGAAGGCCTTTACCCCTGCGGCGAGGCCTTCTCCACCTGATAGAGGAGAATGACTAACGCTTAGGCAACTGCTTTGCCGGCGTGCACTTCTTCAGTGTGCATTGGGCGCTTCGTCATTTTAGCAAGGATGACACCAGCAACCAGTAGCGCACCCGAAATATAAAACGCATAATTCAGACTGCCGGTGATATCTTCTATAGTTCCGCCAAGTCGCGCCATGAAGAAACCAAGCCCCCAACCGAAGAAGATGAGACCGTAGTTCATTCCTAGATTTTTAGGACCGTAAAAGTCAGCCGCGAAGGAGGGCATCAGAGAAAGACCGCCGCCATACTGCCAGTAAGCAACGCCCACTGCCAGGAAGAGCAGGAACAGGTTCTGAGTGGCAATGATGGAAGGCAGCGCAAATAGGCACAGAGCCGAAATCGCACAGTTAAGACAGTAGGCATTCAAGCGTCCGATCTTGTCCGAATAAAAGCCAGTACCCACACGGCCCGCCGCATTGACGAAACCGCCGTAAGACACGAGCAGCCAGGCGTTTGCAGCGAAGAACGGCATACCTTTCGCTGCCTTTACCATCAACCCGTTGGCATTGGCGATGATCAGAAGACCTGACTGAGTGGTGAGAATGAACATGATAACGAGAGCGTAAAACTGCCAGGTTTTCACTACTTCCCCCGGTTCCCAGTTGGTAATCGTCGAGTTGGCGGTTGCAAGATTTCCTCCGGAAAGCATTGGCGGCTTATAACCTTCCGGCGGCGTTTTCAGCATTTGCCCAGCAATAACGACCACTAAAGCAAATATTGTGCCTAAACCGTAGAAACTCCCTGAGATACCATAGTTGTTGATGAGCCATTGACCGAGACCGCCGATATACAGGGCGGCGCCACCATATCCACCGACCACGATTCCGGCGATCAAGCCACGTTTGTGCGGACCAAACCATTTCAGTGCTGCCGGGGTAGGTGCGGCATAACCGATCCCCATGCCAATTCCGCCGAGGATACCAAAACCAATCATGATTCCGGTATAACTCTTCATATACCCGGCGAGGAGACA
>MGTI01000062.1:26942-27720 GCA_001799365.1 Desulfobacterales bacterium GWB2_56_26 | reverse complement strand
TGTGAGAGGCAATTGCCGACTGTTCACCGGTAATCCGCCCGCTTTGTCCAAGCTGATAGTTCAGTCTGCCATCAAGACTCACGCCAGCCTTCATGATGACCAACGGTTTTCGCTGGGTGATATACTTAATGAAAGGCCGATTGATATCCTCGCATTCCTTCTCAAGGATTCCTGTTTCGACCTCAATCCCGCAACTGCGAAGAAATTCAATTCCCGTGCCATTTACCAGTGGGTTAGGATCGGTCATCCCGACAACCACCCGGGAGATTCCGGAATCTACGACAAGCCGGCTGCAGGGTGGAGTTTTTCCCGTATGATTACATGGCTCAAGCGTTACATAAAGGGTTGCTCCGGCCACATCCTCAGAAGCCTGCCGAATTGCATTGACTTCAGCGTGAGGTGTTCCCGCCTTTTTATGGTAACCTTTGGCGATAATGCGCCCACCCTTGACGATTACCGCTCCAACGCAAGGATTTGGCGATGTTTGTCCTAAACCCTTCCTGGCTTCTCTGAGGGCGAGGGTCATAAATTGACTATCCTTAGGATTACTCATCTTTACCACGGGAATCGAGCAGACTTTTCAACTCGGCCATGAATTCATTGACATCCTTGAATTGCCGATAAACCGAAGCGAAGCGCACGTATGCCACTTCATCCAGACGGGGTAAGCCCTCCATAACCCATTCCCCGACAACCTGTGAAGGTATTTCCTTGGCCCCGTAATCCTGCAGTTTATGCTCTATGGCGTCAGCGAACTCATCGATCTTGTCCCGGCTCA
>MGTI01000062.1:0-26922 GCA_001799365.1 Desulfobacterales bacterium GWB2_56_26 | reverse complement strand
TTTTCCAAGCCTGCAACGAGTTTATGACGATCCCAGGGTTCCCTTCGTCCGTCTTTCTTGACAAGCACAGGCAACATCACTTCCAAACGCTCATAGGTCGTGAATCGCTGGTCACAGGCCAGGCATTCCCTTCGGCGCCTGGTAATCGTTGCATCCTTATTGAGTCGTGAATCGATTACCCTATTATCCAGATGACCACAATACGGGCATTTCATTCGATACCTCCGAAAGATTTCAAAATCAAGCCGACCGTCTTCTCCGCCCGGTCCGGAATGGAAAAATCTTCGAAAATGAAAACGCAAAGAAGATATTATAGAGTACCATAACAAATGCTACTCGTGACCAAACAAAAAAGCCGATCTTGCCACGGCAAAATCGGCTTTTCGACTTTTGGTCAATAACGCCTATTCACTGAATTTTGCAATCCTGAGCGCATGTCGTCCTCCGGCAAATTCGGTCGTAAGCCAGATACGAACTATTTCCTGAGCAACTTCAGTTCCCAGGACACGAGCCCCGAGGCACAACATATTCGCGTTGTTGTGCTCACGGCTCATTTTTGCAGTGTAGATGTCAAAACAATTTGCGGCTCGGATGCTCCGGTGCCTGTTGGCGGCTATTGCCATCCCTATTCCGGTTCCGCAGATGAGTATCCCTCTCTGGCATTCTCCGGTAACGATGCGTTCTACCGCTTTTTCGGCATAATCGGGATAGTCGACGGAATCGGTAGAGTAACATCCCGCATCGACGACCTGATAACCGGCCTGAGCAAGGTCCTTTCGGATAACCTCCTTCAACTCAAAACCTCCGTGATCGGCCGCAAGGACAATCTTCACGTTCTCCCCTCCGTAGGTAAGATTTAATCCGCCAGTTTTTTCATGGCAATTACCGCATTGGTACCGCCAAAGCCAAAGGAGTTGGATATTGCCGCACGGATCTTCATTTTCCTCGCCACCTTCGGAACATAGTCCAGATCGCATTCGGGACTTGGTTCCTCAAGATTTATAGTCGGCGGGGCAATCTGATTATATACGCTCAAAGCCGTAAAAACGGCTTCGATACCTCCGGCCGCGCCAAGCATATGTCCCGTCATCGACTTTGTTGAACTTATTGCCAGCTTTCTTGCGTGATCTCCGAAAACGGTTTTTATGGCAAGAGTCTCGCATTTATCATTCAAGGGTGTCGATGTACCATGAGCATTGACGTAATCAAAATCTTCCGGCGCAAGGCCTGAGTCCTGCAGTACCATCTGCATCGCTCTCATTCCGCCTTCGCCGTTTTCCGGTGGTGCAGCAATATGATATGCATCGCTGCTCAATCCGTAACCGACCAGCTCCGCATATATTTTTGCCCCACGAGCCACCGCATGCTCATACTCCTCTACCACCAGCATCCCGGCGCCTTCCGACATGACAAAGCCATCCCGATCCTTGTCAAAGGGTCTGGATGCCGCCTTTGGATCATCATTACGGGTTGAGAGTGCTTTCATGGCAGAGAAGCCGGCGACACCAAGCCCACAGATCACGGCTTCCGTACCGCCACTGACGACCATATCGCACATACCGTATTTGATATGACGGAATGCTTCGCCGACCGCATGGGTACCGGCGGCACAGGCGGTGGTGAGACACAGGTTTGGCCCCTTGGCATTAATGCCCATGGAAATATGGCCAGAAGGCATATTCGGGATCACCATGGGGATAAAAAAGGGGGTGATTTTCTTCGGACCTTTTTCCATGCTCACCTGATGATATTTTTCGATCGTCGGCAAACCACCCATACCGCAGCCGGTTATGACACCGACCCTCCGGGCATTCTCATCCGTGATGGTAAAACCGCTGTCCTTTACCGCCATAAGGGCCGCTGCCAAACCATACTGAACAAACAGGTCAAGATGTTTGCTGGCCTTCCTGTCAAAGAAATCGTCGGGATTGAAGTCCCTCACTTCAGCAGCAATTTTTACAGCATATTCACTGGTGTCAAAGCGGGTGATGAGATCGATTCCACTGACTCCTGAACAAATATTGTGCCAGGCTTTCTCAACCCCGGTACCAAGAGGAGTCACCAGACCCACACCTGTAATCACTACCCTTCGATTCACGATATGTACTCCTTTTCGTAATAATTCCTCTTACAGTGCAAACGGGGGCATATAACGAATTGCTGCTCAGCTCGAATAAGCGCTATTTCTTCTTCTTGACGTAGTCGATAGCATCCTGAACAGTGGTTATCCCTTCGGCGTCCTCATCGGGGATTTCAATATCGAATCCTTCTTCCATCGCCATGATCAACTCGACGAGGTCGAGGGAATCGGCACCGAGATCATCGACAAAGGATGCATTGGGAACAACTTTCTCTCTCTCAACACTCAGTTGCTCGACTATTATATCTATCATTTCTTGTTCGATTGCCATCGTCTTTCTCCCTTACTTGAAATTAGGCATGGTTTCTCTGAAAACCACGTTCCTCTTTGATTTTTGATTTTCTACAACACACTGCGTTCCAATACAGCTACATATACATCCCGCCATTCACATGCAGGGTCTGGCCAGTGATATATTGTCCGTCCTCGGAAACAAGATATGCCACTGCACCGGCTACATCCTCGACCCTGCCGAAAACGGCAAGTGGAATTTCCTTCCTGATCTGCTCCCGGACCTCTGCTGAAAGCTGCTCGGTCATTTCAGTCTCGATATACCCCGGGGCAATACCGTTGACGGTGATGTTGCGGGAAGCATACTCCCGAGCCATCGCCTTGGTGAGACCGGTCAAGCCGGCCTTGGCCGCCGAGTAATTGACCTGTCCGGGATTCCCGGCAAACCCCGACACCGATGAAATGTTGACGATACGGCCCCACTTCTTTTTCATCATCTCTCTCGATACCGCTTTGGCACATAGAAAGGCCCCTTTGAGATTGGTATCGAGCACGGCATCCCAATCGCTTTCTTTCATCCGGGCCATGAGACCGTCTCTCGTTATCCCGGCATTGTTGACCAGGATATCGATGGAACCGTTCTCGCCGATTATCTTTTTGACGGCGCCCTGCACCGCATCGCCATCAGCCACATCAAAGCCGATGATTTCGGCGTTGCCGCCGTTCCGCCTGATGATCGCCTGAGTTTCTTCCGCTGCCTCGGACCGGCTGACATAATTGATATAGACGCGAGCCCCCATGGCAGCAAGCCGAATACAGATAGCCCTGCCGATTCCGCGGCTTCCCCCGGTGACAACGGCGACCTTTCCGTTAAGACTCATGACGTCTCCCTTCAAGTTTAACGATCAACTTCGGAATGATCTCATAGAGATCGCCGACTATGCCGTAATCGGCAACGTTGAAAATGGAGGCATTGGCATCCCGATTGATAGCCACGATGATTTCCGCCGACTGCATGCCGGCCACATGCTGAATGGCCCCGGAAATGCCGCAGGCGATGTACAATTTCGGCGCAACCGTCTTGCCGGTCTGGCCAACCTGATGCGGATAGGGTATCCAGCCCGCGTCCACCACCGCCCGGGAAGCGGATACCTTTGCCCCGAGCACATCGGCCAACTGCCTCAACAGTTCGAAGCCCTTGGCGGTTTCAAGTCCCCTGCCGCCGGAGACGAGAATATCTGCATCCTGGATATTGACCTTTGAGGCTTCGCCGACCACCGATTCGACGAATCGCACCCGGCTTTGCAGCAAGTCGGCCGGAGGATTGACAGCGACAACCTCCCCCTTGCGGCTCGCATCGAACTCCAACGCCTTCATCACCTTCGGACGAACCGTTGCCATCTGCGGCCTGGACGATTCGCAGACGATCGTGGCCATGATATTGCCGCCAAAGGCCGGACGGGTCTGCAACAGTGCTCCGTCCCCTGCGCGAATCTCAAGTTTCGTACAGTCTGCGGTCAACCCGGCGTTCAAAGCGGTAGCCACCCCAGGAATAAACGAGCGACCAATGGCTGTTGCTCCGGCTAAAACGATTTCCGGCCGGTATTCCCGAATGAGAAAGGTGGTCACCCTTGCATAACAATCTTCCCTGAATTCCTGCAGAGCCGGATCGTCGACTACGTATACCCTGTCCGCACCATGGCCGATGAGCAGCGAGGCCGTTTCTCCGAGATCGTGTCCTAAAAGGACCGCACCAAGTTGCACCTGCCGCTGGTCAGCCAGCTTTCTTCCGATCCCGAGAAGCTCTGAAGAGACGGAAGCAAGCTCCCCCCTCCGGTACTCACAGAACACCCAGACACCCTTCCAGGTCGACAAATCATCCCGGACTTCTCTTTTCGCTACTTCGAGAACAAGCGCCTCGACACTGCAGCTTTCCACGCAGGCCCCGCAGAGTGTACAGGTATCGCCGACCTTGGCCAGGCCGTCTACAACCTTGATTGCCCCGAATGGGCAGCTGTCCTCGCATATCGCGCAGCCGATACAGACTTCTTCATTAATTTTCAACATGTGCCGTTTCTCCGCTTGTTACAGATACACTTTCAGTTTCTCAACCAGTTGATCGATCTGTTCGTCAAGAGTTCCTTGCAAAACCGATCTTTCTGCCCTGGAAGGTGGCGGAAAAACGTTGACAACCTTGGTAGGCGAACCGGGAAGGCCGATGCAGGCCGGATCGGCTTCGATATCGGCGGCGCTCAGCCGGACAATCTCCGCCTTTTTGGCCTTCATTTTGCCCTTTATCGATGGCACGCGTGGTTCGTTGATATCTTTGACCACGGTGAGCAGAGCGGGATAATCGAGAGCCACCAGATCGTAGCCATCATCCATCATGCGCTCGGCGACCAGACCGGTGGCGGAAGATTCACGAATTTTCTGGACGCACGTTACATACGGGATACCCAGCCTGGTCGCCAGTCCCGGGCCGACCTGGGCGGTATCACCGTCTATCGCCTGCTTGCCGCAGAGGATGAGATCGAAGCCTCCGATTTTCTTCAAGGCGTGTTCGAGCGTATAGGCAGTCGCCCAGGTGTCGGCACCGGCAAAAGCCCGATCAGAGACGAGAACCCCGGAATCGGCGCCGCAGCTTATTGCCTGACGCAGTATTTCTTCGGCCTGGGGAGGCCCCATGGTGATGGCAATGACTTCTCCGGCGTGAGCCTCTTTCAGACGTACCGCTTCTTCCAGCGCGTGTTGATCATAGGGGTTCATGATAGACTGCACCCCTTCCCGTGCCAGAGTGTTGGTAACCGGATCGAGCCGCACATCTTTGGCATCCGGCACCTGCTTCATACAAACGATAATCTTCATTCTTCAACTACCTGCTGGTATTTACAATATCCTCGAAAAGAATGACCTGTCCTGCCCGCCATCTTCAGAGAAAAGAGTCTTTAAGAATATTCTTTATTCAGTTCCTGGCCGATGACGTTCCTCTGGATCTGATTCGTTCCCTCGTAGATCTGAAGGATCTTGGCATCTCTCATCATTTTTTCAACAGGATACTCACACATATACCCATAGCCGCCCATCACCTGGACCGCATCGGTAGTTACTTTCATTGCCATATCGGTGGCATACACCTTACACATGGAGGATGCCTTGGACATGTCTTTGGGATGATTTTGGATATGTTTGGCAGAGGCATACACCAGCGACCGGGCCGATTCGATGCCGATCGCCATGTCAGCCAGCATATGCTGGACCGCCTGGAAAGCGATGATCGGTTTGCCGAACTGCTGGCGCTGCTTAGCGTATTTGACAGCCTCGTCGAGTGCCCCCTGGGCCAGTCCCACGCCGAGGGCGGCGATACCGGGTCGGGAGAGATCAAGGGTCTTCATAACGGTGATGAAACCAGTGCCTTCGCGGCCAATGAGCCGGTTTTTGGGTATCCGGCAATCCTTGAAAATGAGCTCGGTTGTGGACGATGCCCTGATCCCCATTTTCTTTTCCTTGGGACCGCAGCTGAAGCCAGGATCACCCTCTTCCACGACGAACATGGACGCACCGCGCGGTCCCCGGCTCCGGTCGGTAATCGCCACGATCGAATAGACCTGAGCTTCGCCGCCATTGGTTATCCATTGCTTGGTGCCGTTCAACACCCACTCGTCGCCATCAAGCACCGCGGTCGTCTGGATACCCGAGGCATCGGAACCGGCATTCGCCTCGGTCAGGCCGAAGGCGCCGAATTTCTTGCCGGCAGCGATATCCGGCAGGTACTTTTCTTTCATTTCCGGAGATCCGGAGATGATTATCGGATAGACTCCGAGAAAATTTGCGGCAAAAGCCGTACCGACACCGATACATCCCCGCCCCAACTGTTCAACCGTGAGCACTATATCGAAGCAGCCGCCGCCCAGCCCGCCAAACTCTTCCGGGATCGGCACACCGAAAAGATCGGCTTGGGCCATTTCATTGAGAATATGACGGGGAAATTCATGCTTTTCGTCAAGTTCGGCTCGATTCGGTATGATACGTTCATCAGTGATCTGCCGTGCAATATCGACGATCATCTGTTGTTCTTCAGTCAAGAAATAATCCATCTTATATCTCCTGTTTACCACTTAATCAGGGATGCTCCCCAGGTCAGACCACCCCCGAAGGAACAAAACAAAACTGTATCGCCTTCCGCAATCAAGCCACTGCTGTTTGCTTCATCGAGAGCGATGGGAATTGACGCAGCGGATGTATTACCATATTTGGCCACGTTAATAAATACCTTACTCTGCGGTACGTTAAGGCGGTCGATTAACTTATTGAGAATACGGATATTCGCCTGATGGGGAATGACAAGACTTACGTCTTCGATCTTTACGTGCTCCCGGGAAAGTAAATCGCGAACCGATTCTTCCATGGCGCGCACCGCGTATTTGAAAACTTCCTTGCCTTCCATCTGGATAAAGGCCCCGGTATTGCCGGGGACCGTGAGATCGGGGTTGAGACTCTGCGGAGCATGCATATAGAGGAGTTCCCAGAGTGAACCGTCCGATAGCAGTTTGGAACCGATGATGCCGCGAGGCCCTTCGGCGTATCCGAAAACTGCGGCTCCGGCTCCGTCGCCAAAGAGAATGCAGGTATTTCTATCCTGCCAGTTAAGCCGGCTCGACAGGGTTTCGGCACCGATTATCAACACCTTCATATTGTGATCGGCGCGAATATACTTATCGGCGAGGTCAAGCCCATAAAGAAATCCGGAACATGCCGCATTGAGATCGTAGGCGAAGGCGTTCTTGGCGCCGAGTTCCTTCTGCACGAAGCAGGCACTGGACGGCATGAGCATGTGGGAACTTATGGTACCCACCACGATAAGCCCCAGTTCCTCGGCCGCGACCCCCGCCCGTTCGAGCGCTTGTCGCGCAGCATTGGCGGAGAGCTGATACGTCTGCTCACCTTTTCCGCCGATCCGGCGGCTCTCGATACCGGTTCTTGTTCGGATCCATTCGTCGTCAGTATCGACGATGGATTCAAGTTCAACATTCGTGAGGATTCTTTCAGGCAGACAAGACCCGGTACCCAATACCACAGTTCCCATCAATTCTCCAATTGCACGACATTATTGCTGGCTGCCAGACTCTCAAGAATATCCCGATTGATATTTCTTTTGACCATTTCCGCCGCTTCGAGTATGGCATTTTTAATCGCCTGAGAACTCGATTTGCCATGGCAAATAATCCCCACGCCGTTGATGCCAAGAAGCGGAGCGCCGCCATATTCGGCATAATCGACTCGCTTCCTGAAGGCTCTGAAGGCCTTTCGAGCAAAAAAATAACCGATCTTGGCAGAAATGGATTTGAGGATTTCGTCACGCAGCATCAACATCGCAGCTTCCGCCAGCCCTTCGCTGACCTTCAGACAGATATTGCCGACAAAACCGTCACAGACAATAACGTCCACATTGCCCTGAAAAACATCGCGTCCTTCCACATTGCCGATGAAATTCAGGGAACTCTTTTCCAGCAAAGGATAGGTTTCCTTGATGAGACTGTTGCCCTTGCCGGTTTCCTCGCCGATGGTCAAAAGACCGACACGCGGTTTTATCACCCCGTTGATACGTGAAAATGCCGAAGCCATTATGGCAAACTGGAGGAGATGCTGACACCGGCAATCGACATTGGCCCCGATATCCATCAAAACAACCGGCTTTTTCAAGGTGGGAAATATCGAAGCGATTCCGGGGCGAGACACGCCACTCAGGCGGCCAAGCTTGCGAATGGCAGCCGCCATGGTAGCCCCTGAATTACCGGCACTGACGGCAGCATCGGCTTCGCCCTGGTGGACCAGATCGAACGCCACCATCACCGAAGCGTCCTTTTTCTTCCGAACCGCATCCACAGGATGTTCATTCATGCCGATAACTTGAGAAGAATGAACGATCTTAATCAATTTTGCCGTCTTCCCATCGGGTGCCAGCGAATCAAGATGCTTGTGCAGAAGAACTTCGTCGCCTACCAGGCTTACACTTAGCCCCGCTTGTTTGACGGCAAGCAGTGCCCCGGTGATCAATTCCTCATGACCATGGTCTCCGCCCATGGCATCCAGGGCTATTTGCACGTCAATCTCCTATTCCACTTCGCTATCGAGTACGTAAACCGTTCTGCCCTTGTATTTTCCACAGCTTCCACACAGGCGATGCGGTTCTTTCGGCTCGCCGCAAGCGGCGCATAACGAAAGGCCTGGTGCAGTCAAGGCGTCATGGGCACGTCTGGTCCGGGTACGGGAATGCGAATGTCTTCTTTTTGGTAAGGCCATGTTATCCTCCAATTAGGTATGGATGCATACCATTGATTGTTTCTACTGTTTATCCGGGAGTCGAACTCCAGGAGCGATAGTCATTGTTACATGAGTACCTTGAAATTCATGTTTTTTTAGAAAGAATTTCGTAGGTAGAGAGATTCTACTGCTTGCCCAGTTTCCTCAACACTGCGAATGGCGAGGTGCTCGTGTCGGGACTACAGCGGCAGGTCTCTGTATTCAGCAAAGCCCCACAGCCGGCACAGATACCTTTGCAGTCTTCGCGGCACAAGGCTCGCAGAGGAACAGCCAGGTAGGCCTGTTCTCGTAAAATATCATCAATTTCTATAACCGGCTCTTCGAGGTAGAGAGTAATGGCGTCTTGGTCGTTGCATTCTATTTCCCGCAATTCCTGCGCCTCCTCCGTCCTGATTGTGGCCTGGTATTCAAACTCTGTATGAAGCTCGTCTTCAACTCGCTCGCCGCACCGATCGCAGACTGTTTCACGCCTGCCTGCCAACTGTCCTTT
This sequence comes from Desulfobacterales bacterium GWB2_56_26, assembly GCA_001799365.1. Taxonomy (GTDB): domain Bacteria; phylum Desulfobacterota; class Desulfobulbia; order Desulfobulbales; family Desulfocapsaceae; genus Desulforhopalus_A. The sequence continues at coordinate 17,740 of MGTI01000062.1, read as the reverse complement.
GACGACTATCGTCTCATGGTCGTATCGGGTAACGGAGAGATTGGCGGTAGCCGCGAGGAGATGAAAACCCGCATCGTCAGTAGGAAACCAGTGAGTATCGCTGATGAAATAGCGTTGCGTCTTCCTAGTTATATCCTCAAAAAGCAGTCTCATAATACAAAAACACTCGTTTTTCTACAAAAAGCAGAAAAATAAAAGAAAGGAAAAATAATCAATTTCTAAAGGATTGGCTACAGAAAAAAATACCGGGGGATGTAAAAAGCTATTCCGCACAAAAAGCCGCATGGGAAGTAAAACCCCTGCATTGATACTTCCCGAGCAGAACTCCCGGAAGAACCTTTGTCAGGTTTATTACTAAAATACAATCTGCTAAAGTATGTGGGCAAGACGTTCGGAACTCTTCTTCAGTCGCAGTGAAACTCTCTCCATAAGCCATTTGAGAACCTTTACAGTAAGCGCTGTGTCGGTGGCGGATACCTCAGCAAAAGCCTTCCTGGACAACACCAAAAGGTGCGAGTCGGCCACCGCGGTAAGCGTGGCGCCGCGGATCTGATCGTTTAAGAGACCTCCCTCGCCGACCGGGGCGCCAGGACCAAGCAGGGCGACAACCTGCAGCCTGTTGCCGAACCCGGTCCTTTTCCGCACGGCAATTCTGCCTGTCACCAGTAAGTAGAGGCAATCCGCCGGATCATCCAGAAGACAGAGGTCAGTTCCCGTCTGCAGCACGACCGTGGACATCTCGTGCAGCAGAATGCGAGCTTCCCGCTCCTCAAGAAACGGCAGGCATATTCTCTGCAATTCAGCGCTGTATTCAACCATTCCAGCCTATTGCGCCCCTGTCTCAAAAGAACTATTTTTCTCTTCCAGTACCTTGACGAGGCCTTCGTATTTATCCTGACGTAAGATGGCCTTGAACTGCTCCTGATAATTCCTCACCAGGCTGACTCCTTCAATATTGATGTCATATACCATCCAGCGGTCTTCCGCTTTTCGCATGATGTAGTGAATGGGAATCTTGACTCCGTTATTTTCCAGGAAGGTGGAAACCTGCGCCCGGTTACTCTTGACCGATTCTGCGGCGTACTCGATTTTCTGCCCGGAATAACTCTCCAGCTTGCCGATATAGACATTTTCCAGAAGCTTCGTCATCAGCCTGGTAAAATTGTCCTTTTCCTGGTCGCCTATCTCCTGCCAGGTCTTGCCGAGCACCCTTTTGGACATCTCGCGGAAGTCAAAGCCACGCTTGATCAGCGACATGATCTTTTCCCTCCGCTCGGCCAGGTGTTCATTGCCCTTCAAACTTTCATCGCCCAATACGCCGGTAAGATCTTCCAGGACCGGCTTGAGATCGGCTGTCGGGCTCTGCTCGGCCGCCCACAACCCACCAATCGGAAACATCAGCAGAACGATTAATATACTCAGTGCCTTTTTCATCTTTTCACCCATTCTTCCCATACGATTTTTTTGCAGAATCGCAGCCGCTATTTGGCGCTGCCGAATGCAAACTTGCTGATAAGGGACTCGATATCGACCGACGATTCCGTTTCCACTACGACCTCGCCCGGTTTGAAATACGTGTCGTCACCGCCCAGGTTCAACTGGATAAATTTGTCGCCGATGATTCCCTGGGATTTGACGGAGGCGATCGAATCGATCGGCACCTTGATGGTATTGTCTACCTTCAGGGACAGGAGCGCCGTTTCGCTTTCACTGAGCGCCACCTCGGCAACCTCGCCGACCGTCACCCCGGCGACCTGCACCGCGGCGCCTTTCTTAATGCCGGCAACATTGTCGAATTCCGCCTTGAGAATGTACGTACTGCTCGCCGTCAGCAACGGGACCTCGCCCAACTGCAGCGCCAGGTAACCAAAAGCACCGAATCCAATAAGCATGAATAGCCCGACCATCAACTCCAACGTATTTCTTTTCATTTTTCCACCAGGTGACTTTGGTAAATAGTACCCATTGTAGTTTGCACAAATTCCTGAATATGCGGTTTCTCCGACCATTGAATCTGTTCAGGACTGTCAAACACATCCATCTTTCCTGAATTGAGGATGATAACCTGATCCGCCAGATTGAAGATCTTGGGGATGTCATGACTGACAATGACCGAGGTGAATCCAAACTCGGCCTGAGTTTTGGCAAACAGGTGATAAATATCCTGGGTCATGACCGGATCGAGGCCGGTTGTCGGTTCATCGAAGAGCATGATCGAGGGACTCAGCTGCATGGCCCGGGATAGTCCCACCCGCTTTTTCATGCCGCCACTCAATTGGGCCGGATATTTGTCCTCGTGGCCGGTCAATTCGAACTGGGCGAGTGTTTTTTCCACCTGCCGACGGATTTCCTGCTCGGATTTTCTGGTCCTCTCCCGGAGCGGCAAGGCAATGTTTTCAAAGACGGTGAGGGAATCGAAAAGTGCTGCTCCCTGGAACAGTACGCCAAACTGGGTGCGAAGCGCCTCCAGCTCTTTGCCGCTCGCCCGGGTGACCTCCCGGCCATGAACGAAAACCTGTCCAGAGTCAGGCTGCATCAGGCCGAGAATGATTTTTAAGGTGACGCTTTTCCCCTGGCCGCTGCCGCCGGCAACAACCGTCGTCTTCCCGGCCGGAATAGAAAATGATACCCGGTCGAGGACCGCCTGGACACTGCCGTTTGCTTTGGCAAAGGTCTTGACTACATTCTTGAATTCGATGGCTGAAGTCATCACAACAGTACCGCGGTCAGGAGATAATCGAAAACAAGGACGGAAATTGACGACAGGACCACGGCCTGGGTCGTGACCCGGCTGACGCTTTCGGCGCCGAAACCGGCCCCGCGGATCTCCTGGACAAAATATCCCCGGCCGGAACAGATCCAGACCACCAGCAGTCCAAAGACAAAGGACTTGATGACGCCGAGCCGAATGTCGTGATTGGTGACACTCGTCTGCATCCCCTGGATGAAACTGCCGGGATTGACATCCATCAAACCGACGCCAGCCAGATATCCGCCGGCAATCCCCACCACATCAAACACTGCGGTCAAGAGCGGTACAGAGATGATCGTCGCCAGAAATTTCGGGGTGATGAGATAGCGAAAGGGGTCGATGGCCATGCAGTCCAGCGCGTCGATCTGGTCGGAGATCCTCATGATCCCGATTTCCGCACACATGGCCGAACCGGCCCGGCCGGCAACCATCAGGGCGGTGAGCACTGGACCGAGTTCCATGATCAGGGTCAGCGACACCGCCGAACCCAGCATTCCTTCGGCCCCGAATTTGTTCAGGGAGTAGTAGCCCTGCAGCCCGAGCACCGCCCCGGTCGAGGCGGCGGTAAAAAAAATAACGGCAAGAGAACCGACGCCGATGAACTGGATCTGGCGGACCAGCTCAATGAACCGGAAGGGGCGCCGAAACACGCCACGCAGGGACATCAGAAGAAAAAGCGTCATCTTCCCGAGATCGGTCAACACATAGAGTCCGGTGTCGCCAAGACGGGTTATGGTATTGCTCTGCATACAGTGAAGGTTCCTTTATTGCCGCGGATAAAATATCCTGGTGCAAATATCCTTTTTGGTGTTGTGCCTTACCATATTTTTTGTCGTTTGATAAGTAATTGCTGGAAAATCTTCGATTCAGAACCTGGATTTTTTCGAAGTTTTATGCAAAGAGCAACGGCAACATTCCTGCTTCCGCCGCCTGCTGTCAGGTTTTTCTGGGATCGAAGGTCTCTCGAAGAGCTTCTCCGATAAAGATAAGCAGCACCAGCATTCCCACAAGAACCGAGAAGGCCGACAGGGAAAGCCACCACGCCTCGATGTTGGCCTTGCCCTGGGCCAGGAGTTCCCCGAGGCTGGGGGTTGCAGGCGGCACGCCAAGTCCGAGAAAATCGAGACTGGTCAGTGCAAGAATCGCCGTTGAAACCCTAAAGGGCAGGAAAGTGATGACCGGCGTCATGCCGTTCGGCAGAAGATGCCGCCACATGATGATGACGTTACCGACACCCAGGGCCTTGGCGGCCTTGACGTAATCGAGGTTTCGCCCCCGCAGGAATTCCGCCCGCACATAATCGGACAGTCCCATCCAGCTAAAAAGCGACAGCAGGACGAGGAGCAGCAGGAAACTGGGCTTGAAGATCGAGGCGAAGATGATCAGCAGGTAGAGTTCCGGCATGGACCCCCAGATCTCGATGAACCGTTGCATGGCAAGGTCGGTCCGCCCCCCGAAATATCCCTGGACGGCGCCGGCCAGGATCCCGACTGCGGTTCCGACCAGGGTGAGCGCAAACCCGAACAGGACGCTCAGCCGAAAACCGTAGATGAGTCTCGCCAGCACGTCCCTGCCCCGGTCGTCGGTGCCGAGGAGATTGACGCTGGACGGGGGGGACGGCACCGGTCCGGCGATTTCCTGATTGATGGTGTTGTAGCTGAATCTGTTGACGGGAAATACCACGAAGTTTTCCGAATGTTCGAGGTTTTGCCGAATGTACGGGTCAGCATAATCGGTCGCCGTCTCGAAGTCGCCGCCGAAGGTGGTTTCCGGATAACTGAAAAGAATTGGAAAATAATAATTGCCTTCATACCTCACCAGCAGGGGCTTGTCGTTGCTGACCACTTCCGCCACCAGGCTGATGAGCAGGAAGACGGAGAAGAAGACAAAACTGTAATAGCCCCGCCGGTTGCGGCGAAAACGGCGCCAGGTTCTTGCCCGGCGTCTCGTCACGGCGGATTTCAGTTTGGCCTGCGGAAGGTGTGCGTCAGCCATCGATTCGCTCAAAGCTGATGCGGGGATCCACGACCACATAGCTCAGGTCGGAGAGCAGGCGGGAGATCAGACCGATCAGCGTGAAAAAATAGAGTGTCCCCAGCACTACCGGATAATCACGGTTCAGTACCGATTCATAGGCAAGCAAGCCCATGCCCTGGAGGGAGAAGATAGTTTCGATCAAAAGACTGCCGGTAAAAAAAGAGGCGATAAAATAGCCGGGAAAGCCGGTAATGATGGGAATGATGCCGTTCCTGAACACATGCTTATAGAGGACCTGCGGCTCCGCCAGCCCTTTGGCCCGTGCGGTCAGCACGTAATTTTTGCGGATCTCTTCGAGAAAGGAGTTCTTGGTGAGCATGGTCATGACAGCCAGGCTGCCGACCGCACTGGCAGTAACCGGCAGCACCATGTGCCAGAGATAGTCGAGTATCTTCATGGTCCAGCTCAACTCGTCCCAGTTGTCGGAAACAAGCCCCCGAAGAGGAAAGATCGACCAGAAACTGCCGCCGCCGAACAGCACCACCAGCACCACCCCCAGCACAAACCCGGGGATAGCGTAACCAACCAAAATGACGGTGGATGAGATGATATCGAAGCGCGAGCCATCCCTCACCGCCTTCTTGATGCCCAAGGGAATGCAGACCCCGTAGACGATGAGAAAACTCCACAGCCCAAGAGACATGGAAACTGGCATCCGGGAGACGACCAGTTCGGCGACGCTCCGGTGATAATAATAGGAGGTGCCGAAATCGAAGACCAGAAAATTCTTCATCATGGTCAAGAACCGCTTCATCGGCGGCTGATCGAAGCCGTAGAGCTTTTTCAACTGCTCGATCTTGTCGCCGTCAAGTCCGGAATCTCCCCGATACATGGCGGTGGTCGACCGCACCTCGCCTCCACCCTTGCCGACCCCTTGAATCTCGGCGATCATCTTTTCCACCGGACCGCCGGGCACGAACTGGGTAATCGCGAAGGTGATCAGCATCACCCCGAAGAGAGTCGGGATCATCAACAACACCCGCTTGAGTATATAAATTGCCATCTGCCCTCCGCAAACGATCCGCCTTCCTGCTGCAGTTGTCAGTCAATAATAAGACGAATTATCGCAAATAAACACCTTAAAAGAAGAATATTTCTTGTTTTTTCTCTGCCAGTGTGTCTTTTTATGCCATGGACTCAGCAGGCATAACAGAGATTATGCGATGTTGCAGGTTGTTAATTATTAATCACAGAAATCAGGATCATGGAAACGCTCAACACTCTTATTCAAAACGAGGCCGAATTAGAAATTCTGGTGCGCAGGGCAAAACAAACGGATGCTGTCGCACTCGATACGGAGTTTGTCTGGGAGCGAACCTATTATCCGCAACTCGGCCTCATTCAGCTGGCCTTGTCCGATGAAGAATGTTTCCTGATCGATCCTCTTGCCATACAAAATCTCCAGCCGCTGGGCCAGCTGCTCTCCGACCGTGGGGTTGTTAAAATCCTCCATGATGCTCCCCAGGATCTGGCAATCCTGCAACGGGCTACCGGGGCGACTCCACAAAATATTTTCGACACCAGACTCGCCGCCGGTTTCTCCAATCTGCCCGCGACCCTTTCCCTGGGCAATCTGGTGAAGGAGCTGCTCGATATCGACCTCGCCAAGGACGAAACGCGGACCAACTGGCTGCAGCGCCCGCTCTCCGACGAACAGGTCCGGTATGCGCTGGATGATGTCCGATACCTCCGCGCTGTACGGGTGCTGCTGCTTTCCCGGATTATCGGACCAAAGATCAAATCGTGGCTGCAGGAGGACTTGAACCTGTTGAACAACCCGGCCACCTATTCAGGTGCGCCGGTCGATGAACGGTATCTGAAAATCCGCAACTGCACCTCCCTAGACCGGGCTGGACTGGCCATTCTCATGAATCTGTCAATCTGGCGGGATGGCGTCGCCAAGAAACTGGATCGGCCTCGCGGCCATATTATCAAGGACCCGGCGATGATCGAGATCGCGAGGAAAAAACCACGATCGACGGATGAACTGAGGCATGGGATCGAAATTTCCGACAAAGCCGTGAGCAGGTACGGCGACAACATCATCGCCATCATCAACACTACCCTGCAACAGCCTGAAGACAGTTTTCCAAACCTGCAGCGCCATACCCGACTCAGTTCGAGCGAACAGGCGGCGATGGAAAAGCTCAACAACCTGATCCAGTTGAAAGCCGGACTCCTGGGCATCGCTCCGGGACTGGTCGGCAATGCTTCGGAATTGAAACTGCTCGTCAAGATGCTGAACTCCGGCAAGTCCCATCAACCTCGCCAATTACGCCAGACCGAAGGCTGGAGGAAGTGTTTTCTCGAAGATTTTTTCAGGCAAAGCCGGAAATATTGATTACCTCACTGGGCAATAGTGATTACTCATGGAGTTAAGCGGACCTGTATTCTTTCATCCGCTGCGTCAGAGTAAGGAGGTACCGCATCACCAGCAGAGGAGGAAAAAATGAGAACTCATTACCCCACCATTATTCCGATACTTCTCCTGGCCACCGCCATTCTCTTCTATTCGGCGGGAGCCGCTCAGGCACGGGCGACCGGCATTGTCGGCTGGGAAAAGGACTCCGCCTACAATAGCCAGTATAACTACAAAGAACGGGATGCCATTAAGGGCAAGGTCATAAAATTCAAGGAAGTGGTCCCGCTGCCCGGCATGGCGCCCGGGACCTCCCTGATCTTTGATGAGGACGGCCAGGAAATTCTCGTCCACCTCTGCCCGCTGGCCTATGCCGATCCGCAAAAAACCGGCATCAGAAAAGATATCAAAACAAAAATTTCCGGCAGCTGGGCGACCATTGCCGGGCAAGATGTGTTTATGGCCGCCAAGGTCAAGCAGGGGGAAAACTTCGAATTCAAGGTCCGTCTAACCAAGGACGGCACCCCGTTCTGGACCTTGAGTCCGGAGGAACTGGCGAAAGAGTCCAGCGCCCCGTAACCACGTAACCACACATGGCAAAGAAAGCTGTGCCGCATGTGCAGCCAATCTGCCAACCCACCTCCGAGTCATACTCCTGTGCCAAGAGTAGCACAGGAGTATGACTCGGCATGAGCTCCATCCTCATTCACCATTGATTCGTCCTCAACCGCCGCACTTTTGGCATTTTCCGTGCCCCCACGTTTTCACTCTTGTGAATACTTCCTTATAAGGATAGGATACAGGGCATGAGCGGGATATTCACCGGAGGAAAAGCGTAACAGGGCAGAAGAACTTGAGACAAGGAGACCTCATGTTTGATCGAGAAGAGCCCCTATGGGATAAGACTCTACGTCGAATTCGGCTCATCTGGCCGCTTGGTGACCAGGCAGGCTTAAAACATTCCATCGAAACCAACCTCCCGGACAAGGATCTGCAAAAGGTGCGGGAAAGGATTAATGCCTGTCTCGAAGGGCGAGGCGGTGAAGTCTCGGCCCGCACCCGGGCAGCCGAGCTCGGCGAAACCTACCTGATCCTCAACAGCGAAGGGAGGAAGCGCTTTCTCCAGCTGCTGGCCACCGAATTCGATGCGAACGAGCAGGCGATAGAAGACATCATTGCCAAACGGTTGCTGTGCACTGACATTGAAGAGCGCAGGCACCTGAACCTCGAACTGCGCAACCAGCTTGTCCCGCCCCGGACCAAGCTGCTCAGGCAGTTCAACGAACTGGAGGAAGGGGTTAAATTCCTGGTCGATCTTCGGGCGGAACTTTTGCCCCTTACTGCGGGCGACCCGGCTCTCAAGGCCCTCGATCATGATATCCTCCGACTGCTCTGCTCCTGGTTCGACGTGGGTTTTCTGGACCTGCAGCGCATCACCTGGGAGACCCCTGCGGCGCTCCTGGAAAAGCTGATCAAGTACGAGGCCGTTCATGCCATCCAGTCCTGGCAGGATCTCAAAAACCGGTTACGGGACGATCGCCGCTGTTTTGCCTATTTCCATCCGCGGATGCCCCATGAACCGTTAATTTTCGTCGAAGTCGCACTGGTCAATGGAATTTCTTCCAAGATCGCCGAACTGCTCGATGAATCAAAGCCGATGATTCATCCCGGCAAGGCCGACACGGCCATATTTTATTCCATATCAAATTGCCAGGCGGGACTGGCCGGCGTAGCCTTCGGCAATTTCCTCATCAAAAAGGTGGTCAAGCAACTTACCGCCAAGCATCCCAACCTGAAAACATTTTCCACCCTTTCGCCCATTCCCGGTTTTCTACCCTATTTCCAGGCGCATCGGGATGAAGTCGAGTTTACCGGCAAGGAAATGAAATTATTGCAGGAGTTGGCCGGAGAGACCGACACTACCGAATTCTTTTTCGACGCAGTCGGCAAAATTGGCGATGACCTGCGGGAGGAGAGGGATATCGTGATCAAACCGATCCTGCTGCGACTGTGCAGTAAGTACCTGCTGACGAAGAAAAAGGGGAAATTCGCCTTCGACCGGGTGAGCCACTTTCATCTCTCCAACGGCGCCAGGATCGAGCGGATCAACTGGGCTGCGGATCTCTCCGCCAGGGGAATCGGCCAATCTGCCGGAATCATGGTCAATTATCTCTATGTGCTGTCAAATATAGAGAAAAACCATGAAAACTATTCGGGAAACGGCGAAATCGCAGCTTCGTCGGCAGTGACCAAAATGGCCAGATCATGAAACAACAAGCCGCATGAAGAGCCGCCATTGAGGACAGAGGAGGACAATGGCGGCTTGACGATCCGGGAGCTATTTTTTCGGCAGCTGATCCAGATACCATTTCATCGGATCGATAATCTCAAAGCCCATATCGAGCAGTTTCTTTTTGACATTGATGACGTTGTTGGTCAGCAGATAGGGAAATATCGCTCTCTTTTCCTCATCCCAGAACCTGGCAACCAGCACGCTGCCCAGTGAGATTTTTTCTTCGGTCACGATATCCACGATCTTCTTCATCTGGCCCTGTTGTTCTTTTACAACAATGCACAGTAGAGTCCCCGGCTCATCGATATTCATAATATTGACGAAGGCATTGATCAGATCGCGCGTCGATAGAATGCCTTTCAGGTATCCCTCTTCGTCGATCACCGGCAGGGCGCCGACCTTTTTCTGCTGCATAACCAGAAGAGAATCCTGAATGGTATAGTAGGCGTAGATGGTCAGAGGGTTCCTGGTCATGATGTCGCTGACCGGAAAGTTCATGATCTTGGCCAGCGTCAACTCATAGTCGGCTTTTTTCAGCAGGGTGGACGGCATGGCATCGCGAACGTCACGATCCGTCACGATCCCGATAAGTTTTCCGGCCGCATCGATGATCGGCAGGTGACGGATGTTTTTTTCCGTCATGATCTTCTTGGCCTCAAATATTGTTATGTCCGGACCGGCTGTAATCAGGTCTTTCGACATTCTGCCACTTACAAACATAGGACCTCCGGAAATTCAAATTTTATGGTGATCGTGGGGATCATATCACTTCATATCCGCCAGAATCTTGATATGATTCTCAACCAACAGCGGTAATACCTCAAGATTGTAGCCTCCCTCCAGGACTGAGACGACGCGACCTCCGGCAAACCGGTTGACCAGATTCATGACCACTTCGGAGATGAAATCGTAGCCGTCCGTGGTCAGGTTGGTGCCCGACATCAGATCGCTGACATGGGCGTCGAACCCTGCGGAAAGAAGGATGAACTCGGGTTGGAATTTCTTGAATGCCGGGACCATGTCCTGCATGATCAGCCGCCGGTACTCTTCATCCCCCCGACCGGGCAGAACCGGGGAATTTATCGTATACCCTTCCCCTTCGCCGATCCCCGATTCGAAATCCCGGCCGGTGCCGGGATAGGCAAATGAGGGGTGTTCATGAATCGAATAGTACATGACGGTCGGATCGCGATCGAAGATGTGCTGGGTGCCGTTGCCGTGATGGACGTCGAAATCGATGATGCCGACCCGCTCGATACCATGCTCCTTCTGCAGATACCTCGCGCCGATCGCCACATTGTTGAAGTAGCAGAAACCCATCGGTTTATCCATTTCCGCATGGTGTCCGGGGGGACGCACGGCGCAGAAGGCATTGTCCACCTCGCCTTTCATCACCGCATCAATAGCTTTCAGCACCCCGCCGACGGCATAAAACGCCACGTCGAAGGTCTCCCGGCAGATGGCATTGTCAGCGTGCTCGAACTCGTTTAAGCCGTAGAGACAGGCCTCATCGAATCTCGTGATATAACGGATGGAATGCACCGCCTCTATCCATCGTTGGTTTGCCCGTTCCGCCACGATCCGCGTCAGCTTGTCGAGTACTCCGCTTTCCGCCAGTCTCGTGTGTATCACTGCCAGTCTTTCCGGCGATTCCGGATGATACCCTCCGGTGTCGTGCAGCAGATATTTCTCGTCGTACACAAACCCAGTTCTTTTCATAAGATTTTCCCGTTTCTCATTTAATTTCCAAACGATCTGCGACTTATCTTACCGAACACCGGGGCCGCCCTACCCGTTCAACCGGACAATCACCCGCCCCACCTGCCCTCCCCGCAGAATCAGCTCGATCTCTTTCTCCAAGCCGTCCAGCGACACCTCTTTCGCCAGCTGATTCAGTTGTTCCGGCTTCCAATCTGTTGCGAGCTTCTGCCAGATCTGTCGGCGATGGGCCATCCGGCAGTTCTGGGAATCGATGCCGATGAGGGATACGCCCCGCAGGATAAAAGGAAAAACATTGATGGGCAGCTCGGGCGAAGCAACATTGCCGCAACAGGTGACGACACCCTGCATATCGGTCGATTTGAGGGCGGTGGCCAGGATCTCCCCACCGACCGTATCGACCACTCCGGACCAGATCCCTTTCAAAAGAGGCTTGCCGCTTCCTTCCGTCGCCTCCGCTCGGGTAAGGATTCGGGCGGCACCCAAACCGCTCAGAAATTTCGCCGCTTCCGGCTTGCCGCTTACCGCGGCACAGGAATAACCTAGTCCGCCGAGGATCGCGAGAGCCATACTGCCGACGCCGCCGGTTGCCCCGGTCACCAGAATTTGCCCGGCACCGGGAGCTACTCGCTCAGTCAGGGCAAAAACCGACATGGCGGCGGTGAAACCCGCCGTGCCGTAGATCATGCTTTCCCGGAGACTGAGACCGTCGGGCAACGGCACGACCCACGCCGCCGGCACCCGAACATATTCGGCAAAACCGCCGGAGGTGTTCATCCCCAGGTCGTAACTGGTGACGATCACCTTGTCGCCCGGGCGAAAGGCGGAGTTGCGACTCTCCTCGACAATGCCCGCTGCATCGATTCCCGGGGTATGCGGATATTTTTTCGTCACCCCCCGATTGCCGCTGGCCGAGAGGGCGTCTTTATAGTTCAGCGATGACCAGGACACTCTTACCAGGACCTCGCCATCCGGCAGCTGCTCGACCCGCCTCTCCGCAATCCTGCGGGAAAAGGATTTTTCGCCGCTCTCCTCCACTATCATTGCTCTAAAGGTTGTATCGGCCATCGTGCTGCCTCCTTTCGCTGTTTTCATGTTTTGTCGGTCATCGCGTTTCGCGCCAGCTGAAATTTCTCGCCCCGCTACGGTGATACCAGCAATAACCTAGCATCTTTCCGACACAACTTTCAATCTATTTTGCCGCCGTTCCTGCGGCGCACCGGCCAGGAGAAGGATCGCCGGGACGGAAATCGCGGGCTGCGAAGTATCAATTATTTTTTCTTGACAAATAAATGGGATTTAAATTACATATGAATGTAACATTGTTACTTTTCAAGTCTATAAAAATCTCATTTATTTTATTTTTATTTTTTATTTCATAATATTACAAAAAATAACTTTTTACATGAACAATTCACAAACCCATTGGATCTCGTTATCATCGACTAATAGTCTAGTGATAACATGAAAAATATCAGATAATTGCAAATAGACTACCAATTCCTTCAAACCTATGGCAGGCAAATCAGTAACGATGTTAGACGAACTCAATCCCGAAGTGCAGAAACGGCTCGAATCCGCCGTGCTGGAAATATTTTCCACAGCGGATTTCCATAAAGCCAGCATCCGCGATGTCGCGGACCAGGCTGGAGTAAGTTTCACTACTATTTACAAGCACTTCGGCAGCAAAGAACACCTCCTTTTCACTTTTGTCAATATCTGGATGAAGAGTCTCACCGACCGCATCGAGGACCATCTGGGCGGCATCGAAGACCTGAAAGAGAAACTCAGAAAAGTGTTCTGGCTGCACCTGGACTACTACGAGCGCCACGAAAAGCTGGGGCGTATTCTGTTCATGACCCTGCCGATGAAGACCTGGATGGCCGACGAGACCTTCGATCAGAAGAAACGGGTCGACCTGATCATCGAAGTCTTCCGGGAAGGCCAGCGGCAGGGCATCATCAATCCCCACGTGCGGGGCGGCAACCTGCTCGACTTCATGCTCGGTTTCATCCAGCGCACCTTCTTTATGTGGGTCATTCGAGGCAAGAAGGGGTGCCTGGCCGACGAAGCCAACGCGCTGTTCGAAATGGTCTGGCAAGGCATGGTCAATCCCGACCTCATTTCTTATAAAAATCCACCCGCGACAACAGACGCCCCGCGGCACCATTGAAAGCGTTACCTTGTCTTCGGCTCGCTACTTACCGCCCAAAAATCAACGCTAAAAAAGGAGTGCAGATATGTCTTTGGACAAAAGAGAGTTCCTGATGAAAAAGAAGGAAAAAATAGCTCTGGGAGGGGGCCCGGACAGGATCAGGAAGCAGCACGGCAGCGGAAAAATGACAGCAAGAGAACGACTGCTCCATCTTTTCGACGAAGGCACGTTTGTCGAAGTAGACGCGTTCATCAAGAACAGATGCACCAATTTCGGCATGGACAAACTCGACCTCGAAGGCGAGTCGGTGGTTACCGGATATGGTCAGATCGAGGGCCGGGTCGTCTATGCCTTCTCCCAGGATTTCACCATCACCGGCGGGGCGCTGGGCGAGATGCATGCCAGAAAAATCGTCAAGGCCATGGACAGCGCCGCCAAAGTCGGCGCCCCCATCGTCGGTCTCAACGATTCGGGCGGGGCAAGGATTCAGGAGGCGGTCGACGCCCTTTCCGGCTACGGCGACATCTTCTACCGAAATGCCATATATTCTGGCGTTATTCCACAAGTCTCTGCGATCATGGGGCCGTGCGCCGGGGGCGCAGTCTATTCCCCGGCCCTGACCGACTTCATCTTCATGGTCGACAAAACCTCCCAGATGTTCATCACCGGCCCGCAGGTCATCAAAACGGTCACCGGCGAGATCGTTTCGGCGGAAGATCTGGGCGGCGCGATGACCCACAACCGGGTCAGCGGCAACGTACACTTCATTGCCGACCAGGAGCAGGAATGTCTGAACGATATCAGAAGACTCCTGCAGTTCCTGCCCTCGAACAGCCTGGAAAAAGCCCCAACCTACACTGTTCAGAACGACCTCAACAGACCCATCGACGAGTTGGATTCCGTCATCCCGGATAACCCCAACAAGCCCTACGATATCCTCGATGTCATTATCCCCATCGTCGACAACGGGGATTTCATGCAGTATCAGCCGTATTTTGCCACCAACCTCATCACCGGTTTCGCCAGGATCAACGGCAAATCGGTCGGCATCGTCGCCAATCAGCCGAACGTCATGGCCGGCTGCCTCGACATGAATGCCGGCGACAAGGCCTCCCGCTTCATCCGGACCTGCGATGCGTTCAACATCCCGCTCCTCACCTTTGTGGATGTGCCGGGATTTCTACCTGGAACCACACAGGAGTATGGCGGCATCATCCGGCACGGCGCCAAGATCCTCTACGCCTACAGCGAGGCCACCGTGCCCAAAGTGACCTTGATCACCCGCAAGGCCTATGGCGGCGCCTATGTCGCCATGTGCTCGAAATCGCTCGGCGCCGATATGGTCTACGCCTGGCCGACGGCAGAGGTTGCGGTGATGGGCTCGGAAGGCGCGGTCAACATTATCTTCAAGAACGAAATCACCAGGGCCGAAGACCCGCAAGCGACCAAAGCGAGGATCCTGGAAGAATACGCGGCGGAATTTGCCACTCCCTACAAGGCGGCGGAACGCGGTTTCGTCGATGACGTTATCGATCCCCATACCAGCCGTCAGAGAATTATCGATGCTTTCAATATGCTCGACGGCAAACGCGAAAAGCGGCCCGCCAAAAAGCACGGCAATATCCCGCTGTAATGGAGGAAAACGATGACTACCACTGAACTGCTGAAGCAATTTGCCGACCCCAACGTCATACATTCCTTGTCAATAACAGACAAATTATTAGCCGGACTTGTCACCACCCTGATGGGGATGGGCATCACCTTTATCGCCCTCATTATTCTCCAGATTATTATTTCCTTGATGGATCGGTTGCTCAATAGAACGACTACAGTCACCGGTCCGGCACCGCTGCCTGCATCCGTTGCCGCCCCTGAAACGACACCTGCCGCTCCCGCAGTCCTGCAGGACGACCAGGAACTGGTGGCCGTGCTGACCACAGCCATCGCCATGAAAATGAAGACCTCGGTCGGCAACATCGTCATCAGAAACATAGAAAAGATTGAAGATCGCTCTCCGGCCTGGAACCGGGCAGGGATTATCGAGCAGATGAACAGCAGATTTTAACGGAGGCAATACCCATGAAAATGTTTAGAGTCGTTGTTAATGGTAACGAATATAAGGTCGGTATAGAAGAACTTGTCGAAGAGAAAGCGAGCAATCCCTCGCCAACTAAGGCCACCACCGCTCCCTCGCCCACACCGGCCAAACCGGCCGCTCAGCCCGTATCGGCCCCAAAAAACGAATCAAACCCGAGCAATGGCCGGATTACCGCTCCTATGCCCGGCACCATCCTTCGGGTAGCGATCAATGCCGGAGAAAAGGCGATCAAGGGCCAAACCCTCCTGGTTCTCGAAGCCATGAAAATGGAGAACGAGATACTCGCCCCCAGTGACTGTTTGATCAAAGAAGTCGCGGTATCTCAGGGTGTATCGGTAAACGTCGGCGACACTTTGGTCGTCATGTCATCCTAGGAGGCCCCTCATGCTCGAAACACTTATGAATTTTGCCAAGAGCACCGGCTTCGGCAGCCTCACTCCGGGGATGATCCTCATGATCGGCATTGCCTGTCTGCTGCTCTATCTGGCAATCGTCAAGAAATTCGAACCGTTACTTCTGGTGCCGATAGCCTTCGGTGTCCTCTTGACCAACCTCCCGCTGGCCGGGATGATGTCTGAACCGGTGCTGGAGATCAAGAACAACATCATCCACACCGTCACCCCCGGCGGCTTGCTCTATTACCTTTTCCAGGGCGACCATCTGGGTATTTTCCCCCCTTTGATCTTCATGGGCGTCGGGGCCATGACCGACTTCGGCCCCCTCATCGCCAACCCCAAATCCCTGCTGCTTGGCGCAGCCGCCCAGTTCGGAATTTTCATCACCTTCATGGGGGCGATTTTTTCCGGGCTTTTTACCGCTCAGGAAGCGGCCTCAATCGGCATCATCGGCGGAGCCGACGGGCCGACGGCGATTTTCCTCTCATCGAAACTCGCCCCGCACCTGCTGGGCCCCATTGCCATCGCCGCCTATTCGTATATGGCCATGGTACCGATCATCCAGCCGCCGATCATGAAACTGCTTACCACCAAGCAGGAAAGAATGATCAGAATGACTCAACTGCGCGAGGTCAGCAAAAGAGAAAAGATTATCTTCCCGATCCTGGTGACGATCGTCGTTTCCCTCATGGTGCCACCCGCCGCCACCCTTATCGGCATGCTGATGCTCGGCAACCTGTTCAGGGAAAGCGGTGTTGTCGGCCGTCTTGAAGACACCTCGAAAAATGCGCTGATCAACATCATCACTATCTTCCTCGGCGTAACAGTGGGCGCAACCGCCACCGCCGAACGGTTCCTGCAAGTCGAAACCCTGGCGATTCTGGCATTGGGAGTAACCGCCTTCGCCATCGGTACGGCAGCCGGAGTCATCCTTGCCAAAATTATGAACAGGGTATTCAAAATGAACATCAACCCGCTGATCGGTTCAGCCGGAGTTTCCGCGGTACCGATGGCGGCCAGGGTCTCCCAGGTGGTCGGCCAGAAGGACGATCCGGGCAACTTCCTGCTTATGCATGCCATGGGGCCCAATGTAGCCGGGGTTATCGGTTCGGCGGTCGCGGCCGGAACCCTTCTCTCGCTGTTCGGCGGTTGAACGGTCCGGCTCCACTCCTTGTAAGGCGCCCGTTCCGATTTCTTTCGGACGGGCGTTTTCCGGGCTCCGGCCGTGTCTGCGAAACAAGGAGAAAGGATGGCTCCTCACCGCTTTTTGCTTGAAAAGAAGCTGGCGATACATTACAACAGAGATGTGTAACGATGTTATCCAAGTTTAACGATAGGCCAACAAACAAATCATTTTATAGCGATAATTCAGTCAATTATCATTTAATTTCAGAAATAACAACACTACACAATGCGATCAACCAAGGGTCTTCGAACCGGCCGTGACCGGTAACCTCATTCTTGGTCAAGATAAAAAACCCAATGACCACAAACTGGTAACAATGTTAGACGAACTGAACGGAGATATACACAAAAGGCTGGAAAAGGCTGTGCTGGAGGTTTTCTCCAATTCCGATTTCCATCGGGCATCCATTCGCGATATCGCCAATAAAGCCGGGGTAAGTTTCACCACAATTTACAAGCATTACGGCAGCAAAGAGAGACTGGTGTTCGCTTTTGTCGATATCTGGATGGGAAAACTTACGGACCGCATCGTCGATCACCTGCAGGGCATAGAGAACCTCAAGGAAAAACTGCGCAAGGTTTTCTGGCTGCAGCTCGATTACTACGAACGGCATGAAGGACTCGGCCGGATCGTCTTCATGACCCTGCCGATGAAGACCTGGATGGCCGATGAAACCTTCAACCAGCCACGGATGATGCACCTCATGATCGACGTCCTGAGACAAGGCCAGGAGGAAGGCATTCTCA
>MGTI01000061.1 GCA_001799365.1 Desulfobacterales bacterium GWB2_56_26 | reverse complement strand
CTCTCCGGGATCCTGTTCGGTGATAATGTAGTGCTCCAGCAATTCCCTTGAGGTTAGTCCGGTGGCTTTTCTCAGGCGCAGTACGTCGTATGGGGTGAGCGCGAGTTCGAGCATCCGGCAACAATCGGTAAAACACCGAACACCCGAATGGCAGGCGAAGGCAAATGTCTCGCGGCCATCGAGGCGGGTGACATATTCCGGCAGATGAGCTTCTGAAATCATGGCTATTATGCTGTTTTTTCCTTCCACAAGGTGAGAACGGGGCTGGCGACGAAGATTGATGAATAGGTTCCGATCAGGATACCGAGGATCAAAACCAAGGCGAAGTCATGCAGCACCGTGCCACCGTAAAAAAACAGGGCAACCAGAGTGAAGAGGGTAGTCAGACCGGTGATGAGGGTCCGGCTCAGTACCTGATTGATACTGTCGTTGATGGTCTCATCGCGGATATATTTCTCGGTCTTCGGTCTGTTTTCCCTGATACGGTCGAAAACTACCACCGTGTCGTTAAGGGAATATCCTGCCAGAGTGAGAAGGGCGGTGACAATGAGCAGCGTGAATTCCATGTTCATGAGCCAGCACACGCCGATCACTACAAAAATATCGTGGAAGGTGGCGACGGTTGCGGCGATGCCGAAGCGAATGTCGAAACGGAGTGCCAAATAGATGATGATGCCCACAAACGAAATGAAGATGGCGATAAGCGCCTTATCGCGAAGCGATGAACTGACCGAGGACCCGATTTCCGACTCCCCTTCGAGCACGAATTTATTGTCGGGCAACTGCGCTGAAAGAATGCTATTCACTTTGTCAGCCTGATTGGCCACTACGACGTCGCTCTTTTTGATTTTCACGATCAGTCGTTGTTCATTTTCCACTTTTTGCAGGTCGACTTCCGCCATGTCATTTTCCGCCAGGGCTTTTCTCACTTCACCGATCGAAAAATCCTGGCTCGCCTTGTATTGCAACAAGGAACCACCGGAGAAATCGACGCCGAGATTGGCCCGACCCATGGCGATCATCACCAAAGCAATAAAACCGATTGTAGCCATGGTGATGGAAATCGCATAGGTGATTTTTTTTATCCGCATGAAGTTGAAACTGGACTTTCCGGCAAACTGCATGAAGGTAATTTTCTTCAACGGCCTTACGGCATTGATGGCATCGAAAAGAAACCGTGAATAAAACAAAACGGCAAACAGGTTAAAAATAATGCCGAGCGTCAGGGTCACGGCAAAGCCCTTGATGGGACCGGTGCCGAACAGAAAGAGAGCCAGCGCGGTGATCAGGGTGGTAACCTGGGAGTCGACGATGGAGAAGAAGGCCTTGGCGTATCCGGCCTCAACGCTCGATCGGACCGATTTCCCCAGCAAGAATTCTTCCCGCATTCGTTCATAGATAAGCACGTTGGCATCCACCGCCATGCCGATGGAGAGGATGATGCCGGCAATTCCGGGCAAGGTGAGGGTGGCGTTGAGAATCGCCAACCCGGAAAACAGCAGCACGATGTTGAGCATCATTGCCGTGTTGGCGAAAAAGCCGGCCAGCCGGTAGTAAATGATCATGAAGGCAAGCACTATGACTGCCCCGAAGAGACCGGCGGTAACTCCCTGAGTAATGGAATCCTTGCCAAGAGTTGATCCGACCGTCATATTCTGGATGATATCGACCGGGGCGGGCAGGGCACCGACCCTGAGCACGATGGCCAGGTCCGCCGCCTCCTCGTGGCTGAAACTGCCGGTGATCTGGGCGGAGCCGCCGAGGATTCGGTCACGGATAACCGGGGCCGAGCGGACCACATTGTCGAGGACGATGGACAGCCTTCTGCCGACATTCTTTTCGGTAAGGTGCGCAAAGACCTTGCCGCCATGGCTGGTCAGGTCAAGGCTGACATACGGTTCATTGAAACTGCCGCCGATTCGCACCTGGGCGTCTTTGACCATGTCACCGGTCATCAGGATCTTGTTTTCCAGAAGGATCGGAGTGACTGTTGTTTTCTTGGTAACCTTGTCGATCTCTTTCTCAAAGTAGATGGAGGTGTTCTCCGGCAGCTTGTTCTGCAGCGCCCGATTGAGCTTGGTGAGGCTCTCGCCCTCCTGCCACTCGTTGGCCGCTCGTGCTTGCCGGACCAGCTCCTGCAGATTCAGGCCGGCCGCATCGGCAACAAGTTTGAATTCCAGCTGAGCGGTTTCGCCGAGGAGTTTGAGGGCGCGCTCGGGATCCTCGATGCCGGGCAATTGAATGACAATTTCGTCCTCGCCCTGGCGAATAATTACGGGCTCGGCAACGCCGAACTGGTCGATCCGGTTTCGCAGGATTTCCAGCGACTGGTCAACTGCATTGTTCTTGATGAAGTTCTTCTTTTCTTCCTTCAGGGTGAGAATGATACGTGGAAAACTGCCTTCCCTGGCCTCGATCTTCGCATCGATATCAGGGAAATCCTCGGTGATCAGATTCTGCACTTTTTCCACGGCTCCGGTATTGGGCAGCGTGAAGATTACCGTGTCGGTGCTGGCGGAAGATGTCCGCACTGCACTGATCGATTGTTCGCCCAGGGAGTCTTTCAGATCGTTGGCGGCAAACTCGAGCGTGTTCAGCTCAGCCTTCTTGAGATTGACTTTCAAGACCAGGTGCATTCCACCCTGCAGGTCGAGACCCAAACGCAGTCCTTCAGGAGCAAGATAGGTTTTCCACCAGGTGGGGGCACTGGGAAAAAAAGAAGGAACCACCGTGGTTATGGCGAGAAGGATGACCGCGACGAGAAAGGCGAGTTTCAGCTTGAGTGTTGTATTCATTGAAATCCCTGAATTGTTCTGGATGAGAAAGCTGGAATGGGATGAGCTTGGCAGCAAGCTCTGCGATTATAACGCAACGTCCGAATCTTGCAAGATTCAGCTGGTTTTAATTGGAAAAACCTGCAAGAACCGCTTTGCCGACACCTGCCCTCCACTTACCTGCAGTTTATGGCCTCGGCCATGCATGCTGCGCCAAAACCATTGTCGATATTGACGACGGCGACCCCCGGAGCGCAGCTGTTCAGCATTCCGAGCAGGGCGGCAATCCCGCCGAAACTGGCCCCGTAGCCGACCGAAGTCGGCACCGCAATCACCGGACAGCTGACCAATCCTCCCACCACACTGGGTAGGGCTCCTTCCATACCGGCTACGACGATTATTACTTTGGCGTTTTGCAGGAGATGCTGACGGCTGAGGAGCCGATGAAGCCCGGCTACTCCGGCATCATACAATCTGTCCACCGGATGGCCCAGGCTGGTAAGGGTCAAGCGGGCCTCTTCGGCCACCGGCATATCGGAGGTTCCCGCCGAAATAACCAGGGTCCTGCCCCGGTACCGGGCTGGGTTCTCCTCAGCCGGCTGGCAGATAAGCATGCCCGCATCGCGTGCATAGTGAAATTGCGGAAGCCTCTGCAGTATTTCCCGGGCTTTATTCGGGTCGACCCGGGTGGCAATAACCGGTCCGCCCTGTCTGAGCATGGCTTCGGCGATGGCGACAATTTGTTCCGCAGTTTTGGATGCACCGTAGATGACCTCAGGTATCCCCGTCCGCACGTGGCGTTGATGGTCAAGACATGCGTCCGGCAGGTGTTCGCCCGGAAAATTTCGGAGAGTTGCCAGCGCCTGTTCTATCGAGCAGGTACCGCTTTGTACTTCCTGGAGGAGAGTGTGAAGAATCTGGGAGTTCATTATGCCGGAAGAGTGTATTGTTGTTGGGAGTTTTCATCGGCCGAGCGACTCTGTGCCCTGCCGAAAAGATACTTGCTATTACCATGACCAGAAAGTACATTCAACCTGCCTGTATCGGCAGGAGCCGTACGGTATCGACACGTCTACGTATTCATTCAATACCAGCAGCGAGGCAAAAAGGTGTACACCCAGATTTACATTCTCCGATTCCCCAAAGACACGAGCGACCAGCCGTTTATTTATCGGTTGGTAAAGGAATATGATATCGAGTTCAATATTCTCAAGGCGGACATCCTGCTTCAGCGTGAAGGAATAATGATTATTGAACTGAAAGGCAGCACCAAGACCAATGTCAAGGCCGGGCTCGATTATCTTCGGGGCATGGGAGTTCAGATCGAGCGACTGGCTGCGCGGATTCGCCGGGATGACAAGAACTGTTTCCAGTGCGGAGCCTGTACGGGTGTATGTTCTTCAGGTGCTCTCTATATCCAGCGGCCCGAGATGGCGGTTGTCTTCGATGCCGAAAAATGCACCGGCTGCAGCCTCTGCGTTCCCATCTGTCCGGTCCGGGCAATGGCGGTGTCGCTGAACGGCGACTGGATATTCTCCGAGAAGTACATGGTATGACCTTGAAGTGCAGAGGATGCCTCTGCACTGGGTCTTTCACTCCGCGGTGGTGGTGCTGTTGGCCGCATCGTTCTGATTGAAGATTGTCCAGCTTCGCAGATTGAGCTTGGGCAGCCAGGAGGTAAGCGGAGATCGCGGCGGATCTCCGGCTTCCAGTCGAGCGAGCATCTCAGTCGCTTTCGCGGCAATTTTGGTATCCGGATACATGGCCAGGAGGAATTTGATCCTTATCTTGGCCTGATCGTATTTCTCCGTTCTGACGTAGTATTCGACGACAAAATATTCATGGTTGGCCAAGAATTCGGTGGCAGTGGCAATACGGTCCTTCGCCTCTGCCGAATAGGGAGAGGCGGGATAAGCCTTCAGGAGCTGCTTGAACAGGGCAATCGATTTGATTGCCCCCGAAGTATCCCGGTCTACCCTGTCTATCTGCTTATAATTGCACATAGCTCTTTGAAAAATGACATAGGGGATACTCTCGTTGGTGGGGTGACGATTCTCGAATTCTTCGTACAGCACCAGCGCCTCGGCATACCGTTCAAGATAATAATTGCAGTCTGCTGCCTTCAGTTCGGCCAACGGCGCTTCCGGACTGAAGGGATACTTGTTGAGAATTTCTTCAAAGAATTCAATGGCTGTGAAATATTTTCCGACATTGTAGTCGTCCATGCCTTTCATCAGGAGGGTCTTCGCCGGCAGTTCCAGCTCGGTCTTGACTTCCTTGCCCTCTTCGTCGATCGATTTAAAATTAAAGGTCTTTTGCAAATCGCTGCAGCCTGCCGTGACAAATAGCAGAAGGGCGAGACAAAAGAACGAGCTGTACCGAAAAGAAAATAATGGGGATTGAGGCTTCATTTTTGGGCCGTTAGTGTAATGTTTTTTTTAAGCCTTGCAGGTATTTTTCCGCGGCGAGGACGGCGACTGCCCCCTCTCCGGCGGCATTGACAATCTGTCGGACATCTTTGCTGCAGATATCGCCGGCGGCCATAACTCCGGGAATGGCCGTGCGGGATTCGATGTCGGTAGGAATAAATCCCCAGGTATCGGCCTTGAGCAAATCAAGGGGAAGACCGGAATTGTTGGGCGTTACGCCTATCAGGACAAAAACTCCCTGAACTTCTAGGGTTGAGATTGAACCGTCATTGGCAAGAAGTCTCAGTCTTTCCACCCCGCTCTCGCCCTCGATGGCAGTGACCCGGTTGTTCCAGATGAAATCGATTTTCGGGTTGGCAAAGGCAATTTCCTGGATAATTTTGGTCGCCCGGAGTTGGTCGCGACGATGGATCACCGTCACTCTGCTGGCAAATTTGGTCAGATATTCGGCCTCCTGAATCGCCGTGTTGCCGCCGCCGACCACGGCAACGTGCATGTTGCGATAAAAAGGCGCATCGCAGGTGCCGCAGTAGGAAACGCCTTTACCGCGCAGTTCCATCTCCCCGGGAACATTCAGGGTATTCGCTCTCGCCCCGGTGCAGATGATGAGGGTGTCACAGGTGATTTTGCCGCCACCCTCCAAATGGAGAACCTTCCGTCGCTCATTCTTCAGATCGACCTCAGTAACACAGGCAGTTTCGACATTCAAATCGAATCGTTTGGCATGCTGGGTCATTTTCTCAACCAGATCGAAGCCGGTCAATCCTTCAGGAAAGCCGGGATAGTTATCGACCCAGTCGGTGATCAGCACCTGTCCGCCCGGGACACCTTTTTCAATCATGACATGGTCGAGTCTGGCGCGGGCAGCGTATAAACCAGCTGATAAGCCGGCCGGTCCGCCGCCGAGAATAACGAGTTCGTAGTGATCTTTCATGAAGAGTCGACGAGAGAAGGATAGCAAAAAGGGCTGTCCACCTGTGGTGCGGAATGCAGCAGAGGAGGGACAGCCCTTGCGACTTTATTTGGCTTTATTAATGAGTGCTACGAGCTGTGATTTGCCGACGGAACCAGTAATTTGATCAACAACCTGACCACCCTTGAAGAGGATCAGGGTAGGAATCGCGCGGATACCGAATTTTCCCGGAGTAGCGGGATTGTCATCGACGTTCATTTTGGCGACTGTAACTTTTCCCTGATATTCTCCGGCAAGATCTTCGATTACCGGTCCGATTGCTTTGCACGGTCCACACCAGGGGGCCCAGAAATCTACAAGCGTCGGCTGTTCGGATTTAATCACGGTATCAAACTCCGCATCGTTGAGTTGCAGAACTTTATCACTGGCCATTATTTTCTCCTTTGAAAATGAGATTGTTGCGAACTGAATGCAAAATAGAAGAATCCCTGGAGGGCAACCCTTTTTCCAACTTTACCTGCTGCTCCATTGGCTGACAAGCAGAAAAGAGGCTCGGCCGGTTCCACTGAAAACGGGAATTGTCAATCCGGTTCCTACATTGGGCACAAAATAAAAAAAAATCAAGAGGAGGGTGTTTGACAGTGAAACGACCCCCATGCTATACTGGCCGCCCATTTTAACAAATGAAGCGGAAATGTATCCGGGATCAACAAACCCTATAATATAAGAGAAGAGATTATGTCATTCGCCATCTCCAGTGAATTATTCGAGAAAGCCAAAAAAGTTATTCCCGGCGGTGTCAACAGTCCGGTCAGGGCGTGCCGTTCGGTCGGCTGTGATCCTGTTTTCATCACCAGAGCATCCGGAGCAACGCTTTGGGATGCGGACGGCAATGAATATGTTGATTTTGTGGGATCCTGGGGGCCGATGATCATGGGGCATGCCCATCCGCAGATCATCGAGGCAGTGGTTCGGGCAGCTGGTTCCGGAACAAGTTTCGGCGCGCCAACCCCCGCGGAAATCGATCTGGCCGCAATGGTGGTTGAGGCTCTGCCCGCCGTAGAGAAGGTGCGTTTCGTCAATTCGGGGACTGAGGCCACCATGAGCGCGATCCGGTTGGCCAGGGGCTACACCGGAAAGAAGGTGGTTGTTAAATTCGACGGCTGTTATCACGGCCATGCCGATTCTTTCCTGGTCAAGGCGGGATCGGGAGTCCTGACTCTGGGGATACCCGGCAGCCCGGGAGTGCCGGAAGAAATCGTCAAGAACACCATTTCCATCCCGTACAACGACGAACAGGTCCTGGAAACGACGTTGCGGGATAAAAAACTGGATATTGCCTGTGTGATTGTTGAACCGGTGGCCGGCAATATGGGATGCATTCCGCCGGAGCCCGGTTTCCTGCAGAAATTGAGGTCCCTCACCTCGGAACTGGGAATAGTGCTTATTTTTGATGAAGTGATTACCGGGTTTCGACTGGCATACGGCGGCGCCCAGCAATATTACAATATACTCCCCGATCTGACCTGTCTGGGGAAAATAATCGGCGGCGGGTTGCCGGTCGGGGCTTATGGCGGCAAAGCCGAGATTATGAATTGTGTGGCTCCGGACGGCCCGGTCTACCAGGCAGGGACCCTTTCCGGCAATCCACTCGCCATGGCGGCGGGAATAGCCGCCCTCCGGCTTCTGCAGCAGCCTCGGTTCTACCAAGAACTTGAGGCCAAATCGGCCGCTTTCGCCGAAAGGCTCATTGAGGTCGCTGCCCGGGTAGGCATCCCGGTACAGCTCAACCGGGTTGGCAGCATGATGACTGCATTTTTCACCGCCACCAAGGTGACCGATTTCACCTCCGCCATGCTGGCCGATACCGAAAGGTACGCGCGACACTATCGGCAGATGCTGGCCGGTGGAATATATCTCGCTCCCTCGCAGTTTGAAGTTGCCTTTATTTCTGCAGCACAGAGTGAACGAGATCTCGACAACGCCGTAAAAATGACTGAATGGTCATTCAAAAAATTGGTGGAAAAGTGAAAACATATTGACTTTGCAATGGAGTCATGATACCAAACTCGTCTATATTGTAACGAATTGAGCGTGTGCAGCGCGGGTGAACAAAATGTCGGATGTTAAAAAAGAATTTGTTCAACTGCTGGCTAACTATGGTCATATTGGGTTTACCTTTGTCGCCGCCATCCTGATAGGTTTGGGAGGCGGAATTTATCTTGACCAGAAGGTATTCGATGGCCGAACCCAACCATGGTTTACGTTTATTGGGCTGGCCTTCGGTATTGCCGCCGGTTACAAGAGCCTGCTCGAAATCCTCTGGCGAAATAAGGATAAGGAAAAAGACCAAGAGAAGCAGGAAAAGCCGAAAGAAGAAGACTAGAGGGTTGTGTGATTGAAGAGTCGTTGACGCTGCAGAAAATGCAGGTTATAAGCTGGATCGTACTGGTGTTTTTAACCCTCGGTTCGGCAGTGATGGTGTCTCCGGCCTTTGGGTTTGCCGTTTTTATCGGCGGAGTTGTATCGATTTGCAGTTTTTGGGTGTCTCACAACGATGTGCTGAAGGTTATTCATTCAGTGACCTCGTTGCCGTCGCTCGATGAACGTAAGGCCCAGGCACAGCAGGGACAGAGAGGCTACTTGCTGAAGTTTTGGATTCGCATCGTAATTATAGGTATTGTCCTCCTGGTGATAATTAAAAGCCAGATGGTCAATATCTTCGGCTTGATTTTGGGTTTGTCAACGGTAGTGTTCTCCATCACTTTTATATCCCTGAACGTGATGAGGCACTACTTCTTCAGCGGAAGGAGGTAAAAGGAGTTATGGAACATCCGATACTGTTTATTTCGATTATCCTTGAGAAACTGGGACTGCCGGTCCCGCACGGCCCGGTCGGCCATTCGTTGCTCGAACAACTGTGTGCCCCGTACATGACGTATACGTGGCTGGTAATGGCCTTTCTGTTTTTCGTCTCCAAACTCACCTTGGGAAATCTTGAAATGGTTCCCGGCAAGGGACAAAACTTCTGGGAACTCGCGATCGGCGGCATGGATGATTTCTTCTCCGATAATATGGGCCGGGAGATGACCGATAAGTTTTTTCCGATGATCGCCACTTTTGCTCTCTATATCGCCTGTGCGAACCTGATCGGTCTCATCCCCGGTTTTATGTCGCCGACCTCCAGCATCAATACGACCCTTGCTCTTACTCTCATCGTCTGGTTTTCTCATCATCTTATCGGCTTTAAAGAGCACGGACTCCATTACTACAAACATTTCATGGGCCCGGTTTGGTGGCTCGTACCCCTGCTTCTGCCCATCGAGCTGATCAGTAATCTCGCGCGGCTCCTTTCGCTCTCCATTCGTCTTTTCGGCAACATCATGGCGAAGGAAACCCTGCTCGCCATCCTGTTTATGCTTGCCGGCAGTTTTTTTGCTCCGCTGCCGATTATGATTCTGGGTGTTCTCGTGTCTATTGTACAGGCCATGGTTTTTGTATTGCTGACCGTAGTGTACTTCTCGCAAGCCAGCGAACATGCCCATTGATGCGACAGTAGAATTTTTCAACATTGGGAAATGAAGGAATAAAGAATTTTTTATATAGAAGAAGGCCAAACAATAACTTTTTAAGGAGAAAAAAATGGAAGGGAACATTCAATTAGCTCTTATCTGCGTCGGTGCTGCACTTTCTATCGGTCTTGCTGGTCTGGGAGCCGGTATCGGTATCGGTTCTGTTGGTAATGGTGCCTGTCAGGGATTGGCAAGAAATCCTGAGGTACAGCCGAAGTTGATGGTATTCATGATCCTTGGTATGGCCCTTGCTGAGTCTGTTGCTATTTACGGACTGGTTATCTCTCTGATTCTTCTCTATGCAAACCCGCTGCTCGGATAAGAAGCTGTAGAAAGAATACGATCTTATAGATCGCCCAAAGGGTTGCAGAGTCTTCTGCAACCCTTTTTCTTTTTGATAGCATGGATATTTTTGTTTGAGGTGCCCCCATGTGTCAGAATTCGGAACCGCATATCCTCATCCATCCCCGCAAAGGAAAAAGGGAGAGACTGCTGCCGGAAAATGGCCTGCTGCTGGTCAATCCATCCGAGGCCTCTTCTTGTCATCGCCGTCTGCAAAATGATAGTGGAGAATCCCGTTTTCTTTTCAATTCGCAACTGACTGTCGCCAGGAATGCAAATTATTTTTTGGCTGGACCTGCCATCGGCGCACCGATGGCGGTGCTGTGCATGGAAAAATGTATCGCTTTGGGGGCAAAGAAGATTATACTTTACGGGTGGTGCGGGGCGATCAATCCCGATCTGAGGATAGGGGATGTCGTTTTGCCGACGATGGCATCATCGGGTGAAGGTACCTCTAGATACTACCCACTGGCTGTTCCTGCCGCCCCCTCAGGTGCGTTACGCAGTCACCTGGCTGGCATTTACGCCGAACACGGCGTAAATGTCCACAGTGGCTCCGTATGGTCGACCGATGCGATCTATCGTGAAGACCAAAGGCTGCTGCAGGAACTCCAGGAGAGGGATGGTGTTATCGCCGTCGATATGGAGTATTCCGCGCTGTGTTCGGTCGCATGCTTTCGTAAAATAGAGTTTGCTGCAGTTCTGGTTGTTTCCGATGAACTCTGGGGGGCAAGTTGGCGTCCAGGGTTTTCCCAAGAACGTTTCCTGGAGCAAAAAGAGCGAGCCTTGTCGATATTGCTGGGACACTGCGAATCTTCCATGATTGAACTATAAATTTCAACGGATTGATTCCCGCAGAATCGGTTTTCTGTGACAGAGGCGCTTGGTTTTTCATTCAGCCTGGTTTTTGCTGGACCATTTTCGGAGTAGTAATGTCTTCTTTTCATTTAATAAGTCTTGGATGCGCAAAGAATCTCGTCGATTCGGAAGTAATGCTCGGTTCAATGACAGCGGCCGGCTGGCAGTTGACGGAGGAGCCGGAAGCTGCCGACGTGCTCATCCTGAACACCTGTGGCTTCATTCAGTCGGCGGTCGAAGAGGCGATTGCCGAGATACTTGAACTGGTTAAGATTAAAGAGGCTCATCCCGAAAGACACATTGTCGTCGTCGGCTGCCTCGTGCAACGGTACAAGGAGAATCTGAGCGAGGAGTTGCCCGAGGTGGACCTCTTTCTAGGCACCGAGGGGGCGGCCGATATAGCAGGAATAATAGGCGATCTCATGCACGGCAAGCAGAAGAGCAGAGTGTTGCTTCCAGACCGTTTTCTCATGACGAGTGAAACACCGAGAGTTATATCGACCCCTCAGTTCCGCGCCTGGTTTAAAATAACGGAAGGGTGCGACAACCGCTGCTCGTACTGCATGATTCCGGCAATACGGGGCAGCCTGCGGAGCAGGTCGATCAAGGACTTGATTGCCGAAGCACAGCAGCTTGCGAAAGGCGGGGTAAAAGAACTCTCGCTGATCGCCCAGGACATCACTGCCTACGGACGGGATAGAGGTGACAATAGTTGCCTAGAGGGGCTTCTGGGTCGGCTGCTCAGTGAGACAACCATTCCCTGGTTTCGGCTGCTCTATCTGTATCCTACCGGCGTCTCCGATGCATTGCTGAATCTCATGGCGGAAAATCGGCGGATTGTTCCTTATCTCGATATTCCGATGCAGCATGTGAACGACAAAATGCTTCGTCTCATGAACAGGCGTTACACTGCGGAAAGCCTCTATCGATTAGTTGAGAAAGTTCGCAACATTGTGCCGGACATTGCCTTACGAACTACCTTTCTGGTCGGCTTCCCCGGGGAGACGGAACAGGACTTTCTGGAAATTGAGAGTTTCCTGCGAAAAACTCGCATCGACCATGTCGGCGTCTTTCCCTATGCCAATGAAGAGGGCGCGCCGTCCGAGTCATTCGCCGGCCAATTGCCCGATCCCGAAAAGGTTCGGCGGCAAGAGCATCTTCTGGCAGTTCAGCGGGAACTTTCGATGGAAATTCAAAAGAAATACATCGGACGCGTGGAACCGGTTTTGATCGAGGGGTTGAGCAGTGAAACCGATCTGCTCCTTGAAGGTCGAACACGGTACCAGGCGCCCGAGGTGGATGGCTGCACCTATATCAATGACGGAGTGGCAAGCCCAGGCGACATTGTTGCAGTCCGAATCACCGAGACTCAAGTATATGATGTTATCGGAGAAATTGTCGGAGAGGGGCGACTGTAAGCTTAATTTCCAGAGGGCAGCGCCAAGGCAGTAAAGTAAATCTGCCCGGGCGCTGTTTCTGTTGCGAATCAATTGCTTTGGGATACAGCCTACTTGCTGTTGTTGACCTTTTCCCGCAATTCTTTACCGACCTTGAAAAACGGTAGTTTTTTTGGCTTTACTTCGATTTTTCGTCCCGTTTTCGGATTTCTGCCTTCGTATGAACCGTATTTCTTGATAACGAAACTGCCAAATCCACGTATCTCAATACTCTCTCCCTTGGCCAACGCTTCGGTCATCGTTTCGATCACTGTATTGGTAATAGCTGCGGCTTCACGGTGAGGAATATTGATGTCCTGTGCCAATGCCTCGATGAGTTCTGATTTGTTCATACTTAACTCCTGTTTTCGGATATCAAATTAGAATCCAATATTATGCGTTTTGCAGTTGCATAATAACGTTACGCAATAAACCAAGTGAAGTTCACGCTTTAGGCAGGAAGCTGTTTGCTGAACAAAAACAACTTGTATATTCAATAAGTTAAACACTGATTCCAGGCGCCAGAATCCGAATCAACTTCCTAACTAGCTAGATTTAATCAGCTAATTGATGATTTGTAAAGAGAATTCTATAAAAAGATCTTTTTTAAATCTGCGGAGTTAAGCTGGCGATACCTGCCGGTTTGCAGGCTGCCAAGTTGCAGCTTGCCGTATGCCGTACGTTTGAGCTGCAAAACCGGGTGGCCGATATGACTGAACATTTTTTTTACCTGCCGTTTTCTGCCTTCATGAATGATAATTTCCATCAGGCAGTTGGCGCCTTGCCGGTTGAGCATCTTCAGTTTGGCCGGAGAGGTCCGTTTCCCTTCAAGCAGGATGCCTACTTGTAAGTGATGGATGTCATGGTCATCCGGTATGCCTCTGACCAGCGCTTCATAGGTCTTGTTGGTTTCGTGGCTGGGGTGCTGGATCTTTTGGGCCAGGCTTCCGTCATTGGTCAGAATGAGTGCCCCCTCCGTGTCCAGATCGAGCCGGCCGACGGGAAAAAGGCGTACGTCCACATCCTTCAGAAGTTCGGTGACGATTGGCCGTCCTTGCGGATCGGCAAGAGTGGTGACATACCCCTTGGGTTTATTCAGCAGATAAGAGACAAATCGCTCCCTTTCTTCGACCACCTTGCCCATGCAGGTGATTTTCTGCAATCCGGGAGTGATGACCACGCCCATTTCGGTGGTCACTTGACCATCAATCGATACCTTCCCCGCGGCGATGAGTTCTTCGGCTTTTCTTCGCGAGGCAATGCCGCACTGGGCAAGATATTTCTGCAGCCGGATGGGCTCGTTCATGCTTTGCGCCACTCGGCCGGAATTATTCGAGCGAATTTTCTGTCAACAAGTTCCTTGGTTGCGGGATCGACTTCGAGAACAGGCGTATACCATGGCTTCATCCGGCAATCGATGACGACGGGAGCATGCAGACCGACATGGAAGCGGTTGACCGAGGTTGCTCTGGCTGAGATATCGGCCGCGGGTTCAAAACGGGTAAAGATGGTCCAGAGAAAGTCCTGCATCGATGAGGCGGTTTCGCGGCTGTCATCGACCAGAAAGATTATCGGCCAGTCGAAAAGATCGGGCCATTCCGCGAGCGCTTTAGCCAGGCTCGGACCCTCGGTATAGGAGCAACCCTGAACTATCAGGGTACCTGGCAGGAAGACCAGCGGCCGGGAGCACGAGGCCGGCAGAGTCCCGCTGAATTCACCTGGCAGCTCCCTTCTTTTCTCTTTGCCAAGCCCCATGAGCAAGGCTTTCGACCCCTTATTCACGGAAGGGCCGGTATAGTCGAGAGTATCCTGCGAGACATTGGCAAAAACAAAG
>MGTI01000060.1:31266-37268 GCA_001799365.1 Desulfobacterales bacterium GWB2_56_26 | reverse complement strand
AGTTCGTCGTTATCGGCATCCCGGACGAATCTCGCGAGCGTCGCCGCATCGAAGGTCAGCGGCTGGTCTTCAGGGAGATCGAGGCTGTCCCCGAATGCCACCGGGGCGTCGCCCACGTTCTCGACCCGCACCTGCACCCAGCCCGTCGATTCGAGTCCGACGTCGTCCTGCACCGTATACTCGAAACCGGCATCGCTGCCGGCATAATCGGCTTCCGGGGTAAAGACGATGGTGCCGTTCTGCCCCAGGGCTACGCTGCCGTGGGCACTCGCCCCTACGCCGGTAAAGGTGATTGTGGCGCCGTCCACATCGTGGTCGCCCACGATGAGCTGATCGACCTGCACGGCCACCGCCTGATCCTCCAGCGTAACGAGAACATCCTGGCCGATTTCTATTGGGTCGTTCACCGGTAGGATCTCGAAGGCCAGATGGCCGTTGACCAGGCCCCGGTGGTTATCGTTCGCCCGGTAGTCGAAGGAGGCGGGGCCGGCGTAATCGGGGTCGGGCACGAAGGAGTAGTAGCCGTTTGCCGTGACGATCTTCCCGCCCGTCAGATTGGTGATAAAATCGAGGTGCAGCGCGTCGCCGTCGGCGTCGGCAACGAATGTGGCGATCTCCTCCGGGCTGAAGGTGAGGACTTCATCCTCATTAATCGAGGCATGGGTCACGGCGCTCACCACCGGGGCTTCCCGGGCATCGAGCACTTCGATTGCCACCCAGCCGGTGGAGACGTTGTCGGAATCGTCTGTTACGCTGTAGCTGAAGCCGGCAGCCGTCCCGGCATAATCCTGTGCCGGAGTAAAGAGAATGGTGCCGTCCGGCTGAAGCTGGGCGGTGCCGTGGCTGGCGGCGCCCAGGCCGGTGAAGGTGATGTTCTCGCCGTCGTGTTCGATATCGTTTGTGAGCAGCTTATCGATAGTAATGGTCAGGGCATGGTCTTCCAGGACGAGAAAGCGGTCGTCCGCGACGGACACGCCGGCATTGGTGTCGAGATAGGTAAGGGTGGCGGTGGCCATCGCCGGATAGGCGGCAGCCTGGTCATACACCCAATAGGAAAAGACCACATCGCCGTAATACCCCGCCTCAGCAAGAAAGGCGAGACGACCGCCCACCAAGGCAATCTCCCCGTGTTCCAGGCCGCGCAAGTGATCGAGGGTCAGCGGTTGCCCTTCCGGATCGCGGTCGTTGGCCAGAAGGTGGTCGAGGAAGAACGGCTGCCCTTCGGTGAGGGTAAAAACGTCATCCACCAGCAGCGGCAGGTCGTTGACATTTTCGACCTGCACCGTGGCCACTTTTTCGAGCAGTTCGCCCGCACTGTTTCGCACAGTATAGCGGAAAGATCCGGTGCCGACAAAACCTGGGGTGGGTTCGAACCGGATATCGCCGTTTGCCTCCCGGTAGATCCGGCCATTCTCCACCGATCCGAAGGAGACCAGGCTGTAACCGTCCTCGCTTTTTGCATAGCTGCCTGGCACGGTGTTTTCAAGCAGTTCGGAGAGGAGAAAGCGCAGGCTCGAATCCTCGGCCATGATGAAAACCGGGCCGGCCTCCTGTCCCGGACCGGTGGCGGCGCCGGAAGCAAGGGGCTGGGCATCGGGATAGACCCGGTAGCCGGTGAAGCTCTGGCCGGGAAGGTGGTCGGTAGTGTTCTCACCGGCTGCAGCCTCGGGAGCTGTCTGCCCCCGGGGAACCTGTCGCTGCAGGAGAAGATCTTCCTCACGGGAAATATGGCCACCGATAGGCCCCGGCCTCGTGCCGTCGCTCTGTAGGTCGTAGTAGCCGATCGGCTGACGATACAAATAGGCGCTCTCGGAAATCCCTGTAAAGCTTGCCGGATCGCGCAACAGCTCGCCCCAGTGTTCCTCCAGGAATTGCTGCAACTGCACGGTATCGACAGGGCCAGTAAAGGCAGGCAACGGCTGCGGCCGCGTGGCATGGTTATTTTCCTCCGCCGCCTCTTGCTCGAATGTTTGCGGATTTTGCAGATATTGCTCCAGTTCTGCCTTATCGAGCGGCTTGATAATATCGTTCTCCGCCTCGGGCATGACCCCAGCCCCCGCCGGCGCGGCCAGGCCCAGCAGTCCCCCGGAAATCATGGCCATGGCGAGCAGCTCGGCCCCCGCCCCGGCAAAGGCGTTGTTCAAACCGACAATCTTGATGATCTCCCCCATCGTCTGGGACGGCCGCTGGTCGTCGCGCAGGGGCAATGAGGTGATATCCCGATCTTTGGCAACAAAATGCTGCCCTTCCGGCCCGCCGACATTGCCGCCGCCCCTGAAGACGCCGCTGCCGTAGGAGACGCCGGTCAATTCTTTCGTTTCGCCATAGGTGTAGGTCATGCCGTTCTTCTTAAATCCATACCCGGCCATGATCCGGTCGACCTTGGCAAAATCGATGTCGCCAAGCGAGTTGCGGGAAATGTCAATCGCCGAATCCAGCCGGTCACCACGGTCTCTCGCGTAGAGCGCCGCCGACAGCTCCTGCAGCGCCTGGGACATATCGTCCAGCACCACCGAAGTCCGGCCGCCGCTTTCGCTCTGGTAGTTGATGGTCGATCCACCGCCCCGGATAAGCGTCAGGCTGGGCAGGGAGCCGTCAATTAACAAGCGACCTCCGTTGTTCTGATAATACTCCATTACTTTGAGGGCTGAAGAACCGTAGGATTCGGCTGCTTCCCGCATACTCTTATCGCCGCCGACACTGATGGCCAACTGGCCATTTTCGTTCTGGGTAAAACAGACGGAGGCCTGCGGCGGTTCATCTTTATGGAAAAGAGCAATGGTCGCTACGACTGCCTGGGAGATATAGAGGCTGTCCCAGATATCGGACAGACTCATTTCGTCGAGATCCTCAATATACTGGGTGTAGCGTAATGGATTGAAGAATTCGGCATTCATCTTGACAAAACCAAACTGCGGTTTCAAATCCTCGGGGATATCCACCCCCGCCTCGGCCAGCATATCGACGTCGTAACCGGAATAATAGATGTTGTCTTCGTAGATATCGTTTCCCCATTCGGCGGGCTTCTCGATGCTGACAATGGCCGCATGGGCCGCCTCATCTCCGGCTGGGGCGATGTTGTCGGTGAATTCCTCGATATTTTCAGTGTCGATGATCTGGCCGTCGCAGTTGCGGGTGGCATTGCCGATTTGCAGAACCAGAGCGCCAATCCAGCCATACGGCCCGCAGGACATAAGGATAGTTGTGGCGATTGCCAAGCCGATCTGCTCGGTTCCCCCCTGTATGTCGCCATCGGCAATAGCCAACAGTCCCTGGGCAATGCCGATGGCGCAGCCAATCGCCGGCAGGGCATCGCCCACCGTTTTGGCTGCACCGGTTGCGACTGCCGTTCCCGTCGACATGGCCGAAACTGCCTGCGATACCGCCGCATAGGTACTTAGACCGCTTTGCACTACACTCAAGGTCGCCTGCATTTTAGCGATGGCATCGCCGTCATCGAAGGCATCGGCCATCTGCTTTATGCTTATGCCAAGACCGACGATAGAGGCGGCGGCTCCGGAATATGACGCGCCAAGGGCTCCCAGCGTTTTAGTGGCTTCAGGATTTCCGTAAAAATGATTGTACGCCTCGATACCATTGTCGACCATTGACGTTGCGGAGGAGGCAATCGCCCATTCGTCGCCATCCTGAAGAGCCTGCTGCAGCCTTATGAGATCGCCGATGGCATTGACCAGGCTCGACGTCCCCTGGATGGCCTCGGAAACATCGCCCGACAGCGTCTTATAGCTTTTGCTCAGTCCGGCAACCGTGTCCAACGATTTAAGGAGATTCACCGTCGATTCGAAGGCATCCCAGTCGCTCCCCTGCCTGAAGGCTTGGATAAGCGCCGACACGTCGTCGCCAACCTGCTCAATCTTTTGCGCGTCTGCTGCGATTTGCGACATCGCCTTCCAGAGCTCGGTGTCGAGGCCCAAAAATGTGGACGCTTCGGTTCTTGGGTCTGGGTCGCTCACTTTTTGATCGATGTCCGCGAAATCTTCATCCAGGGATTCGTTTTTTTTCCCATTTTCTTCGCTTTCCCACAATATCTCTTCGATAATCGCTCCATCAGTTGAGGCAAGCAAAATTGGGTTGCCGTCTGCATCGGTAATAGGATGTAATGCAGGATACTCCCAATCCTCCGGTGGAATAATCAGTTCGTCCCCAGTGAATATTTTATCAGGATCGTCAATTTCCGGATTATATAGCAAGAGATCCCCAACAGTCGTATTGTGCTGTTTAGCTATCTCGGACAAGGTATCGCCTGGTTGAATCACATAGCTTGAAAAAGAAGCCACCTCGCCTGAGCCACCCGCCTGCTGTTGCGTGGAATTTTCGGGCTCAATAGCAGTCAAAGCCTGCACTCTTTTTTGTAGAATTGCCTGCTCTTGCAGAAGCTTTTGCAACGTGTGCGGGTTTTGGATTATCGCCTTGTCGTCATTGGAAAGGGAGTCAAGAGAACTCTTCTCGGGAATGGCCTTTTCAAGAAAAGAATCCGTCTTCATCCAAGAATCCAGTTGGTCCCCATACTTATGCTGAAGCAGTTCCTGCTGTTGTTCCTGGATTTCATGGATCCGCGAATTCAGTTGTCTCAGTTGGGATTCTAAAGGCAGAGTATCTGCATTTTCATAGGCATTTGATCCCCCCATGGCAGCTATCTTATTTTCTAAGGCTTTACCATCCTTTTCGAGTGAAAGAAGCTCCTTTGAGTTCAGGTACAAGCTGCCGTCAACAACATTACCGATGCCGTTTTGATAGTATCTTGCTAAATTTTCTATAACTTGAGGTGAAGGGTCACTAACCTGAAAATCTGCCTGTCTCATCCAGTTATCTACAATTCCATACTCTTCCTGGAGCTTGTTCAGTCTGATAACGGTCAACTTCGCTATTTCCCGATCACATTCCTTCAGGTCGTTTTCGATACTGATCAGTTCTGGTACCGTAACAAAAAAAGCGGTATTATCGAACCCTTCCTGATCTGCCTGGAATTGCGCCTGTCTTTCAAGAAGCTGCTGCCTCTCATCGAGGGCATTCTCGAGTGCCTTGCCGACAACATAGGCTGCGCCTTGTGTCGCCTGAGAAAATGTGTCATCAACAGTAGAATGTTGTTCCATTATGTCTGAATTCCACCACCATGAGTCCGGGGCCATATCGACTCTCACGGTATCGCCAAGATGCGCTCCAGTCCCGAATCCGAAGATAGTCAGATTTTCCAGAGTATCACCAACGAGACTGCCTTTTTCTACATAATTGGTGAAACCATGCTCCGGTATCCCTTGAGGTTGGATGCCAAGCGAATGGACGAAATCCAGGTATTCTTCGCTTTCAACAACTGCTCCAGCAGGGGCTGGATCCAGTGCGGTCCCTTCAAAGCCGAAGGTATGGGCAATGACTTGTCCAAAACCGCCCCCTTTGGAGTGGCCTGTTGTACTGTAAATTAAGCCTTCTCCTTCATGGTCCTCCATGAATTTGTTGATATATCGTATTGCCTCTTGAAGTTGCGGGTGCAGGCTTCCTGCAAAGGCCATATTCGCTCCACTATTTGGCGACCAGTCAGCCGCGGCATTGGGAATACAATCGGAACCGCGGATAACAAACATCACCTCCTTGGTCCCTGGTTTCTGCAGGGTGTAGAGTTCCAAACCATTGTCCAATTCCTGTGGTCTGCCTGCTGAAATCCAGTTGCCGGTATTTCCATCAACAGCCGTGATAGGGGACACCGGATAGGCCATATGGGCCTGAGAAGCTCGTTCTGCGTCGGTGAGAGTAGATTTCTTCATAGAGTTGTTTACCTGTCAATATCCGGAACTATTCATGCGCCTTTAAGCAGTGAAGAAGGCTTTTGGGATGGGTATTTATAAATTTTGAAATAATATCATATTCGTTAGCGTTTTTTTTATTTTCCAGAATTATCTTCCTTAATTCTTTTTCATACAGAAATGCCTTTCTTACAAATTCTACAGGTATTTTTGCATGAGTGTATTTGCCCAAAATTCTCTGAT
>MGTI01000060.1:28203-31152 GCA_001799365.1 Desulfobacterales bacterium GWB2_56_26 | reverse complement strand
CTCGGTTTCAATAAGATTAAAGAAACTTCTCTTCTTATGTCGATATATCAAAGCACTGAATTCAAATCCTCCGGATTCCACTAAATGAGGGTAAAGATTTCTATCATAAAATTTTTCTTGCTGTTCATGCAGAAAGGTCGATGAGCTGCCAAAACCTTTATAAAAATCTGTAAGATATGGAGCCTTATAAATGAGTTTCGTCTCAGGAGGAAAGTACACATCGAAATACTCAGAAAAAGACGTTCCGTTACAATATGGGGTATGAT
Organism: Desulfobacterales bacterium GWB2_56_26; assembly: GCA_001799365.1. Classification (GTDB taxonomy): domain Bacteria; phylum Desulfobacterota; class Desulfobulbia; order Desulfobulbales; family Desulfocapsaceae; genus Desulforhopalus_A. The sequence goes on along the minus strand of MGTI01000060.1, from coordinate 30,886 downwards.
CCGGATCATTAAGATAGCCGCAATCTTTCACCCCATCCGTATCCATCCGGAAGGCAATGGCTATGGCGCCATCCATATCGTTCGAAATGTTCTCGTGCGGGAGACCATATTGCCCGGCAAACTCTTTTGTATATGTCCAGATATGGGGGTCTTTTTCATAACCTCTGGACCAGTTCCGCTCTGTTATTTCAGGATATTGCTGCCGGTACTCGACGACCTTGGGCCAGTATACGGCGGGGATGCGCACCCGATGCACAATCTTGCCCGCCGAATCGGCAAAGGTAACCTCTCGATCCAACTCCGGGTGATCCAGAACAGCATCGCCCGAGACCCTTACTTCCACAACCTGCAGGCCATTTTCTATGGGACGTTTGTAACTGAAAACCTTGAATTCGAGTTCGGTACGGCTACCGTCCTTTTCAATCCGATACAGGTTGCCACCCTTGAGGCCGAATCGTTCCTCCAGATGATTCGCCAGCGATGGATCATGTCGGCCGAGAAAGTATAGGGAACTCCTCCACGGAATAAACTGCCGGGCTGCGCTTCCTTTTATGCCGATATCTTTGTCGACATCGATATAGATATCCATCAACCACTGGTAAGACGCGACACACTCCTCTCCGTTTGATGTCTCATGACAACGCGGACGGGTCAACGGCACCAGACGGACGGCTACACCCTGAGCTCCGTCCAAAGAAGGCGAGACATTTTCAACAGATAATCCAAAACGATCAACGAAAAGGCTCGAATAGATCCAGACATTGTTGTCAACCGGTTCCACCTGTGCTTTGAGTGAAGGCACAGCGACAAAAAACATCACGACGAAAGAAAAAACCCAAATATTTTTCTTCCTGGGAAATAGCTGCATTATCTTTTCTCGCATCTTCTCTTCTCCTCTTCCTGGACGATTTTTCTTCACCGATAGTTGATCAGTATTACATTGGATTAATTAATTCATCCAGCAAACGAGCACCTGACAAGGTGAAGGTGGTAGATCGCCATTGCTTTTCAAACACTCGGAAGCGATATCCGCGGCCACAGTCAATGGTTCACATTTCCTGAGTCCGACATAAGCAACATAGATGTCAAATCTTTGCTCTTGATCGCGAGTGAAAATTTGACGCCACACACTTTGAGGCCAAACAACAAAGGTCAGCCACGGCTCCCGTTATGCGAAATGTCGGCTGGATCCTTGTTGAAAATGATGCAAATGGGCTTATTTATAGCCATTCTCCTTGAATCGAAGAAAGGTCGATAGATGACTTGTCCAGTATTTTAATTGCCTTGCCTGAGCCATGCGGCGCAAACCAGGAAAACCCGGAAGGTTGCTTCCATGTCTTATAATCAATAACAGCATCTGCTCCTATGGCTCTCGCTCTTTCCGCCAAAGATGATGCTACATTTTTGTTGGAACCGTACCAAACCTTTCCCACCTCAATTGTCTCCAGCACTTCAATTTTATCCGATTCGGGAAGAGTTTGAGGTGTGAGAAGTACTTTGTTGGAGTGGGCCGGATACTTGTTTTGAGACACCGTTGTGACATTTGCCGTATTCTTGGCGATAAACGGACTGTGAGCCGAACAGCTTGTGAGAAGAAAAATCCCAGCAAGAATTATTATTTTTTTCATTTTTTATTCCTCCTAAGTCCATCAAGATTTTTTTCATCTCCACCCATTTGCCGAGCGACCAAGTATCTCGAACAAAAAGGTAGTTGACACTCCAAAAATCGGTAAGTTGCTTCCTTTGGGCCAATTACATGTTCACCAGCACATACTGGTGGGCAATATTTGCCAGGTAATCGAGCAAGTTGGAATCATTCTCGCCGCCGCCTCCCTGGCCCAGGGCGATTTTGGTGATTTCGGGGTTGGCAATTATATCGCCTGTTTTTGCATCGACTAAATTGAGTTGAAGAGTGGCGGAGGATTGGCCGGCCATTATTCCGACCATAAATCTGGTTGTGCTGCTGATAATACGCAGGTGGACGATTTTCGGCTGGATAAGCAGTGTCTCGTTTTCGCCGGTTCCGGCAGGCCAGGCGGCGACCAAGGGGCTAAGTTGTGCTTGCAGTTTTGCCTCCAGATCTTTAGCCAGAGCTGCTTTGTCTTTATCGTTAGCTATGGCATCAATTACTTGCAGTGCTTCAAGTTTTGCGGAAGAAAAGCTTGAGAGTTTCATCTTCGGCGGGGAAAACTTCAGAGAATCCTGTCTGGAGGTTTTGGCTATCCTTTCGGGTGTGGCGACACAGCCGACGAGAAAACAGGGAATCAAGAGTAAGAGAAATAATTTTTTCATTCGATGCACTCCGTTGTTATGTTGATAAATGACCGCCTCCAGAAGACGATTTCAGGTAAGTATGGCTTGCCGACATTTGGGAGCATCGGCTCGGGCGAATTCCGCCCAATTTTTTGTTGATGGTCTTTTTGCGTTTGGCCGAGATGGCTCCATCTCTTTATCTCTCAGCCTCCATTGGTTGGTGGATTTGCAGGGGCATATCTACCGAGGCCACCTCTCTTGCCGGCGAGGCTTCGGGGAGAATCGGTACAGTGAGTACCGACGAAACGCCTGCAACCTGCCGAAACCGTTCCAGCAGCACCATATAGTCGTAACGCGAAGTCTTGAACTGGCGGAGGGAGCGGTAGTAGTCCTGCTGGGCGTTCAGCACATCGAGGAGAACCTTCACCCC
>MGTI01000060.1:1489-28010 GCA_001799365.1 Desulfobacterales bacterium GWB2_56_26 | reverse complement strand
TCGGTCGACTGGCGATCGTTGTAATCGGCAAAGAGGACCAGGGAGGGCAGGAACCGACCTTGGACCGCCCGATACTGCAGCCGGGCCGTTTCGGCCTGCAACGTATTGATACCCAGGTCGGTATTATGCGCCCGGGAAACCTTCAGCCAGGCGTCAACCTCCCCCGGAATATTCGGCACAACCAGATCCGGCGGCAATTCCTCGATCTCGCCCGCGATCTCCCGATCGATCAGTTCCACCAGGGCCTTCAGGCTGTTGTCAAGATCCCTCTGACCGGCAACCTCGGCGGCGAGAGCCAGGCGATAGCGGGCCTCGGCATTGTGCCGGTCGGTGACGGTGCCGTAACCGAGGGTAAGTTTTGTCTCCGCATTACCCACCTGGGTCAGCAGAGCGCCGCTTTCCGCCTTGGCGAGCCGAAGGTTTTCCTGCGCCGACAGGACCGCATAGTACCGTTCGTGGACCTTCAGCAGCAGCTCTTCGCGGGCCTTCTTTTTAAGCAGCGTGGCCACATCCATTTCGGTTGCGCCCTGCCTCGCCTGATTGATCTTTTCCAGATCGATGACCGGCTGGGTGAGGCCTACGGTCACTGCGCCTTCGCGGAAGTTGGCTCGCCGGGCCTGCGCTTCTGCGCCGCTTTCGGGCGTGGAAGAATCCCGGCTGCCCATATAACTGCCGGAAGCGGAAAGGGTCGGGCCGTAGGTGGCCATCGATTGCCAGCCGTCGGCATTGCGGGCTTCGGCGGCAAGTATATCGGCTCGCAGCTGGGCATCGTGTTCAAGTGCGAGCCGGACGATTTCTTCGAGATTCATAGCTCTCAAGGGAGCAGCAACCGCAAGACAGACCGGTACGACCAGGAAGATCAGGTAAATCCTGTTCAAAAGCTTCATAATAAAATTTCTTTCCGTTATTGATGGGCGAAAAATTTTTCGCCCCTACTCTCCGCGGTATCAGTGGCTCACGGAATCAGAAGGGTTGTCGTTTTTGCCTTGCTCCTTTTCACCTTCCGCCGGTTTTGCCGTCGCCTCGGTCGTTCCGAAATAAGGCGGCAGTTCCCGGGCGGTGACGCCGCCGGTCTTGGGATCGGGAGCAAGCAGCCGCACCACCTGGCCGGGAAATTCGTTTTTCTGAATATCCCGCAGCATGTTTTCCACCCCGCCGAAGGGGGCGACGACATCCATGAGCCACAGTCGATCACCGCTTTTCCAGTCCTCCGGCCGCAGCTTGCCGCCGTTGGCGAACAGCCTTTTCTCGGCCGCCTCGTCGAGAAAGGCCCAGCTGACGAACGAGATGGGATATTCCTTCTTCATGTAGAGCTTGCACTGGCCGAGCACCAGCGGCGGCAGCAGCAGCCATTCGAGATCGCCGATAAACTGGTAGCGCCGGTGCGACGACTGCAGGTAGAGCATGATCACCGGCCCCATCGCCGGCAGACGCTGCAGCACCTTGAGCGACTGAGCGTGGATATGTTCTTTCAGGGCCTCGGTCGCCTCCGCCTCACTGGTTTTGATTTCGCCTTCCTTTGGTTGTTTTTCGCTTGTCATGTCACATCTCCCGTAAACTTTGATCTTTGTAACGCATTATCGGGCCAAGAAAATATTCGATCACCCTTCGTTTGCCGACCTTGACGTCGGCGGTCACCGTCATGCCCGGCGTGATCGCCCCCTGTCGCCCGCCCACGATATTGGGCAGGTTGTAGTTGTCGACCGCCACCCGGATCGGGTAGTTCGGTCCCAGTTGCTGATCGATCACTGCATCGCGTGCCACCCAGTCGATCCTGCCGGTCAGGTCGCCGTACTGGGTGAAGGGATAGGCGGCGACCTTCACCGACACCTCCTGGTCCGGCGTGACGAAACCGATATCCTTGTTCAGCACCTTGGCTTCGATCTCCAGGCCGCCATCGGTCGGCACGATGATCATCAGCGGCTGCGCGGCTGTCACCACCCCGCCGACGGTGTTGATCGAGAGCTGCTGGACAATGCCGTCCGCCGGTGCTTTCAGGTCGAAATGGGTCTGGCGGTTCTCGGCCTTGGCCAGCTGGTGGGTGAGATTTTCCCTGTTGCTCTTCGCTTCCGTCAGCTGGCGCAGCAAGTCCCGTTTGTACTCGCTTGCAGCCAGCTCCTTCTCCTCTTTGGTTCGGGTAAGCCGCGCCGCAACCTCCTGCAACTGGCTTTCCGTCGCCTGCAGGTTGTGCCGGGCATCGCTCATCTCAATCTGGGCCTGCAGCAGCTCAGCCTGGGAGATGAGCTGCTTTTCGGCCAGGATCTTCTTTTTCTCATACAGACCCTCGGTGAGCGGCAGCGACTCGGACAGGCGCCGGACGCTTACCCGGATGGTTTCGTACTCGGCCGAACAGCGCTCGATTTCCGTGGCCAGGGTGGCGACTTTTTCCGCCTGGGCGGCCATCGACTGGTCCAGCAGCCTTTTGTTCAGCTGCACCGTCTCGGGATCGGCTGCCGGCGATGCCTCAAAGAGCGCCGCATTGTGCTGCAGTTCCGCATCGAGCCTGAGAATGGCGAGATCGGCCTTGGCCAGCTCCTGGGTCAGGGTGTTGATATCGGCGAGCCCGTCGGCCTTGTCCATCGAAACCAGGGCATCGCCCGCCTTGACCGTCTGGCCGTCGCGGACATGGATGGCAGTGACGATGCCCGGTTCGAGCGGCTGGACGATCTTCACCTTGCCCTTGGGAATGACCACGCCCATGGCGTTTACCACGATGTCCATTTTGGCTAGCGTCGCCCAGAGGGTGGCCACGGCGGCAAACATCACGATGAACAGTAGCATGGCCCGGGAAAAGGGGGCCGGCGGCCGCTCCAGCACTTCCAGGGTAGCCGGCAGGAACTCGTAGTCGCGGCGCATCTCCCGATTTTGCCGGCGGCCGGCCAAGGCCCGGCCGAGCCGGGTTCTGCCGAATGAGACGGATTCGGCCGATTGGCCGGGAGATTTTGTCTGGTCGGTATCAGGCATAGCTGCCCTCCTCTATGGTATGGAGCGTGGCATAACGTCCGCCCGCGGCGAGCAGTGCCGCCGGGCTGTCGTCTTCGACCACCCGCCCTCTCTCCAAGGTAATTATCCGGTCGGCATGGCGAATGGTGGAAAGTCGATGGGCGATGATAAAGACGGTGCGGCCGGCGCAGATCCTCTGCATGTTCTTTTGAATGGTCAGCTCCGATTCGTAATCGAGGCTGCTTGTCGCCTCGTCCAGGATGAGCATCCGCGGATTGCCGGCCAAAGCCCGGGCAATTGCCAGCCGCTGGCGCTGACCGGTCGACAGCTGCACGCCCCGCTCGCCGACCGGTGTGTCGTAGCCGTGCGGCAGCTCCATGATGAAGTCGTGCGCCCCGGCCAGTTGGGCGGCATGGATCACCGCCTCGATCGCCAGCTCCGGTTCATTCAAGGTAATGTTGTCGCGGATCGAGCCGTTGAACAGCACGCCGTCCTGGATCACCACCCCGATCTGGCGGCGCAGCCAGGAGGCATTCGCCGTGGCCAGATCGACCCCGTCGACCAGCACCCGGCCCCGGGTCGGGACATACAGCCGCTGCAGGAGTTTGGCGAGCGTGGTCTTGCCGGAGCCGGTGCTGCCGACGATCCCCACCACTTCGCCGGGAGCAACCGATACTGTGACATCGCTCAGGATTTCCAGCCCGTCCGGCCGATATTTGAAGGAAACCCGGTCGAAAACCACCTTGCCGGAGATCGCCGGCGGGGTGACCCGCGCCGGATCGAAGCCCGGCTCCCCCGTACAGGTGAAGATATCGCCGATCCGGGCCACCGAGATCTTCACCTGCTGAAACTCCTTCCAGATCTGGGACAGGCGGAGAATCGGGGCGATCACCCGGGAGGAGAGCATGTTGAAGGCGATGAGCTGGCCCACGGTGAGGTTGCCGGCTAGCACCTCTTTCGCCCCGAACCAGAGGAGCAGCACCGACAGGACCTTGCTGATAATGGTGGTGGCCTGGCTGATCAGATTGGCGAGATGGCCGCTCTTAAAACCGTTCTTGACATGGTGGGTGAGCCGTTCTTCCCATTTTTCCTGAATCCTCGGTTCGGCGGCCGCCGCCTTGATCGTCTCGATGCCCGCGATGGTCTCGACCAGAAACGACTGGTTGCGGGCATTGCTGGTGTATTTATCCTCCAGTTTGTCCCGCAAAAACGGAGTGATGGCAAAGGAGGCGCCGAACAGAAAGGGTAAAGCAGCAAGAACGATGAGGCTCAGGAAGGGACTGAACAGGAACATGACACCGAGGAACACCACGAGAAAGAACAGATCGAGAAAGAGCATGATGCCCGACCCGGTGATGAACTGCCGGACATTCTCCAGCTCCCGCAGCCGGGCGATGGTATCGCCCACCTGACGGTTCTCGAAGTAGCTGAGCGGCAGAGACATGAGATGCTTGAACAGCCTGATGCCCAGCATGAGATCGATCCGATTGGCAGTGTGGGACAGCAGATAGGTCCTGAGGCCGTTCAGACCGATCTCGAACAGCGAGACGACCACCAAGGCAAAAACCAGGACATCCAGGGTGGCAAGGCTGTTGTTGCTCAGGACCTTGTCGATGACGATCATGAAAACCAGGGGCGCGAGCAGGGCAAAGACCTGGACGAACATTGAGGCCAGTACGCAATCCCGCAGAATTCCCCAATATTTGGCCGCGGCGCGCAGGAACCAGCGCAGGCCGAAATCCTGCTGCACGCCCGGCTGGTCGTGGTTCTTCTTCAAAAGAATCAGCCGGCCGGTCAGTTCGTTCTGCAAGACCTCCGGTTCCATCCAGACCGCCCGTTCCGCACCCGCCCGCTGGACGAGCACCGCCTCGTCTTCCTTGCGATATTTCGCCAGCACCACGAAGTCGCCGGACTGCAGTTCGGCCACCACGGGGAAATGGGCGGCGGCAAGCCGGCCGACATCCTTTTCGACCACCGTCGCCTTTATCCCGATCTCCTTGAAGATCCGGGCCAGCTGCAGGGATGGCGAGCCGCCGGCGACTGTGCCGAAGTGATGCTTGAGCTGTTCGAGGCTCAGCGGAGCGCCGTATACGCCGGCAATCACGGCGACACAGAACAGACCGCTTTGTTGTTGAGGAATAGCCTTCGTCATAATGCCATTGATATTGTTAGGTTAATAATTGGGCTGTGGCAAACAAAAGCCGCCCTCGTCTGTAAGGGGGGCATGCTACACAGTCACTCTTACATTTTTCTTACATTTTTGCCGAAACCCATAACACGGCCAGGCCGTAAAGCCGGTGTAAAAACTAATTGCAATATAATTTCATAATGTTATGTGATTTTTTCGATCATTGAAAATTTTTCACCGTCAACAATAAATCGACAAAAATGAAATTCAAATTTCAGCGAAAGCCAGAACAGCTGCACATCTCAGCCATCGATCATTACGTTTGGCCGAGAGAAAAAGGTATAATTTGGATTTAAATGAAGCGGATTGACCATCCGCATGGAAGGTAAGACACCCCTCGTCGCGGGAGAAGATCTGCTAGCAATTCGTCGGTTTATGATATTCTTCATGCAGGCAGACCTGCGGCCGGCAAGACCTGCTATGCACTGGTCACCCCGCGGATGGGGGCACGGAAGGTGGTTCTCCCTGAGGCCGGTCAGCAAGACCGAGCTTTCTTCGGCTGAATTCAATGAGTGGACTGATAGCTGCACCTATACCGAAACACCGACAGCTCTTATGGCTGGGCAAAAGACAATGCCCCCGGCATTCAGGCAAAAAGATTGATTAACCTTCCGAAGTGGCAGAGGAAATCAGATGTGGATAAGCCTTTAAGCCAACAGGTATCTTCCCGTCGGCAAAAAAAATCCCGGCCGGGCATCGCCCAACCGGGATTTTTGTACTTCAGGAGAAAATCTGACGAGTCTTACCGTCGCGCTCTCACAGCGCCTTGGCCTTCGGCTCCTCTTTCGGTTTCTGGTGATCGCGGTCCAGATGGAAGTTGATCCACGAGGAGGTATCCTTCAACTCCCACAGCCGCGGCGGGACGAATTCGCCGGTGAGTTTCTGGGTCTCGCCGTGCTTCCTCATCCGCTCGTAGGCCCGCACCCAGACGCAGAGTGTGTCTTTGTTGACCTCGCAGTAGCCGTTGTTGCTGCCGCCGCAGGCGCCGTTACGGGTGTGCTTGGGGCAGCCCGATTCGGGACAGAGGAAACCGACATGCTGGATGCCGCAATCGCCGCAGCTCTGGCAGGAGAGGAGTAGCTTCTTGAAGGGATCTTCCAGGAACCGCTTCAGCACCCATGATTTTTTATTTCTATCAAGGCTGCTGGAGATTCGCTTGTAGACGGGCGCAAGCGACGCGCCCTTGTCGAAGAACAGGTCGTGGGCGGTCTTCAGGAACATGTAGTGGCAGTTGTCGGTGATCTTCATCTTGATCTTCTCCTTCTGCGCCGATTCCCTGGCCGACTCCTGCTTCTTATAGATGTAGAACCTGGCTGGCTCATTCTCGCGGAACTCTTCGACATAGTCCCGCCAGTTGTGCTCGATGGCCTCCATCCGGTCGAGGATCCTGCCCACCGTGTCGAAGCTGTCGTGAATCCCGCCGAGATGAATGCCATTGTAACCGATGCCTTTCAGGACGACGCCCAGACGGGCGGTGCGCTCGATGGCGTGGTTGCGCCCTTCGACCGGATCCTCCCATTCCTGCATAACTTTGTTGAAGAGCTTCTCGGTAACGACGACACCCGGTACCCGGCCGGCATTCATCGGCTTCGCCGATCTTTTATCGAGGAGATAGAGCGAGGCGATGGCCGGAATGTCGATGTTCTTGTCCTTTTTGAAGTGGAGCAGCTCTTCGTATTTGTCGACGTCATAGCCGAGCTGAGTGATAGTGAAGGAAGCGCCGGCCTCGATCTTCCGCTCGAGTTTGCGGTACTGGACGTAGGTCTCGGCCTCGGTATACTTGAAGGGGGAAACGGCGCAGCCGGTGACGAAGATGCTCGAATGGCCGGTCTTGATCAGCCTGCGGTTCAGGTCCTTGAACATCGAGGTGAGCACTACGGAATCGAAATCGAAGACCGGGGTGCCCTTGCCGCCGAAGCCCTTGCCGGAATAGTCGCCGGTGAGCGCGAGTATGTTTTTCATGCCCATCCGGGCCAGCTGCAGCGCCCGGCTCTCCATGCCGACCCGGTTGGTGTCGCGGCAGGTGAAGTGGACGATGACATCCATACCGCTGTCGAGAATCTCGTAGCCGAGCATATCGGGGCTGAGCGCGGGATTGCCGCCGGGGTTGTCGGTTATCGAAACGGCGGTGAGCCTGCCGTCCTGGGCGGCTTCCTTGGAAATCCCCTTGATCATGTCGGTGGTCCGGCCGCTCGATTCCCGACCGGGGACCAGCTCCAGGGTGACAACGAATTTTTCCGGTGTTGAAATGTCATCATTGAAATTGCGAATCACGGAACATCCTCCTTGTTCTGCTTTACAGACAGGCCGCAACCACGTGTGCCAGCCTTCTGCAATCGGTGGAAATCAAGCCCCCGGCATCTCCGACATTTCCTGTCACACTTTATGCTCTTAATGCCCGGTGCACTCCTTGCTTGTTCACCTTAAAATTAGCAAGAACCATTCTCAAGTGAACGGCAGACAGTATACACCCCTAGTCTATAAAGTATATAATTTTACATAATATTATCCACAATTCCCTGCTCCATAATTTTTATCATTTCTTTCATTGAATTTGATGAGAACCATTCTTTAAAATTTATTTCAGCCGTTTCGGTATCTTACATTGTGGTATTTTCGAGCGACAGCAGGGAACCTGACGAAATATGGAGCATCAACTTTTGCCGGTCGAGCACAAGAAAAAACGGAAAATCGTGACGTTCGTTGAAAATCAACGTCAATCTTACGTAAAATCTACAGTCACGGGGGTACGTACGGGAGGATTTACGGCAGCTTCTTTTTCAACCATTTCCAGGGGAACAGCATGGATACCTGCTTTTGATAGGCACGATAGCTCTCGCCGTGACGGGCAAGGATCTTCCGCTCTTCCAGCAGCGTGCCGATCACCAGATAGCAGGACAAGATGACCGCCGCCAGAAACTTCGGCAGCGGATATTGGGGCAACGCCGACCAGATGAACAGAAGGGAACCCAGATACCAGGGATGACGGACCAGGCCGAATACCCCATCCGCGGCAAATTCGGGAGATTCGGTCAAAAGAAGAGTGGTCTCTCCGGTCCGCAGTTGTCTGAGGCCGAGGAGATACTGCATGTCGTATTTTTTGGCGCCGCCCCGAAAGAGAAGAAAGGCACAGACGAGCAGGAGGACGCGGGCGACGTTCTCCCAGCCCTGCCAGCCGAAAACCGGCTGTCCCCCGGCCAGGTCGGTGCCGATTGCCAGCGGTAAGAGCGTTAAGAAGGCCAGGAGGTTATAGAGCAATCGGTAATAGCGAGCCACCCCCGGCACCCGTCGCTCGATGGCGCCGATGACGGCGGGATCGATCAGCAGGCTGTGCACGGCACACCAGCCTATCCATAAACACGACAGCAGAATCAAGTTCATTTAATAGTTTCCAAATTTCCGCCCACCTCGCGTTGAACCGACACCCCGACTTACCAACAGAATAACAGACCTGTCGAACGATACAAGGGCCTCAACCCGGTTCTCTCCTTCGTAGCCGACCTCGGCATCCTTGCCGGAGAGGGACCGGCCTTGACATGGCCCGTCCGGCTAGATAGATTGTTAGGAATTGGCTGATCAGGATTGGCATTCTCGATTTTGACGTCTACAAGCACATTTATAGTGATTCAATATCATGGAAAAATTAAAATCGTTGGCCTCAGAATTCATCCAGTCCGAGTCGGCCGGCGGTGTCCTGCTCGTAGCAGCGGCTTTCCTGGCCATGATCCTGGCCAACAGTCCGCTTTCGAGTTATTACAACCTCTTCATCGCAACGCCTGTACACATCCGTATCGGCCCCCTGGAACTGGCCAAACCTCTTCTCCTGTGGGTCAACGACGGCCTGATGGCCGGATTTTTTTTCCTGGTCGGGCTCGAACTAAAAAGAGAAGTGCTGATCGGAGAATTACAAAAAAGAAGCAGCATCGTCCTGCCGGCAATGGGAGCGCTGGGCGGCATGCTGGTCCCGGCTCTCGTCTATACCGCCTTCAACCTTGGCGATCCCGTTGCCCTGCGCGGCTGGGCAATCCCTACGGCCACCGATATCGCCTTCGCTCTGGGCATCCTGTCGCTCCTGGGCTCGCGCGTGCCGGTTAGCCTGAAGGTGCTGCTGACTACCCTGGCCATCTTTGACGATATCGGCGCAATCCTGATCATCGCGCTCTTCTATACCGAGGCTATTTCCCTGTTTTCCCTGGCCGTCGTGGCCGGCTGCATCCTGATCCTTCTGCTGATGAACAGCAGTGGCCAGGAAAAAATAAGCATGTATGTCTTTGTCGGGTCGATAATGTGGGTGGCCCTGCTCAAGTCCGGGGTGCACGCCACCCTCGCCGGCGTCCTGCTCGCCATGTTCATCCCCATGCACTCACGCCGCGACCCCGATCATTCGCCACTCATACGGCTTGAGCACGATCTTCAGGCCGTTGTCGCCTACTTTATCCTGCCGATCTTCGCCTTCTGCAACAGCGGGATCGATTTTGTCGGTGCTTCTCTGCCGGTCTTTTTTCACCGGGTGCCGGTCGGCATCGCCTTAGGGTTGTTCTTCGGCAAACAGGTCGGCGTCCTTTTCTTCCTCTGGATTGCCATCCGCCTGCGACTTGCGGCCATGCCCAGGGAGTTAAGCTGGAGTTCACTCTATGGCCTGTCCTGTCTGTGCGGCATCGGTTTTACCATGAGTCTCTTTATCGGCGCTTTAGCCTTCGGCCAGACTGTCAAACAACCCGCCTTCGATGAACGGTTCGGGATAATGACCGGCTCTCTTGTTTCCGGCATCGTCGGCTTCTTGATCCTGAGAAAGAGCCTGGGCGAAACATCTGCCGAGCAAGATGAACAAGGTAATGACAATTCCGAAAATCACCAGCCATAGCAGCAATTTGTCTTTTGCAACATGCGGCTGCATGGTATATCTGCCGGAAGATCATTTCTCACCGCCTCTCGACTTCACTAAAAACATAAACAGACACAACGACCATGAGACTTCGTCGATCGACTGCCGCGGCAGGGCGTTTTTTGGGGATTTGCCTTCTCACCTTGATGTGCTGTTTGCTGGCAACGGCTGCCATGGCCGAGTTTCAGCGAACCAAGATCGCCGTGCTCGACTTCGAGCAGACAGGCGACGCCTTCGAAACGAAGGGACTCGGTCCCATTGCGGCGGAATGGTTCACTACCGGCATGGTCAAGAGCGGTCGTTTCGATGTGGTCGAGCGGGCCATGCTGCAGAAGATCCTGACCGAACAGAAGATGGCCGCAGCAGGCATCGTCGATGAGAGCAGCGCCGCGGTCCTGGGGAGAATACTCGGGGTAAAGGCGGTGGCCACCGGTTCGGTGATTAAGGACCGGCGCACCATCGAAGTCAACGCGCGGGTGATCAGCGTCGAAAGCGGGGAGATCATTGCCGCGGAGAGTTTCCGCGGCAATTCCGAAGAGGAGCTGCACGGCATGATCGATCAACTCACCGCAAGCATCATCCGCAATTTTCCCCTGACCGGCTACGTGGTGAAGAAGGCTACCGGTTCAGTGGTCATCGATCTTGGCCTCGACTCAGGGCTTGCCCCCGGCACCGAGTTTATCGTCTACCGGGAAGGGGAAGTGATCAGACATCCGAAAACCGGCGAGGTTCTCGATGTCGAACAGATCCATACCGGCCGGCTACGCATCACCAAAATCAGCAAGAACGTGGCGGAGGGAAAGATCCTCGGCGAAGAACGGGGCGGCATCAAGGACGGCCAGCTGGTCAAAAGCGTACGAAAGGAGGGCAAGAAGCCTCCGCCGAAAAGCGCGAAAAAATCTTCGCTGTAAAGCCTCTCTCCCGGACCTGACACCCGCCAACATTCATCGGTGCCAGCCGTGCCTCCCGTCCCTGTCACCCCGTCTCCCTCGGGCAGGAACCTGCCCGAAGGAAACTCACGCAGGCTACCTCCGGAAACCGCCTTGATCGCCTCGATCGCCACCCGGGCCGCTCCTGTAACCGCCCTGTCCGCCTCGGCCACCCCCCGGCCCGCGGCCGCCGCCTCCGCCCGGCCCCCGGCCCCGGCCGCCGCCACCACCAGGCCCACCAGGCCCGCGGCCACCGCCACCTTCAGGGCGTGGACGTGCCTCGTTGACGATAAGAGTCCGGCCTTTCACATCTTTGCCGTTGAGTGCCTCCATAGCCGATTGCGCCTCGGTCTGGGAATCCATCTCGACAAACCCGAACCCCTTGGACTGACCACTGTATTTGTCCATTATAATGCTCGCCGAGCCTACCTTGCCAAATTCCTCAAACATCTGTTTCAAATCGGATTCGCTGATTTCATACGAGAGATTCCCCACATATAGCTTCATTCTGTTCTCCTTGTGTAAACAATCATAATGAGCCCCTTGCCCAACATATAATTTGTGTTTTCATTATATCTACTCAAATCCGAGAAAGATATCAACGAAACTCCTTTCTCCCCCGCGCTTTTCCGTCCCCTCCTTTTCCTCTACTATATGTAGATCCGCGGGGAGTACAACCGGGACAAGCCCCTTATCTTGCTCTTCTTCTGTCATTTTTTCCGAACATGCGATAATGGTTACGGCAGTGGCGGCCTCGCCTCCGGCGCTACCGGTCGAGCAAGTTTTTCACTGAACTGATCTCGACATAGGAGGCGCCGTTGGCGGAACCGAAATTGCCGGCCAGGACGGTGATCAGGTTCTCCGGCTCGACCAGCTTCTCATCCAGCAGCCGGGTGAGAGCCCTGCGCAGGAATTCGTGGGAGGAGAGGTCGGCCGGCATGTAGGTGGCATGTACGCCGTAGGCCAACGCCAGCTCACGCACCACCCTCTCGCTGTAGCACTGCGCGAAAATCGGATTTTGCCCGCGGTAGGCGACGAGACTCTGGATGGTCCGGCCGCTGATGGTATCGGCGATCAGGGCCTTGGTCGGCAAACGCAGGGAGGCCTTGACGGCGGCCTTGGCCAGATAGCTGGTGACGCTGTTGCCGATTTCATAGGGCGCGTCGGTGAAAGTGGTGAGACTCGATTCGACCTCTACGGCAATTTTCGCCATCATCTGCACCGATTCGAGCGGATACTTGCCGTAGGCGGTCTCTCCCGACAGCATGATCGCATCCGTCCGGTCCAGACAGGCGTTGGCGACATCGGAAACCTCGGCCCGGGACGGCCTGGGCGACTGGATCATCGACTGCAGCATCTGGGTAGCGATGATTACCGGTTTGCGCCGCTCGATGCACTTTTTCACCAGCCGTTTCTGGATAATCGGAATCTTCTCCGCCGGAATCTCGATGGCCAGATCGCCCCGGGCTACCATCACGCCATAGGCATGGTCGAGAATTTCGTCGATATGGTCGACGCCCTCCTGGTTTTCGATCTTGGCAATGATCTTGATCCCGCTTTTCCTGGCATCGAGAATCTTCTGGATGGCCAGCACATCCTCCTTGCCCCGGACAAAGGAGTGGGCGATGAAGTCGATGTCCTGGTCGATCGCGAACTCGACGAAAGCCACATCCTTTTCGCTGAGGGCTGGCAGCTTCCGGGTCTTGACCGAAGGAATATTGATGCTCTTTCTGGCCTTGATGGTGCCGTCGTTTTTCACCTCGCACTTCAAAAGGTCCGCTTCCTTTTCCCGCACCTCCAGCTCGATATCCCCGTCATCGATGAGGATCCGGTCGCCGACCGACATCTCTTCGACGAAATCATTGTAGTTGAGGCAGATGCATCCCGGAGCGCATTTGCCGTATTTATCGCCGATGACGCAAACCATGTCGCCGGTCGCAACGGGTATGTCGGTGCTGACCGAGGTCGTTCTGATTTCCGGCCCTTTGGTATCGATCATGATGGCGATCCGGTCGGAGACCTTGCGGACATTGTCGATCACCACCTGCGCATCTTCCGGGGTCTGGTGGGCGGTATTCAACCTGACTACGTCCATGCCGGCCTGATGCATCCGGGTGAGGAAGGGGACATCGCAGAGCGTGTTGGAGATAGTGGCGATGATTTTTGTCTTTTTCATAAGGTAACTCAAAAGAGGGTTCGGAAAGATTTTAAAGCAAATGGTAGGGTTGAATCCGAAAAATGGCAAGGGCAAGCGGCATAGAGATAGCATAAGCCGAGGTTAGCACGAGGGGAAAATAACTCCTGAAAAGCAAGCCGGTGCCGCAGGGATAGCCGAGACGGCCGGAGAGCGGATTACCATGCCGCCCCGACCTCGATGACCTGATTAGGGGATGTCGAAAGCCTGCAGCGCAAAAGAAAGAGAAGGGCACGCCAGTTCCTGCCCTTCACATTTCCAATATGTTTCAAGAAGGTTAACTGATGAAGTGTACATTCCAACGGAACCTTGCCGATGGAAGCCTTGTACTACATTACACTATCCTCAACAAAAACGGTATCTTCACTGATGGGCAAAAGAACGATAAAAGTCGCACCTCCTCCGTTGCTTGTAACCAAAATCTCTCCTCCGTGGTTTTTCACAATCCCATAGCTGATCGATAAACCCAGGCCGGTTCCCTTGACTTCCGGTTTGGTGGTGTAAAAAGGCCGAAAGATGTGATCCATCTGTTCCGGTTTGATGCCTACCCCGGTGTCCTTGATAGCCACAGCTACTTTATCGCCCTCTTGTCGGGTGCTGATCGTAATTGTTCCTCCCTGTAAACAAGCCTCCGTTGCATTCGTCAGCAAATTCAGAAAAACCTGCTTTATCTGGTCGGCAACAGCGGTTATCATCGGCAACCGTTCGGCATAATCGCGTTCTACCTGGATCCGCTTGTTTTTGAAGTCGCTCTTATGCAGCAGAAGCAACAGATCGAGAGTGCTGTTAACATTCAACAAAGATTTCCTTCTTGAGGAAGGGCGGTAAAAATCCTGGAGGCTGCGGATAAGGCCTTTAATTCGATTTCCTTCGCCAATGGCCATTTCGATGAATTTGAGATCCATTTCTTTCAAGATCGTCTTTCCGCTCAAGCTCTTCAGGATGGTCAAAACGGACTGTAAAGGATTGTTCAGCTCATGTGCGATTGAAGCGGACAGTTTGCCTATCGCCGAGAGTTTTTCCGCATGCAAATACTGATGCTGCGTTTCTATCAGCTCGCGAGTTCTCTCCTTGACTCTTTGTTCAAGATCTTCATTGAGAGTCTGAAGCTGCATTTCTTGCTGCTTCCGCTCAGTTATGTCTTCCGTGAAAATGACTATACCCCCAATATCTCCGGAAAGACTGTACCAAGGATGGATTTCCCAACGCACCCACTTGCAGGACTCATCGGCCCGCTCATAGAGATCGGCTTCTTCCCTCACCACCTCACCGGCGAGCCCGCGGCGATGTGCCTCCTTCCATCGCTCGGGCAAGTCAGGGAAAACCTCATAGTGAAATGCCCCGAATAATTTCCGATCACCCAACATAAAATCTTTGGACCAGCGACGACTGGCACTGAGATACCGCATTTCACGGTCGAACATCGCAAGTGCCACAGGAGCATGCTCGATAAATAGCCGCAGACGCTGTTCGCTCTCGTAAAGGGCCTTTTCTACCAGCTTAAGCTCGGTGAGATCCTGAACGGCGACTGCACTCCCCACGACATCTCCCTTTGTATCGTAGACTGGTGAAGCGCTGTTAACGATAAAACCTTCAGTGCCGTCAAACTTCTGAATCCTCATGACCTGCCCGAGCACAGGCCTTCGCTCCCGAACAGCAATGGCCGACGCCCATTCATGAGGGGCCACAGGCGCATTCGTGTCAGCCCACCATGCCTTGCAACAAGTGTAACCCTTAATATTTTGAACCTTCATCTGGCATCCCCAAATCCTCGTATAGGCTTTATTGACATGAAGGTAGCAACCTGTTTTATCGGTAATGACAACACCTACCATCAGAGCTTCCATCACCGCTTCAAAGAGATATTTTTCATTACTTAACTCCGTATTTGTGGTGGCCAACTCCGCAGCCTTCTGCATCAGCTCATCATTTTTTTGCAGGAGTTCTTCATTTGCTGCCTGTAGGCGGACCTCGCTCTGCCGCAACGACTCTTCTGCAGCTATACGGTCGGTGATATCGTGGATGATGGCGAATTTGAGAAATTGATCCTTAATGCAAATTGAAGACACATGAACTTCAACAGTCCGGATTGACCCATCGGCCAGGCGGTGAGGAACTACGACTCTGCTTACTCTTTGATCCTGCAATTGCTTGATCTTTGCTGAGAGTTCATCTGGCGAAAGACAGTTGATCTGCTCAACATGCATCTCCCGGAAATCATTCCGTGAGTAGCCGTAAAATTTAGAAGCAGCGCTATTGGCATCAAGGATGCGCCGGCTGAGCGGATCTACCAGGAGCATTATTGCACTGTGCTGCTCGAAGAGACGTCGAAATTTTCTCTCACTGTTCTTGAGCGCCTTTTCCGCTCTTTTGCGGCTGGTCGTCTCAAACAGGGAAAAAACCAATCCGGTTACTCCTCCAGTCTCACCTTTTACAGGTGAGAGTGTCCAATCCCAGTAGGTCACGCCTCGTTCCGGCTGATCTGGAAACTCAAAAGGTTTGTCATGGGCCTCGAATGGTTCGCCAGTGTCCCGGACCCGAGCGAAAATTGCCTCGTTTTCAGCGTGTGGATAGAGAGCGAAATGATTTTTGCCGATCATTTCTTCGGGCCGGTAGTCGCAGGATGCTGCATACGTATGATTAACGCGCACAAAGTTAAAGTCCCTGTCGAGGTATGCAAGGTGAGAGTTCCCCGCACCATTCATTACGGACTGTAAAATGTTGCGTTCATGCAGCAGAGCTTCCTCAGCCCGCTTACGGCTCGTTATGTCCTGGAAATAGACCGATAAACCTCCACCCTTGCGGGGAAAACATCGATTGTGAAGCCAGCAGTCCCGTGATTCGCAGTAATACTCGAATTCCCGATTCTTTCCAGCTGCTGCGCTGCGATATTCATGCTCCAGTTGGGTAGAAAGTGTTTGAGGAAAAACTTCCCAGTGGCTCTTGCCTAGGACTTCGTTTCTATTTATCCCAAGAACACGTTCGGCTTCGGCATTGACGTACAGAAATCGCCACTCGACATCGCAAGCAAAGAAGCCTTCAACGATGCTTTCCAGGATTGTCGAGAGTTTTTGTTCTTCATTGGTTTGATTTTGGACAAAATCATCGACCATAGACCCAACCTCATCGAAATCAATATCTCTACAATCAATCGTTATGCTGGTGGGCGAGTGAATCCGTTGCACAATTGATCCTATTGTGATTCTTGTGTCATCTTTCAGAAATAATTGAACATGGCTGCATAGACAAATAGTATGATAGGCATTTCAAACAAGAAAAAAATGGGCTCTCGAGAAAAAACTCACTTACCCATAATTTTGCGCACTATTCTCCTGTTAAACTTTTCAAAATATTGAACCATTATTGATTACCCCAAATGTCAACGCGCTGAAAACACAGGCACGCAGATCGCGTGGGGTCAATTGTTCAGTGTTCTGACCGGTTGCGATGAGGAGAATTGTGGGTTGTAGCGTAACGATTGAACCGGGAGAACATCAGCCTCCCCCAGTACCAGAAGTTCGGCACAGAAATGCCTGGAAAAGAGGTTGCGCAGGGGACATCTCATACTCTAGGATTAATTAACGGGAAAAAACAGTTCATATTATTATTTCCTCATGCCAGCACCCTTCATCCACATCATTCCTCAGGGAGGCTTTCTCCATGGCGTCACCAATGGGCAATTTCCGGAGTCGGCCGGTTGTGCGGTCGTTTCTTTGCACTCTTTTCTGTCTCTTTGTGGGCGCGTCTCTGCCCGCCCTGGCCCAGGAAGGGGCAGCGGGCAAGGATCTGCGGATTCTCCGGATCACCCCGTCGGGCGAGGAAGTACCACCGGGCCGGCAGGTCGTTATCCAGTTCGACCGGCCGGTCGTGCCACTTGGCCGGATGGAACGGAAAAGCGAGGAACTGCCCATTGCCATCGAACCGCAGCTGAACTGCCAATGGCGGTGGCTGAACGGGACGACGCTCGCCTGCAACCTGAACGAAGGGGATGGACTCCGGCCGGCGACCAAGTACCGGATCACCGTCAAGCCGGGCATTATGACCGAAGAAAAGACGACCCTGGCCGAAACGGTGCACCACCGGTTTTTTACCGAGCGGCCGCGGGTGACCGAAGCCTGGTTCAAGACCTGGCTAACGCCTGCGCTGCCGCAGAGTTCGGTACGTTTCAATCTGCCCATGGCGAAAGATTCGCTGGCCGCCCATCTCTTCTACCGTCTCGCGGACGGCAGGCGCATCCCGGCCAAAGTCGAGCAGGATCCGGATTACCAGTCGTCAGGCCGGCTTGACCACAAGGTCTGGCTGGTCAGCCCGGCCACCGAACTGCCGGCGGAAACGACGGGCGAGCTAACCGTCGAACCGGGAATCCTGACCCTGACGGGCGGAGCCCCCGGTGTCGAGCAACGGGTCCTCGACACCGTCTCTTCGATCCCGGAATTTCGTTTCTTGGGCGTTCGCTGCACCACTGCGGCCAATAAACCCTTCGATATTCCTCCCGATGGGGTGCCCGCCGGGCAAAAAACAGACCCGCCGCCCTGTCTGCCATCCGGAGGGGTTTCCCTGCTGTTCTCCGCCCCGGTCATGACCGAAGGGGTAAAAAACGGCCTGCAGTTCACTCCATCACTGGCGGGCGCCACCCCGGACAGCGATCCGTGGGACCAGATCTATTCCTCTTCCCGGCTGTTCGAGCCCCACCGCCAGGGCATGACTTACAGCATCGACCTGCCGGAAGCCGTCCTCCGTCCCAACACTTCCTACCGGCTTGAGCTCACCGTCGGTTCCGTCAAAGACGAGTTCGGCCGGTCCTTGACCCGGTCCGCCCGGGTGAGCTTTGCCACCGACCACCGCGCTCCCGATTTCGCCCTGTTGAAGAACATGCCGGTGCTCGAAAAGAACCTCGATTCCGACGCCCACGTCTGGGCGGTCAACCTCAAGGAACTCAAGCTCGATTTTGAGGCGGTAACGACTGCGGGCAAAAATCCTGGGACCAAGGCCATCAAGCCGGTCGGTCCTGCGGATGCCGCCATTCCAGTGCCGATGGAAATCCGCAGTCTTATCGGCCGGGAATCGGGGCTCGTCCAGGGCAGCTTTACCACCGACCCGGCGGTGCCGGGCAAATCGCCCGAAGAGTCCTGGTTCTTCGCCCAGGTCACGCCCTTCCAGGTCCATCTGAAGCTCGGCCACCACAACAGTCTGGTCTGGATCACCGACCTGGCAACCGGCAGCCCGGTCGAGGGCGTTGCCGTCAAGGTTTTGAAAAGCACCTTCAAGGATTTCGGCAACGCATCGGGGGCGCTGGCCGAAGCGAAAACCGATGCGGAAGGCATCGCCATGCTGCCCGGCACAGCCACTATCGATCCGCGCCTGCAGCATCTCTGGGCCAACGGCCGCGAGGAGCCGAATCTCTTTTTGTTCTGCGAAAAAGCGGAAGACATCGCAGTGCTGCCGCTCCGCTACGACTACCAGGTTTCGGCCGAAGGCGCCAACCGCGAGTATATCCCCGACTGGCTGCGGCCGCTCCACGGCCACATCCGGGTCTGGGGGGCGACCGCCCAGGGGATCTACAAGGCGGGCGACACGGTGCAGTACAAGATCTTCGTGCGCGACCAGGACAACCTGCGCTTTACCCGGCCGCCGGGTGCCGGCAACGGCACCGCGCCCAAATCCCCGCCGCGCTACCACCTCAAGGTTTTCGACCCCCTGGATAAGATAGTGTACGAACAGGACAATATTGCCCTCTCCTCCTTCGGGACCTGTCATGGCGAATTTGCCCTGGCCAAAACCGGCGCCGTCGGCTGGTACCGCTTTCTTCTGTCCGCCAGCTTTACCGGTGAGGAATGGGAGGCAATGCGGGTCCTGGTGAGCGATTTCTCTCCCGCTCCCTTCCGCGTGACCACCGACCTGCAGGGCGAATCCTTTGCCCTGGGCGATACGGTGGCCGTCGCAACCGAAGCGAAACTCCATGCCGGCGGGGCCTACAGCAGCGCGGCGGCGAAGGTGACCGCCAGCCTCGCCCCCCGGCCCTTTACTCCCGACAACCCGCGCCTCCAAGGCTTTACGTTCAACAGCACCGAGCCCGACAATCTCCGGCAGCCGGGAACGGAAACCGTAGGCGAAACGGAAGGCAACCTCGATGAGCAGGGCCGACTGGAAACTGATTTTACCTTTGGCGATAGCCCCATCTGGTCCGGCCGGTTGACCGTCGAGAGCTCGGTCCGGGACGACCGGGGCAAGTCGATCGCCAGCCGGGCGCAAGCCGCCTACTTCGGCCGGGATCGCTATGTCGGCCTGTTGCAGGAAGACTGGACCCTGCAGGAAAACAAGACGGCTACGGTAAAGCTGGCGGTAGTCGACCGCGAAGGCCGCCTGATCGGCGGGGTCCCGGTTACTCTTACAACCGAGCACAAAAAAACCTGGGGAGCGAGGGTCAAAGGTGCGGGCGACGCCTACGTCACCGAATACGAGAACGTCTGGGAACCGGAACAAACATTGACCGCCGTCTCGGCGACCGACCCCAGCGAATTCACCTTCACCCCGGCTGCGGCAGGCAGCCTCCGGCTGATCGCCACCATTACCGACACGGCCGGCCGGCCGCACACCACCGTCATCGAACGCTGGGTTACCGGCAAAGGCGCGGTGCTGTGGGAGTCCACTCCCGGCAATCTCCTGAATGTCTTCCCGGAAAAATCCTCGTACAACATCGGCGACACGGCCCGTTTTCTCGTGCAGAACCCCTTCCCGGGCTGCAAGGCCCTCATCACCGTCGAACGCTTCGGGGTCATCGACCGCTGGACCACGACCTTTGCCGACAGTTCGGCCGTGGTGGAAATCCCGGTCCGGCCCGATTATCTGCCCGGCTTCTATGTCTCGGTGATGGTCACCGCGCCGCGGGTGGAGAAGCCCCCGGGCCCGCAGGGGGAAGACCTCGGCAAACCGGCCTACCGCATGGGTTATGCGAAGATCCCGGTGAAAGACCCTTACAAGGAGCTGGAGGTCCGGATCAGCCCGGAAAAAGAGGTGTATAAACCGCGCGATACGGTCCGGGTCGAACTGCAGGTCCGGCCGAAACATTTAGCACCCGGGGAGCCCGCGCCGCCGGTCGAGCTGGCGGTGGCGGTGCTGGACGAAGCGGTGTTCGATCTCCTGCTCGCAGGACGCAAGGCCTTCGACCCCTATCAGGGATTTTATTTCCTCGACGAGCTCGATCTCAGCAACTACAACCTCCTGATGCAGCTGGTCGGCCGGGAAAAACTGGCCCTGAAGGGGGCGAGCCCCGGCGGGGGCGGCGGGCCGGACCTCAGCATGCGTTCGCTGTTCAAGTTCGTCTCCTACTGGAATCCGTCGCTTGTTGCCGATGCCGAAGGCAAAGCGGCCATCGAATTTGCCGTGCCCGACAATCTCACCGGCTGGAAAGTCCTGGCCATGGCGGTCAGCCCGGAAGACCGGATGGGTCTCGGCGAGGCGGTCTTCAAGGTCAATCAGGCGACGGAAATCCGCCCGGCCCTGCCCAATCAGCTCCTCGCGGGAGATACCTTTTCGGCCGGTTTCGCCATCATGAACCGTACCGATCAGCCGCGAAAGCTGACAATCGACTGCACTGCCCGGGGACCGGTCAAAGGCGCGGCCGGAGAAGAAACGGTTCGCTTTACCCGTGAGCTCACCCTTGCTCCCTACCAGCGGGAGACGCTCTTCTTCCCGATGGCGGCGACGGCGCCGGGGACGATTTCGCTTTCGATAACCGCAGGCGATGCGACCGACCGGGACGGCCTGACCGTGATCGTGCCGGTCGGCGAACTGCGGCATGGTGAGGTGGTCGCCAGTTACGGGATGATAAGCGACGCCACAGCCATCCAGCCCCTCCTGTTCCCCGAGAACATGGGCAAGGACGGCGGCAAGCTTTCGCTCCTGCTCTCGCCGTCGGTGATCGGCGGCATCGACGGGGCCTTCTCTTTCCTGCGCGATTATCCCTACAGCTGCTGGGAACAAAAACTCTCCCGCGGGGTGATGGCGGCCCTGCACGGCCCGCTCAAAGCCTATCTGCCCCAAGATTTCAGCTGGCCGGACAGCGACCGGGCGGCGCGCGAGACCCTCACACTTGCGGCCGAGTTTCAGGCGCCGAACGGCGGCATGACCTACTACCTGCCGAAGGACGAGTATGTCTCGCCCTATCTGAGCGCCTATACCGCGCTGGCCTTCAACCGGCTCCGGCAGGAGGGCTATCTGGTGCCCGGCCAGGTGGAACAGCGGCTGCAGGACTATCTGCAAAACCTGCTCCGCCACGACGCGGTGCCGGCCGAGTTCAGCCGCGGCATGACCGCCACCGTCCGGGCCGTGGCGGTCGCCGCCCTGGCAGAGAGGGACAAGATTACCCTTGCCGACGTGCTGCGCTATCATCCGCAGCTGCCGGTCATGAATCTCTTCGGCAAAGCCCTCTATCTCCGGGCCCTGCTTGCCGCCGGGGGCTCCCTGGGCCAGCAGTGGGAGGTGCTTGATGCCATCCTGGCCCATGCCGACCGAAGTTCCGGCCAGGTGATGTTCAGCGAACCCCTCGACAGCGGTTTCCAGGCCCTGTTGTCGTCGCCTACCCGGGACAACGCCGCCATCCTCGGGGCACTTCTCGTCTGGCTGAAGGCTAACCCGGCGGATACTTCGATGCGGGAGCTGGCGGTGAACCTTATGCGGACCCTGACCGAGAGCCGCAAGGCCAAAAGCCACTGGCCGTCCACCCAGGAAAACCTTTTCGTTGCGACGGCCTTAGCCGATTTCGCCAAACTTTTTGAAGAACGGCAGCCGGATATGCAGGTGGCGGGCCGATTGGACCGGGATCAACTTGGTACCGGCCGTTTCACTGCCTTCACCGAACCGCCGCTGGTCTTCACCCGGCCAGTGGAAAGCGACGAGGCCGGGAAGAAGGCCTTGCTCCACCTGGAAAAAATCGGCGACGGACGGCTCTATTACACCGCTCGTCTCGCCTACAGTCCAAAGGAAGAGGAACCGCTTGCGGTCAATGCCGGGATCGAGGTCCACCGGGAATACAGCGTCAAGCGGGACGGCAAATGGCAGCTTTTGACCGGAGACATGGCCGTGCAGACCGGCGAGGTGGTCAAAGTCGATCTCTATGCCTTACTCCCGGCGGAACGCTATTTTGTCGTGCTGGAGGATCCGGTGCCCGGCGGCCTGGAACCGGTAAACAAGGAGCTGGCCACCGCCTCTCTTACGGACGCCGGGATCGAACCGGCGGCAACTGCCGAAGGTTCCTACCACAGCCGTTTTCCCGACTGGCAGGAGGAGACCTTCAGCCGCTGGAGTTTCTATCATCGGGAACTGCGCCACGATGCGGTCCGCTTCTATTCCGAGCGGCTGGCGGCGGGGCGGTATCACCTGAGCTATACTGCCCAGGCCATCGCCAGAGGCGAATTCCGGGTCCCGCCCGCCCACGCCGAGGAGATGTACGCGCCGGAAGTTTACGGCAATTCCGTGCCGGCCGCGCTCAGGGTCACGGCGGCAAAATAGTCGCGGGAGGTGGCAATGCCGGGATGGACGCACGCATTCGGGGCGCGGGTGAGCAAAAGAGCTATCCTGCTCGTCCTCACGCTGCTGGCCGCGGCCTTGTACCTGAGTCTTGCGGTCAGGGCCGACCTCCGGCCGCTGCCGGCCGACCTCCGCCCCCAATCGCTTGAGTACCGGCGGCCGCAATTCCTCGACCGCCACGGAATCCCCCTCTCCGTCACCTACGACAACCCCTGGAATGTCCACGAGTGGCTCAGCCTGCACGAGATTCCCGAGCTCCTGCAGGAGGCCTTCATCGCCTCGGAAGACCGCAGGTTCTACCGGCATCACGGCGTCGACTGGCTGGCCCGTAGCCATGCCCTGCTGCAAAATCTTACAGCCTTGAAAGGCGTGCGCGGGGCGAGCACGATCACCGAACAGGTGGTGCGCATCCTCCACCCCCGGCCGCGGACTGTCTGGTCGCGCCTGCTCGAAGGCATCGAGGCGGCAAGGCTGGAGGAAAGGTTCGAGAAGTCCGAGATCCTTGAATTCTACCTCAATCAGGTGCCTTACGGCCGGCAACGGCGCGGCGTGCTGCAGGCGGCCAGGCTCTATTTCGACCGCGATCCGGACACCCTCAGCGAAGAAGAGATGCTGACGCTCGCGGTGCTGGTACGGGCTCCGGCCCGGCTGAGTCGGGAGGGCGGCCGGCAGTTGGCGAAACCCCTTGCCCGGTTGCGTGACGTTCTTTGCCGTTCCGGTAGACTGGCGGAGTCTGCCGGCAAGAAGTGGGTTTCCGGCCTGCCTCTCACCGAAGCCCGCCTGCCGGTGGAGGCCGGTCATTTTCTCCGGCAGTTCGTACTTCAAGCGGCAGATGGCAAAGATACCCTGCCGACCGGCCCGGCCAAAATTGTGACTACGCTCGACAGCGGCCTGCAGGGCAGGATCCAGGAGATCCTCGATCAGCAGCTGCGCGACCTGAATAATGCAGATGTCCACAACGGCGCCGTGCTGGTGGTCAACCACCGAACCGACGAGATCCTCGCCTGGGTGGGCGGCGGCGCCTCTGCCGGTGACAACCCGGCCGGCTGGATCGACGGGGTAACCGCGCCGCGGCAGCCCGGCTCGACCCTCAAACCCTTTCTCTATGGCCTGGCCCTCGACCGGGGCTGGACCGCCGCCACCGTCATCGACGATTCGCCCCTCTCCCGCCCCGTCGGCAGCGGTATGCACGCCTTCCGCAATTACAGCCGCAACCATTACGGGCCGCTGCGGCTGCGGGAAGCCCTCGGCAATTCGTTGAACATCCCGGCCATCCGCACCATCGAATTTGTCGGCGCCCAGGACTTTCTCGACCGATTGCACGAGCTGGGTTTTGACAGCCTGGACCGGACTGCCGCCCACTACGGTGAGGGTCTGGCGCTTGGCAACGGCGAGGTGACACTCCTGGAACTGGTCCGAGCCTACTGCACCCTGGCCCGGGCGGGCGTCCACCAACCGCTACGCTTTGCCCTTGCCGGCAGATACCTCGGCCAATCCCGCCGGAGGATCTACAGTGAGGAGGCGGCAACGCTCGTGGCCGATATCCTGGCCGACCGGGAAGCCCGCCGCCTTGAGTTCGGCAGTTCCAACATCCTCAGCTTCCCCGGCCAAACTGCCGTAAAAACCGGGACATCCAACGACCATCGGGACAGTTGGGCGGTCGGATTCAATCACCTGTTCACCGTGGGCATCTGGATGGGCAATCTGGACGGCCGGGCCACCGACGGCCTGACCGGCACCACCGGTCCCGGCCTCGTCCTGCGTTCGATCTTTGCCGAACTGAACCGGTTCGAGGAGGCGAGACCCCTTTTCCTCAGCCCACGCCTGGCCGTGGCGAAGATCTGCCGACAGAGCGGCCTGCGGGCGCAGTCTTCCTGCCCGACGGTACTGGAAAAATTCCTGCCGAACGCCCTGCCCGCCGCCGCCTGCGGCCACCTGCACGAAACAGCGGGCAGTGCCGTGGTCGCCGACAGCCAAGAGAATGGGCCGGTCCGACTGCTGCAGCCGTCCGCGGGTCTCCAGCTGATCATGGACCCCCATATTCCGGACGAGATCGAGGCTTATGCACTGAAAATCGCCGGCAACTCTCCGGCCAAAATGACGGAGTGGCTAATCGACGGGCAGCTCGCCGGGATCACCGGCGAGAGCACCCGCCAGTTCATGTGGCCTCTTGCCAAAGGGATTCACCTGGCTCAGGCCCGGATCTGGCAGGAGACGGGCGACCGGGGCGCCCCCCAGGAGACTCCCGCCGTCCGCTTTATGGTAAAATAGAAAAAAATTGGCCGTCGGACCGACAATCTGGTAACAGATAGGAGTACCTGTGAAAAACAACCCTACGCGAGGAAACATGAATATTTTCGCATTGCCGGGCATCAGCCCCAAAACGGAACGCTGGGCCACCAACCTGTTGAACGAGCTTGCGGGACAGGACCGGACCATGACGGTGCAACGCTATAAACACTGGGATTGCGACAATGGCGAGCAATGCCTCGATCTGGCCGGCGAGGTGCAGCGGCTGGCGGAAACTCCGATCGATCTGCTCATCGCCAAGTCGCTTGGGGTCATGATCGGCCTTTCGGCGGGAGAAAAAAAACTGATCGCCCCGGACAAGGCGGTATTCATCGGCACCCCGGTGTCCAGCTTTACCGAGAACAACCTGGATCTCCGGCAGTTCACGGCAAGCCTTGCCATCCCTATCCTCTTCATCCAGCAGAAGAACGATATCGTGGGCTCGGCCGCAAGCCTCAAGGCTGCAATCGATGGCCTGGCCATGGTCGAACTGGTGGAGATCCCCGGCGACAACCATCAATACAAGGACTTGAAACTCCTCGCCCGGCACATCAAGAAGTTCCTGTAGGATCGGGTTCAGGCAGCCGGGAACCGCCATGCTTTGGGACTATATCCTCTATCTGCTCTACGGCCTCGCCTTCTTCACCCTGGGGGTGGCGATTCTCGGCAGGGACATCAGCTTAAGCGAGCTGGGCATAGCCAGGATCATCCGGCTGCTGGCGGCCTTCGGCATCATCCACGGCTTTCACGAGTGGCTGGAGCTGCTGGAACTGCTCTTTCCGGAGATCGTCGATCCCGGCTTTACCTTTTTTCGCCTGGTGGTGGTCAGTCTCTCCTTCCTCTTTCTTCTCTACTTCGGCCTCTTCCTGAATATCATCACCCTCGGCGGCGACAAGGCCCTGCAGTCGACGCCGCGGTGGGTCAAGGCTATGGTCGGGGCCGCGGCGCTGGCCCTCATCGTTTTTGCCGCCTCGCTCGATTTCGGCAGCGGCGGCAACATCCATACGCGGCGGCTGGTGGCCTTCCCCGGCAGCATCCTGGCGGGAATCGGACTGATCCTCTATTCGCGGACGGTCCGGGCCTTCTCCGCCAAGACCGCGAGGCACTTCATCTTCGCCGGCAGCTGCATGATCTGCTACGCCTTCCTGAGCGGGACGCTTGCCTCGGATGTCGTTATTCCGTTGTTCGAGGTGAAAGTGATCCTCTTCCGGGGACTCTCCGCCTTTTTCATCATGTTCTTCACCATCAGGGCGCTTTCGGTCTTCAGCATCGAGCAGCGCGAGCTGATCAACGAACAGCTGCAGCGCTTCTCCCAGTCGGAAAAGATGACCTCTCTCGGCATCCTCGCCGCAGGCATCGCCCATGAGATCAACAATCCGCTCACCAACATCTCGCTCAATGTGGAGATGCTGAAAGACCTGGTCATCAGCGAACCGAGGGTCGTGAAAAAGATCGAGGCCATCGAGCGCAATATCGACCGGGCCTCGCGGATTTCCAAGGAACTCCTCCATTTCAGCCGGGAGAAGGAGACCGCCCTCCACCCAACCGACCTCAACCGCATTCTG
>MGTI01000060.1:1092-1236 GCA_001799365.1 Desulfobacterales bacterium GWB2_56_26 | reverse complement strand
CTATAATATCATCAGGCAGCATGGCGGCACCATTACGCTCACCAGCAGCACCGGCGGCGAACGGAGCGGCACCACGGTAACCCTCACTTTCCCGGTCGCAAGCGAAAACGATGACAACTGAAACCATAATGGTGGTCGACGACG
>MGTI01000060.1:0-843 GCA_001799365.1 Desulfobacterales bacterium GWB2_56_26 | reverse complement strand
AGATCGGGGCCGACGATTATCTCGCCAAACCCTTCAAGCGGGACGATCTGCTGGTCGCCGTCCGGCGAGCTCTGGAAATGCTGAAATTCGCCCAGCAGCAGCTCGATCCGGAAATGGACGAGGCGCTCTCCTGCCTGGCCAATCCGATCAGGAGACAGATCCTTGCAGCACTCGGCGAAAAAGGCGAGATACGGTTCATGGATATAACACGGACACTCGGCATCAGCGACCACACCAAGGTCAATTTTCACCTCAAAAACCTGAAATCGACAGGGCTAATCACCCAGAACCGGGAAAAATCCTATCGGTTGACCCCCCAGGGAAAAAAAATTCTCGACTGTCTCCATCTGCTGGCCAAGCAGATTTCCGTTTAAATCTGGTTAACTACGTCTGTTTTGTGAATTTTTCTTCACAACATCATCTTCCTGGATGACAACATTTCTCTGGATTCCTAACTTTCCGTTACCTATACTTCAAAGAGAAAAGAAGGACCTTCCGACCAAAACCACCTCAACAGAAGGAGAATCTTATGAAGAAAACGGGAATAGTTGTCATGGCAAGCCTCGTAGCCCTCAGTACTTCAGCATTTGCAGCTGAAAAAACCCTGCTGAGCACCAAGGCCTCCGCGCCGATCACGCTCGACGGGATCGCCGACAAAGCCTGGGAGGGGGCCAAAGCCCTCACCGTCACTCTCGACCAGTTGCCCTACGAGCCCAGCAACGGCTATCCGGGAATGAAGAAAACCGACGTCTCCATCAAGTCTCTCTATGACGACAAATACGTCTACTTTCTCATCAGCTACAAAGATCCGACCAAAAGTCTCGCCCGTTTCCCGTGGGTGAA
>MGTI01000059.1:23114-23340 GCA_001799365.1 Desulfobacterales bacterium GWB2_56_26 | reverse complement strand
CTCTGCCATTGGTCGCTTGCAGGTATGAGGGTTCGAGAACTGTCTTCCCATCGATGGAGATTTTTGTAGACACCTCAACTCCTGCCGAATCGTAGATGACATCTCCTATCCCCTTCTTCACAATTTCAAGGATTCGTTCCGGCGTGTACTCTGTCATTCGTTTCCGTACCTTCTCAAATAGCTGTTGAATAAATGAAGCAATGCACCTTGCCCTGTGTTTGGCAAC
>MGTI01000059.1:0-22847 GCA_001799365.1 Desulfobacterales bacterium GWB2_56_26 | reverse complement strand
GCGTCCGAAAATGCTCCCCTCCCGTATCTACATGCTTAGTTCCGTACTTTGGTGTCGCGCCGGGAACTCAGTCGGAACATAGATTTCCCGGAACCAGACTGTTGAGTCTCGTCAGCTGAAGGACAGTCGGCCTTCAGACAACCAGCCCGTTGAGTCGACGCCCCAAATCCGGTTTTACGGGCGAAAACCGGCGGGACGGCAGTATGACGGGTATTAAGCCGCTACTGCGTAGTTATAATCGTCTGCGATTATATTTAAGTTCTATGTTTTTACGAGCGCATAGAAGCTCGGCATGCAACAGTGAGCTTACACATCCCCGTCGAATCCGTTTCGCCCCCTTATTTCAATTCGACTTTTTATTCTTTGTTATGCCGCATCTCTCTCTGGATTTCGCGATTGCTCTGCTGTTCCTTGAGAGTAGCCCTCTTATCGTACTCGCGCTTGCCGCGGGCAAGGCCCAGTTCTACCTTCGCCTTGCCGTTCTCTTTAAAGTATATCTTCAAGGGGATCAGGGCAAGGCCTTTCTCCTTAATCTTACCGATAAGCTTCTTTATTTCCCGCTGATGGAGCAGGAGTTTGCGGACCCTGAGCGGCTCGTTCGGATTGTGTGTTGCGAAGCTGTAAAGCGAGATATGGACGTTGTACATCATCGCTTCGCCGCGATCGATCTTCACATAGCCGTCCCGCAGATTTGCCTTGCCGGCGCGAAGCGACTTGACCTCCGGCCCGGACAGCACCATGCCCGCCTCGTAGGTGGCATCGATATGGTAGTCGTGTAAGGCTTTCTTATTCTTTGCTACGATCTTTATGCCCATTCTCCCGTTCTTCCTTCCGCTCCCGTGCCATCCGTTACACCGAGGTTGC
Organism: Desulfobacterales bacterium GWB2_56_26; assembly: GCA_001799365.1. Taxonomy (GTDB): domain Bacteria; phylum Desulfobacterota; class Desulfobulbia; order Desulfobulbales; family Desulfocapsaceae; genus Desulforhopalus_A. Next base: position 21,983 of record MGTI01000059.1, on the reverse strand, counting down.
CCGAAGCGCCTCCTCATAGGTTGTTATCCCGCGCCTGACCTTGCTCCACGCGTCCTCGCGTAAGGTAGTCATTCCTTCGCGGATTGCAACCTGCCGCATCTCAAGCGTATGCGTATCCATGGCCGCCATCTTCTTCAGCTGGGAAGACATCGGAAATAATTCAAAAATTCCGCATCTGCCCTTATACCCGGTGCCCCGGCACTCCCGGCAGCCTTTGCCCCGGCGAAGGGTGATGTTGCCGGTTTCGGCCAGGGGAAAACCTAGTTTCAGCAGTTCCTCACCCTTCATGGAAAACTCCTCGGCGCAGGTGGGACAGATCATCTTGACCAGCCGCTGGGCCATGCAGCCGAGCAGGGTCGAGGCGATCATGAAGGGTTGCAGGCCGAGGTCGCGGAGCCGCGAAATCGAGGAGACCGCATCGTTGGTATGCAGGGTCGAGAAAACCAGATGGCCGGTCATCGCCGCCTGGACCGCATGGGCCGCCGTTTCGCGGTCGCGGATCTCGCCGATCATGATGATGTCGGGGTCCTGGCGCAGGATGTTGCGGAGGATATTGGAAAAGGTGATGTCAATCAGCGGCTGCACCGAGATCTGGTTGAACTCCTCATGGACCATCTCCACCGGATCTTCCACCGTGACGATATTTTTCTCCGGCGTAGCAATCTCCTTCAGGGTCGAATAGAGCGTAGTGGATTTGCCGCTGCCGGTCGGCCCGGTCACCAGGATAATGCCATGGGGTGCGCTGATGAAGGAGTTGTAGACGTCCAGATCGCGCTTTGAGAAACCGAGGCTGTCGATCTGCTGGAAGATCATGGCCGAATCGAGAATCCGCATTACCACCTTCTCGCCGAAGGCCACCGGCACGGTCGACACCCTGATTTCGACATCCTTGCCGCTCTTTTCGCCGATCTTGATTCGGCCGTCCTGGGGCCGCCTTTTTTCGGCGATGTCGAGGCGGGCGAGGAACTTGATCCGGGCTGCAATGGCGGCATGAACGGCCTTGGGCAGGTTGTAGATGGTATGCAGCGAGCCGTCGATCCGGAAGCGGACCACGCAGGCACTGCGTTTCGGCTCGATATGGATGTCGCTTGCCCGCTGTTCCAGGGCATAGTGGAAGATATGATTGACGGCGGACTTGATATGCTGGTCGGAAGAAGTGATTTCCTTTGCCGAAGAAATCTTCACATACCGCTCGAGGTTGCCGATATCGACCGAGCTGGAGCCGCCCGGGACGATGCCGAACTGATCTTCCGCCGCGCTGATCGACCGCTGAAAACCGAAAAATTCGGCGATGATCCGCTTAATGTCCGATTTTGTGGCGATATACGGCTTGATCCTGACCTGGTTGGCCTGCTCGATATCCTCCAGCACCCCGTGACAGTCGGGATGGTAGACGGCCATCGCCAGCAGACCATCCTCCATCTTGAAGGGTAACAGCAGCTGGCGGATAGCAAAGTTGCGCGGAATGGTCTTGGTGACTACCTCCATTTCCAGTTCGAGCGGATCGAGCTTGACGAAAGGGAGCTTGTGTTCTTTGGCCACCGTCTGCATGATGAGTTCTTCGTCGATTAGCGCCCCTTCCCCCCCGGCCAGCTTAAGGTTGAAGGAGGTGAGGATCTCCACCATGTCCGGATAATCCTTGTCCGTCACCCCTTCCTTGCCGGCCTGCCGCAGGAGTTTTTGCCGCTGCTTGCCTTTTTCCAGGGTCACAAACTCGCGCTGTTTGGGGGTCAGCACCCGGCGGGCGACCAGCAGGTCGAAGAGGGCGTCGCTATTGAGAAAATTCATAAAAATACCTTTATGGGAGAATTGCGGTTACCACCCTATTCTCCCCGTAATACAGGTATCTTGCAAGAGGAATCAGAGAATTACCGGATTACTTGGTGATGAGTGAGCGGAGGGTCGAAAGATTTTCCCGGTCCTCGGACAGATCCTTGCCTTTCGGGGTCTCGATGGCCATGGGCAGACCGGCAAAACGGCGGTCGTTCAAGAGGTTGGCAAAACCTGCGAGGCCGATGGCGCCCTTGCCGATATGCTCGTGCCGGTCGACCCGGCTGTCGAGCCCCTTCTTTGAATCGTTGAGGTGCATGAAGCGCACGGCGGCAAGGCCCACAGTACCTTCAAGGGCGGCAATCGTCGCCTCGTAGCCTTCCGCAGTCCGCAGTTCGTACCCGGCAGCAAAGAGATGGCAGGTGTCGAGACAGATACCCAGCAATTGGTGGTTTCCGGAGTTATTCAGGATATATGCGAGTTCCCCGAAGCTGCGCCCGAGTCCGGTACCTTGCCCGGAAGTCGTCTCCAGCAGGACCTGCACCTCGGCGCCGCTTTCGCTGAGCGCACGGTCAAGACCTGCGATAAACCGGGTGAGTCCTGCCTCCACGCCTTCGCCGCAATGCGCTCCGGGATGCAGCACGACGTACGGTATGCCGAGCGCCCGGCAACGCCGCAGCTCCAGGATGAGGTTGGTTATGGATTTCTCCCACAGCTCCTCCTGGTAGGAAGCAAGGTTGACGAGGTAGGAGGCGTGGCTTGCCACCGGCAAGCCGCCGCTCTCTTCGTGAGCCGCCCGGAAAAGATCAATCTCCTGCCCCGTCAACTCCGCCGGACGCCACTGCCGCTGATTACGGGTAAAAACCTGCAGGACCTCGCCCCCCACCTGCCTGATGCGATCAAAGGCCAGATGCAGCCCGCCGGCCACCGACTCATGCGCACCCAGGAGTGCCATCAGCGTCCGTTCTCACTCATCATAATTTTTTCCGGGCTCGCGCAGCGATTCTTGATAACTTTGGCTGAGAAACCTGGCGATCTGCGCCTGATAGAATCGTCTTTGCGAAAGATCCAGCATCGCCGCCTGACTCTCCGTCCGTACCGCTTCTTCCACCATGCCGTTGGCCCAATAAGCGGTGGCCAGGGTATCGAGGACATGGCCTTTCGGCTGCAGAGCGGCGGCCGTCCGTGCAAGAGTCAAAGCCCGCAGCGGCTCGCGGAGACGGTGATTCTCGCTGGTTAGAAGCAGCCAGGCGAGATTGTTCATGATTTCCGGATTGGTCGGTTCCAGGCTGAAGGCCTTTTCATAGGCGGCCAGAGCCTTTTCCTCCATCTTCCGAGTGAGCATGAGATCGCCGATGAGACGCTGCCAGATGGCCCGGTCCGGCTCATGTTTCACCTTCTCCATGAGGGCCGCTTCGGCAAAATTTTCCTGATACTGTTCGGCGAGCTGGTCCGTGGGAATCTGCCGCACCAGGACGGTGGCGAGCAGGATGACAGTGAGATAGGCAACCAGGCTGTAACGCACTTTATGGTTGTGCCGCCGGATCAGGCGTGGTTCCTGTTCTGCCTCCTGCAGACAGTCGATCCGCTCGCCGATGCCGAAATGGTGCCAGTTGCGCTCCTCCTTGTTATTGCCGCTCAGTATTGCGATCTTTTCAAAGGCCGAAACCAACGCCCGGCTGCTGCCGATTGCCGCCAGGCTGAAAAGATCGGCCTGCCTCTCGAAATTTCGGATGAAGTACCCGAAGATAAAACGAAAATAGATCAACATGAAGAGCAGCAGAGGCACAGTGACAACCACGGTCAACATGGCATCCACCGAGGTGCCGCTTGCCAGCACCAGCCTGTTGACGAAATCAAGCGACAATAGCAGGTAAATCATGGGTTCCGCCAGGACGCCGGCCAGGAGGCTGAAACCGGCAATAATGCAGATATAGAGAATCAGGTGGTACTTCTTTACATGGCCTATTTCATGGGCAATGACCGCCTCAAGCTCTTCCTGGGACATGGTTTCGATGAGCGCCGGGGTGAGCAGGATGTAGCGGAGGCCAGGGATAACTCCCATCACCGCGGCAGTCATCATCCGTCCCTCGAACAGCGGCCAAAGATAAAAGTCGGCGGTAAAATTTTGCGTCTCGCAGAAGGCATCGAGGCGGCTTTTCAGATAGCCGTCCGGCAGCTTTTTGCAGGCCCACAGCCGGCGGACCAGCGGTGGAAAAAAGAGCACGACGAACAACAGAAAGATCACAAAAAAGAGCAGATCGCCCCATTCGGCCGCGACAATCTTCTGCAGCGCGGGGAAAGGCAGCAACGCGACGAGATCGTAGAGCAGCGAGAGGACAATCCAGGGGAGAACGATGGGCAGATTGGTCTTGAGGTTGTGTAACAGGAAGGAGGCAGTGCCTTGGCTGCGGTTAAAGATCTGCTCATAATTCTTTTTGCCCGCCCGCCACATTATTGACAGGTACAGGACAAAAAGCAGCAGCCCCGCAAAATTCACCAATGCGGGCATGGTATTGCCGAGGGATAAGAACGAGAGGTAGTATTTCGGGTCGCAGACGTAGATCGTGACTCCGAAGAAAAGCAACGCCAGAATCGACAACTGCTTTTCAGTGCGAAAATATCCGGCTGTCCGGGAAGCCTGCGGCCGGGCAAATAGCCGCACGGCGATCCTGTTGTACAACACGAACAGCAGCGCAAGGAGGGCAAGTGCCTGCCAACCCGGCAACAAAGGGTATTCCGGAATGCCTTCGACACTGAAGAGGAAGATGGCAACCAGAAAGAGAAGGAGATTTGTGTACATCAAGATGAGTCACCTTTACGAAAAGATGCGGCCTAACTGCCGAGATATTTTGTATGAGAATAGGTATATTTTGTCATTTCGCAATGGAATTGTCGAGATCGGACTGATCGCAACACCTGCCGAATCCGCAGGTGTTGCTCATTTGTTTATTTTTTTCATTGACTTTTCCCACCAGATCATTTTACATAACTTGTTTTATCGTCAGACAACGGCGGGCGCATAGCTCAGCTGGTAGAGCCATCGGCTCATAACCGATCGGTCGTAGGTTCGAATCCTACTGCGCCCACCACAAATACCGCAGCAGCTTCTGACCAGAAACAACGGATTCCTTGAAAAAGCTACTCTTTTACCAACAAAAAGGGGAAAGCATAACATCCCCCTGGAAAATAAACTTCGATTCGGGCAAGAACCTGAACCGGAGAGACCAAGCAAAAGGTACACTCCCCATGGAGTGTACCTTTTTTGTTTTCCCGCCCTCCCCATCCCGGTTTCGCTATGACGGCAAGAGTTAAGGACATTCTTGACAGCCTCAATATCGTGGCGCCGTTCCACCTGGCCGAACCCTGGGACAATGTCGGTCTTCTACTCGGCAATCCGGATCAGGAAGTTACCGCCGTCCTGGTTGGACTCGACCCCACCTGCGCCCTGGTGGACGAAGCGGTTGCCCTGGGCGTGAACACCATCGTCACCCATCATCCGGTTATCTTCAAGCCGCTCCCGGCAATCGATACTTCAGCTCCCTACGGAATATTGCTGGAAAAGGCCCTGAGCAACCGGATCGCCATCATCGGCTGCCACACCAACTACGACAATACGGCAGATGGCGTCAGCACCGTCCTGGCCCGGCAGCTTGGCCTGGAAAATCTTTCGCCGGTCGTGCCGGCCGGGGCAGACGACGTCGGCCTGGGCCGGATCGGCACTTTTGCCGCACCGCTCTCCGCCGCCGATTTCCTCGCGAGAGTGCTCGAGGTCCTCTGTCTTGAGAGCGTGCAGATGGCCGGCAGACTGCCGGACAAGATCACCAGGGTGGCGGTGTGCGGAGGCAGCGGCTCCGAGTTTGCCGAACAGGCCCGCCGCTCCGGTGCCGAAGTCTACCTTTCGGCGGAAATCAAGCACAACGTCGCCGTCTGGGCCGGAGAAACCGGCTTTTGTATTATCGACGGCACCCATTATGCCACGGAAAAACCGGCGGTAGGCGCCCTTGTTGCCCAACTTGAGCAAATCAATTTAAAAGAAAACTGGAACTTAAGGATAATGCAAACGAAGACGGAGCGACATCCCTTCGTTGCTGTACAGAACACCACAAGTAAGGTCATATCATCATAGAGGAGAACCACCTTGAACGAACTTTTAGACCAACTCGTCTCACTTCAGGCCATCGATCTGGAGATCGATCAGATAGAAAATGCCATAAAAGCCGAACAGGACGGACTTGACCAACGCATTTCCGCCCTGGCCAAAAGGGAGGCTCTTATAGGCGAACTGCAGGAGCAGATCAGCACCCACCAGAAGGAAAGTCGCACTCTCGAAGGTGAAATGGCCGACAAGATGGATCACGTCCGGGACCGCCAGTCAAAGATGATGCAGGTTCAGACCGGCCGCGAGCAAACTGCCCTGCTCAAGGAAATCGAGGACGCGAAAAAGAACGCCAAAGAAAATGAAGAAAAGATCATGGCCATCATGCTGGACATCGAGAAGCTGACGGCCCAGATCACCGAGGAAAAAAACCTCCTGAAAGGCGAAAAGGAACTTGTTGCCGAAGAGACCGAAAAGGTCCGTGCCAACATCGAGGCCATCACCAAGGGAAAACGGGAAAAGGATCTGCAGCGCAATGAGCAGGCCACCAAGATCAAGGCAGGCACCCTCCGCAAGTACAACACGCTACGCGAGCGTCGCAACGGCAAGGCTGTGGTCAACGTGGTCGATGGCGTCTGCCAGGGTTGTTTTATGGCCATCCCGCCCCAGCTGTACAACCAGTTGCTGAGGGGCGACCAGCTCCTCGAATGCCCCACCTGTCAGCGGATGATCCATTATATACGTCCGACCGACGAGAAGAACTGACCCGCTGAAAGGAAGGCAGGAGCTGGCCCGGGCTCGCCATTTTTTCCTTTCTTCCTTTGCGGTTTAGGACTAGAGTATTCATCGGAGCGGGCGCATGATCGCTCCGGTTTTTTTGCCGGAGAGGAAAGTCCGAACTCTACAGGGCAGGGTGGTTCGTAACGCGAACGCCGGGCGACCGGGGGAAAGTGCCACAGAAAACAAACCGCCTGATTCTCATCAGGTAAGGGTGAAACGGCGAGGTAAGAGCTCACCGCTTTCATGGCGACATGAAAGGCACGGCAAACCCCACCCAGAGCAAGACCAAATAGGGAGATGTTTGAGGGCGGCCCGTCCGAGATCTCCGGGTAGGTTGCAAGAGGTGTTGAGCGATCAACATCCCAGTCAAATGATCATGGCCCCTTAGGGGGTACAGAATTCGGCTTATAACCCGCTCCGTTTTTTTAAAGCACCAAGAAGACATGCCACCGATGGTGCAACCGGTGGCCCGGCATCCTGCAAATCCACCGTTTTCACCTTTCCTTACATGGCACCTTCAGTCGCCGTCATCATTCCCGCTGCCGGCTTCGGTACCCGGATGAACCTCGATCATCCGAAACAATACCACCTGCTGGCCGGCATGCCGATGCTCGTCCGGACCGTCAAAGCCTTTATTGGGACCGATGCCGTTCCCATCGATGGTATTGTGGTGGCTGTTCCCGAAGACCGCATCGAGCAGACGAAGATGCTGTTCAACCAGTATGGCCTACGCTCTTACAAACTAAATGTTATTGCCGGTGGTCGCAGGCGCCAGGATTCTGTCAGGGCCGGTCTTGCCGCCCTTGATCCGGGCACCGATATCGTTCTGGTTCATGATGGGGCACGGCCGCTGGTCACTCCCGAAATCATCGCCAGGTGTTACGCCGCCGTCCTGCAGGACGGCGCGGCAATCGTGGCCATCCCGGTGAAGGATACCCTGAAAAAGGCCGGCGGCGACGGTCGAGTGGCCGCAACCGTCGACCGGGGAGCCCTCTGGCAGGCCCAGACGCCGCAGGGTGCAAGAAAGGAACTGCTGGAACGGGCCTATCTTGTCAACGGCGAGGCGGATGTTACCGACGAATCGTCTCTGCTGGAAACGGCGGGAATTCCGGTGACAATCATCGAAGGATCCGAAACCAATATGAAAATTACCCATCCCGAGGATCTTGCCCTCGCCGAAAACATCATCCGGCAAAAGAGCGTGCCGAACATCCGGATCGGCCACGGCTACGACGCCCATCGCTTTGCCGACAATAGAAAACTGGTGCTGGGCGGAGTCACCATCCCCCATAACCAGGGGCTAGCCGGCCATTCCGATGCCGACGTCCTGACCCACGCCCTTTGCGACGCCCTGCTCGGAGCGCTGGGTGCAGGGGATATCGGCAAGCACTTCCCCGACACCGATAAAAAATTTGCCGGGATCTATTCGATCGACCTGTTGGCAGAGGTTGTCGGCTTTGCCGCGGCGGGAGGCTTCACGCTCGCCAACGCCGACATCACCGTGGTGTGTCAAGCCCCCCGACTGGCTCCTTATCTCACCGAAATGAAAGCGATTCTCGGCAGCACCTGCAAAGTTGCCCCCGAGGTCATCAATATCAAAGCAACCACTACCGAAGGAATGGGGTTTACCGGCAGGAAGGAAGGCATCGGCTGCCATGCCGTCGTTCTCCTTCAGGCACGATAGAACAAAGGACCACTCATGACCGTACAGATCAACCGCGAGCGCCTCGCCGCGACCTTTACCGAACTCTGTGAAATCAGCAGCCCATCCCGCAAGGAAGGGGCGATTGCCGCGCATCTGAAAAAGTCCTTTGCTGCTCTCGGGGCCGATTCCGTCTACGAAGACGATTCGGCCAGCCGAACCGGCTCGGAATCGGGCAATCTGATTGTCCGCTTTGCCGGCAACCAGCCGGAACGTGAAGGTTTGTTCTTTTCCTGCCATATGGACACGGTAGAACCGGGCATGGGCGTGAGAGTCGTCAGGACCGACGACATTTTTACCAGTGCGGGCGAGACTGTGCTTGGCGGGGACGACAAGACCGGCATCGCCGCAGTTCTCGAACTGCTCGCCCTGCTGAAGGAAAACCGCATCCCCCATCCGAAGATTGAGGTGGTCGTCACCACCTGCGAGGAGATCGGCCTCCTCGGCGCCAAGCATCTCGATTATAAAAAGCTCGAGACACCCTACGGCTACGCCCTGGATTCCACCGGCATCAATCATGTGGTGATCGGCGCCCCGGCCGCCAACAAGATCATGATCGAGCTGAAGGGGGTCGCCGCCCACGCCGGGCTCTGTCCCGAGGCGGGAATCAACGCGTTAGCCCTGACCGTTCAAGCCCTCGCCGACATCCGGCTGGGCCGGTTGGATGACGAATCGACCTGCAACTTCGGCATTATAGAAGGCGGCGTGGCCACCAATATCGTCCCGGGAAAAGTCACCCTGAGAGGCGAAGTGCGCAGCCATTCGCAAGAAAAACTCAGCCGCTACACCGAGGAAATATTTGCCGCCTTCCAGAGCACGGTCGACAACTGGCAGGGGGGACCGGCGACCGGCGACGGCCGTCCTTCGCTTGCGATCACCATTGTCGACGACTACCCGCCGCTCTCGCTCGCCGAAGATACCCCAGTTATCAAAAGGGTGCAAAAGGCCTCTGCCGCCTCCGGCAAGAATCTGCGCTACATCGTCGCCGGCGGCGGCAGCGACGCCAATATTTTCAACGGCTTGGGCCTGCCGACGGCAATCATTGCCACCGGGATGAGCAAGGTGCATACCGTTGAGGAGCGGCTTGACCTGAACGATCTTGTCAACCTGACTGAATTGCTCTACGCCCTGACCCTGGCCTGAGATTCTCCAGGGGAGAGAAGGACCAGTTTTACCCCTTTCGATCTTTCTTGTTGAATTTGGGCAATACTTATTATAGATTCCCAGTCTTGGGTCACCCAAGAAAGGCACAGAGATTCTCTCTTTGTGCCTTTACCTGTTTTTGCCTTGCGCGGATTTCGCCAGAAATCCTGGATGTTCTTTTTCTCGGGAACTGTTCGGTTCAAAACAGGTACAAAAGATAGAAATATTTACGATATGGTTCACCTGACAGAACAAGGACACCCCAAGATGTTACCAGACAGCAGCAGGAAATCCTCGGACGGACGCCCCACCCACGAATGCGGGGTGTGCGGCATTTACAATCATCACGATTCCGCCAAACTCACCTATTTCGGCCTTTACGCCTTGCAGCATCGCGGTCAGGAAAGTGCCGGGATCGTCGTCTCGGACGGCACCACGGTGAAGATGCACAAGAGCATGGGTCTCGTGCCCGAGGTTTTTTCCGAGTCTATCCTGCAGAGCCTGCAGGGCCACCTGTCGATCGGCCATGTCCGCTACTCCACCACCGGGGCATCCAATATTACCAACGCCCAGCCGCTGCTGGTCACCCACAAGGGGATGACCCTGGCTGTCGCCCACAACGGCAATCTGGTCAATTCGATCGCCTTGCGCACCAGACTGGAAGAGCAGGGTTCGATTTTTCAGACCACCATGGACAGCGAAGTGGTCCTCCACCTCATGGCCCGAGCCACTCATCTCGGCCTGGAAAAAGCCCTCTCCGAGACCTTCACCGCCCTGCGAGGGGCTTACTCGCTCCTGTTGATGACCCAGGATGCCATGATTGCCGTCCGCGACCCGGATGGGTTTCGGCCCCTCTGTCTCGGCAAGCTGAAGAATGGCGAGGACGGCTGGGTGGTGGCCTCCGAAACCTGCGCCCTCGATCTCATCGAGGCGGATTACGTACGGGATATCGAACCGGGCGAAGTCCTCATTTTCAAGGACGGCGGGATGACCTCGATCTTTCCCTGGCCCAAGCAGAACAGCCATTTCTGTATCTTCGAGCAAGTCTATTTCGCTCGCCCCGATTCGGAAATCTTCGGCATCAATGTCTATCAGGCAAGAAAAAGGATGGGGGAGATCCTGGCAAAGGAAGCGAAAATCGATGCCGATTTCGTCATGCCCTTCCCCGACTCCGGCAATTATGCGGCGCTCGGCTACTCGCAGGCCTCGGGCATTCCCTTGGAAATGGGCGTCATCCGCAACCATTATGTCGGCCGGACCTTTATTCAGCCGACCCAGTCGATGCGCGATTTCAACGTCAAGGTCAAACTCAATCCGGTGCGGTCCTTCCTGAAGGGGAAGCGGGTGATTATTGTCGAGGATTCGATCATCAGGGGAACAACAGGGAAAAGTCGGGTGCGGGCCCTGCGGGAAGCCGGGGCGAAAGAGGTGCATATGGTGGTCAGCTGCCCGCCGACCCGCCATGCCTGCTACTATGGGATCGATTTCCCCTCGGCCGGCCAGCTCATCGCCAACAAGAAGACTGTCGCGGAAATCGCCGAATATCTCGGTCTCGATTCCCTTCACTATCTGAGCCTGGAGGGCTTGGTGCAGGCCACCGGCATGACTGCCGACAATTTCTGCCTGGCCTGCTTCGATGGCAAGTATCCGATTGCGCCGGATCTGTCATTCCACAAGAATGCCCTCGGCTGAACCGGATTGCTTCGGGCGAAATATATTTCGCCCGACACCATACACGGCAACCTCGGATGTTGAGAAATCCGAGCCCGGCGGCATGCTCCCTCAGCTAACGGGCACCCGGGACTGCATGTCGTTCATATTCTTGTAATAACGCAGTTTTTCCCGCCTTTCTTGGCGTCGTACATGGCTTGATCGGCGCGCTCCTTCATGGCCTTTTCATCGATATCCTTGGCGATCTTTTTGTTCCGCTTGCAGGAAATCAGACCGATTGACAGGCTGGTGCTGCCGAAATTCCTTTCGATGAAGCTGAGCAGGATGCGCTGGACAATTTCCGTGCCCTGATTGATGGTCGCCTGCGGCAGAAGAACGGCGAACTCGTCGCCCCCGAGCCGAAAGCACATATCGACGCTCTCCCTGGTACATTCCTTCATGATTTCCGCCAGATGCCTCAGGACATTGTCCCCCTCCTGATGGCCGAACTGGTCGTTATATTCCTTGAAGTTGTCGATATCGATAACCGCCAGCATCAGCGGATAATTTTGTCGATAGGCCCTCTCCACCTCGATCGAAAAATGTTCGTCGAAGGCCCTTCTGTTGAGGATCCCGGTGACACTGTCCTGTTTCGACAGCCGTTCCAGTTCGCGCATCATCCGTCGCTCACGGATGGCGCGGGCCAGCTTTGCCTCGAGCTCGGCCTGGTCGATGGGTTTTTTGATAAAATCGATGGCTCCGGCCTTGATCACCGCGGCATAGCTCGCCTTCTCGTGATAGCCGGTGGAAACGATCACGTCGGTCTCTTTGTGCAGGATACGGATATTATCGAGAAGTTCCAGGCCACCCATGCCCGGCATGACCACATCAGTCAACACCAGATCCACCGAAGTCGAGCGCAAGACTGCGAGAGCCTCAACGCCATCCCCTGCAACCAGACAATGATAGCCGAGAGAGCCAACCAGAACGCTGAGAGTCATGCGCACCAGTTCATCGTCATCAACGATCAATATTACCTCGGAATCTTTCTGCGCTTCCATTTCGTCCGGTAACGGTATAAAAAATAGATTACTTATTCAATCAGCAAGCTCTTCTGCTGGTGGATTTCTAGCCAGTCTTTGTAGAAGAGTACCTGCAAAAGGAGACAAAGTCCAGATGACTCACTGTTTTTCTTGACTTTCGTGCAAAATAAACACCACTATGTGACACAAGCGCACTGCCGGTATCGCAGGCGAGACATTATGTCGTGATCAGGAACTCTATATTTTGAAATTTGCCATATGATTAAACTAAGTGATAGAATGTCGAAAAATGAAGCCACGATAGTTTCCGAACCCTTCAGAGCGGCGCATGGATAACAAATATCTCTCTTATATTTTTGAGGGAATGCAGGACGGCACTCCACTCGACGAAATTCTTCTTCTCGCCGAAAACATCAGTCCCTCGATAAATCTCAAGTTAATCGAGGAAGTACACCACGATCTCGCCGCCTTCTTCTCGGGTTCGCATCCGGATTTTCAAAAAAACAACCTGCCATACCACAACTTGCGCCACACCCAGATGGTGGTGCTGGCCACGATCCGCCTCTTCCACGGCCTCCACTGCAACGGCATCCTCGTCTCTGCAGATATGCTCAGGAACGGTCTGCTCGCCGCTTATTTCCATGATACCGGCATGTTGCTGGAGGAAGGCGATCCGGCTGCTTCCGGCACCCAATACATTGCCAGCCACGAAGCACGATCCATACTGTTTCTCAAGAACTACGTGACCGAAAAGGGCCTGGGCGACGACATCGCCAGGGACTGCGCGATCATCATCAACTACACCAGGCTCAACAGCGACCCGGCCACCTTCGACTACCATACCCATGAAGTGCAAATAGTCGGTCAGGTCGTCGGTTCGGCCGATATCCTCGCGCAGATGGCCGACCGATATTATCTGGAATGTCTCCCTTTACTCTACAACGAGCAAGAGGCGGGAGGAATCAACCACCATCGTTCCGCCCTGGAACTTATGGAACATACCGCTAATTTTTATCAGAATGTGGCGCTCAAGCGCCTGCTCACGACCTTCTCGAATACCTCCACCGCGATGCGCACCCATTTTCGGGAAAGGTACAACATCGACCGCAACCTCTACATCGACAACATCGACAAGAACATCGCCTATCTGAGGAAAATTATTGCTAAATGCGAAGACATCGAATGTCTTGACAAATACCTCAAACGACACCCTCCGACTACTTAGCCCGAGGGTCTTTTCCTGTCTCAAACATTTCAAACAGATCGAAAAAGAGTTTGGTTACGGTGCTGAAGTGAGTGGCCGAGCCTGAACTCGCATAGGCCTTGGTCAATTCCATTGCCTTGGCAATGGACTCCTGTCCTTCGATATTATTGGGATCTTTCAGTGCCCGGACAAGCCTTTTGCCGATATCTTCTTCCATATTCATCTTCTCATTGGGATATTTTTGACTGGTGTTTTCGCCATCCTGTCAGTCGGCACCGCTTCATTTTCATAGCAGGCAGTATCGGCATTCTGGAAACAGTGAAAATCGAGAAACAGGACGTCAGGAATTTTTGCGGTTACAGACGGTAACAACCTTGCGGTTGAGGTTTTCAAGGAATTTGGTCAGTTTTTTTTCAGCGCTTTTTATCACACTGGTAATCTTTACGTCATCGAGGGCGCCGACGACCGTGCCGCAGGCCACACACTGGATGAGGCAAAACTTTTGCCCGGTTTTGGTCGTGATATGAACAGCCTCGAATTCGTGGTATTCACATGATGGGCATTTTGACCTGGCCATAGACGCACCTCTGAAAGGTTTGAAAACTTATGTGCTAAACATAACGCCAAACCATTATCGATTCAAGGAACTCTTCACTTTTTCGCCCCGCCCCCCATACCGGCAGTGTCTTCTGAGATGACTCTTACGAAGGATCATGACCGTAACACGCAGCCGCGATATCGCCACAGTTTATTGATTGCCGAGTATTGACAGAAGCTTCCAATTGGCAAAAAATCTCTCTTTATGATTAATGATCGGAAACACTAAAGTTCCTTTTCTTTAAGCATTTCTGTATCCGATGACAACCGACACCCTCCCCGATTGGGAATTTGACGACGAATTTGACGGCGGCCAAGAGACCTGCGGGCGGGTCATCGTCAACCTGTATCTCTACATCCGGGATCAGCCTTCCGGCCGTCGCCTCCTGGTGATCTCGCGAGATCCGGGGGCTCCGGTGGAACTACCGGCATGGTGCAGAATGACCAGAAATAAGCTGGCGGCAATGCAGCATCCCTATTATCTCATCATCCTGAAACCCGAACTTATCGAGAGGTAACACGACATGTCCAAGACCTCTGCGTGACCATCACCCACTGCAAAACCGACGGCGACAAGGCAACCCTCGGCTTTGTCGTCGCCAATGCCGCCCAAGGCAGCGAGAAAGAAACCCTGGTCTTCCTCAGTTCCGACGGGGTCTACTGCGCCGTTCCGGAAGAGATGGCCAAAATCAATGAAGGCGGGCCTTTTGCGCCGCTGAAGGATCTGGTGGAAAAATTCATCAAGGCCGGCGGCAAGATCTACGTCTGCACCCCTTGCATGAAAAAACGCGGGATAACCGAGAACGACCTGATCGAGGGCGCAACCCCGGCCGGCGGCGCGGCCCTGGTCGAGTGGCTGTCCAACGGTTCCCCCAGCGTCGCGTATTAATTCGCTTCTTCGTGAGGAACGGTTGCCATGGCGGTCGATATCGAAAACATCATCCCCGACCGGATGTTTGATGGGGGTGACTTGGATTGCGGATCGGGACTCATCCTCATGATCCGCGACAACATGCTGAAGGCCCCTGCGCGCGGCATTCTGGAAATGCGCAGCCGCGAACCCACCATCAGCAACGATTTGCCGCCCTGGTGCCGGATGTCCGGCCACGAGTTCCTGGGAGAGATCAAGGCCTCGGCGGTCAAAAATCCCACCTGCATCGGCAGGCTTACCCGGCGCGAGCCGCTCGCTTTAGGCGATCTCCACTTCCTCCGCACGCTCACCAACAAGCCGGTGAAGATCACCCTGCCGGGTCCCTACCTGCTCACACGATCGATGCGGGTCGGGGCGCTGACCCGCAAGGCCTACCGCAATCACAAAAAAATGGCCGACGACATCGTCAGGATCCTGCGCGAGGAGCTGCTCGACCTGCGGGATGCCGGCTGCGACTTTGTCCAGTTCGATGAACCGGTCCTGACCGAGGTGGTCATGTCGGAGGACTGCACCCGACGACCTTCATGTGAGCGACGCTTGCCACCCGCCGGGACGCGGGAAAGGAACTGAAATTCGCCGCCGAACTAATCAACAGAATCACCAAGGGTATTGACGGGGTGCATATCGGCGTGCACATCTGTCGCGGCAATTGGTCGAAGCAGGAGGAGCGCTGGAACGGATGAACATCGACCAGTTCGTCCTTGAATATGCCACCCCGCGGGCCGGCGATATCGACGTGGTCGGCAAAAAACTCTCCGACCGCGAGCTGGGGCTGGGGGTTGTCAACCCCCGCACCGACGAGGTCGAGTCGGTTGCCGCCATTGTCGCGAAAGCGGAAAAGGCCCTCGAATATTATCGCCCGGAGCAGCTCTTTCTCAATACCGATTGCAGCTTCGGCTGTTTCGCCGGCCGTTCGGTCAACGTCGAGGAGATCGCCTTCAAAAAGCTCTGCGCCATCGTCGAAGCGGCGAAGGTGCTGCGGCGAAAGTACTGCGGCGCAACGTAAGCCGGGGAGCAATGCTGTCTTGCCTCACCTGACCGGGACGTAATCCCTGACCTGATGATTCTTCGACAGCACCACCTGCCAGACCTCAAGCTGTCTGGCCTGAAAACCTCCCATGAAAACGGAGAGGTAATAGGTCCACATCCGGTAAAATCGCTCATCGTGAGTTTTTCCCAGCGAATTCCAGTATCTGATAAAATTCTTGTACCAGGCGCTGAGGGTTTTTACATAATCGTAGCCGAGATTATGCCAGTCTTCGATGACGAAGTGTCCGGCACAGGCATTGGGGATTTCCTGAGCCATCGGCAAGGCCGAATTGGGGAAAATGTATTTCGTCACCCAGGGGTCGACCCCATCCTTCGAATTGGTACCGATCGTGTGGAGCAGGAATAGCCCGTCATCGACCAGGTTACGGAAGACGGTTGCCATGTACTCCTGATAGTTTTTCTTGCCGACGTGCTCGAACATGCCGATGGAAACGATCCGGTCGAAGTGCTCCGCTACATCCCGATAATCCTGAAAGCGGATCTCCACCGAATTCCCCTCGCAATTTTTCCGGGCCCAGGTCGCCTGTTGCTCGGAAATGGTGATCCCGACCACCTTCACCTTGTGATATTTCGCCGCATGTTTGGCAAAGGCGCCGAAACCGCAACCGATGTCCAGAACCTTCATGCCCGGTTCGAGCTTTAACTTCAGGCACGACAGCTCAAGTTTTGCTCTCTGCGCCTCCTCAAGAGTCGAGGCGTTTTTCCAGTAACCGCAGGAATAGTTCATTTCCGAGTCGAGCATGCACCGGTAGAGATTCGGATCGATGTCGTAGTGGACCTTGCCGACTTCCAGGGCACGCCGGCGGTTTTGAAAGTTGATGATTTTACTGAGCAGCATTCGGATTTGGAATTTCACACTCGTCTTCACCTGATTTTCGAGATCCGCCTTGATCAACCGGGCGATCAGCTGGTCCGGCTGCTCGCAGTCCCACCAGCCTGCCATGTACGACTCGCCCAGTCCGAGCGATCCTTCATGCAGGAGTGCGGGGTAGACTCGGTTATCGTGAACAATGATATCCCAGGGATTAGTTCCGTTGATGGCTATTCCGGCCAATCTCAACAGATCCGTTATTATCCGCTGCTCACGATTGCCTGTCTTGTTTTTCGACATAACTCCCCCTCATTGTTCAGGTTCGTTGTATCAACACAGGAAGTGCCATCTCCTGAAAACCTATCCTTTTCATTGGGCAAAAACAAGTTTTTTCTGACCCAATCGGCTGGTTACCGGCTGCTTCGCAACACCTCATGGTTTTCACCACCTTCCGAGCAGATACAACACCTTCATTTTCAACTTGAGATACAATCGGTTCAGATAGGTGAAGGGTGGTTTGACAGCTTTCGGCGCTCTTTCGTAACGCCCGGGAGATGCCAGGAGCAGATCGAAGAGATGATAGGTGTGTCCCGAGGCGAGGGTCGAGGTGCAGCCGGCACAGTAGGTTACAAGACTTTGGTCTCCGGCTTCGGCGAGTCTTTTCCCCCGCCAGCCCAGATCCCTGCCGCCGTTAAGACAAATCGCCGCCCCGCCTTCGCCGCAGCAGAACGTCGTCGCCCTGTTATGCGCCATCTCGGTGAACGGCAATCCGATGGAACCTATCAGCTGCCGCACGGCCCGATGAATGTCGGGATCGAAACGGACAGTGCAGGGATCGTGGAGAGTATAGCGAAGACCAACGCTGTCTTGCCTGCCAAATTCGTATTCGGCGAGGAGGGTGTAGACAACTTCAGTTTCAAGGTCTTCGCCATACCGGCGAAATATCTGCAGGCAGCTGGGGCATGCGGTGATAATCTTTTTCACTCCTCGATCTTGCATTACCATCATTATTTTGGAAAATTTTTCCTTAAAACGATTCTCCAAACCAAGATCATGCGAAGGCTTGCTGCAGCAATCGAAAACCAGTCCGAGCTTTGGTATCCGCTTCTGCAACAGGCGAAAGAGCCGGTACGTTTCATGAGGACGAATTCCCGGCAAGGCGCATCCCGGGAAAAATACCGTGGTGCAGCCGGCCGGCAGAAAGTAACCGGCCAAAAGCGCCGAACCGCCCAGCGCCTCAAACCACAGCAATGGCAGGTGTTCCTTGAATCTCCCCCGCCCTTCTCGCACCGCACGGCGCCGGAGTTCAAGAAACATCCCGGCCATCGGCAGGTCCTGGGGACATCTCTCTTCACACAAGCCGCAGAGGCTGCAGGAAAAGGCGGCCGGGAGCAGGTCAGCAGATCCCGCCAGGTATCGCCCGGCGATCCGACCGGGAGTACCGTGACGCTGCAGGAAAGCACATTCGCCAAGACATCTTCCGCATTCGTCGCAGTTGCGGGAGATGTGTTCGATGGTTTGTTCGCCGGCGATACCGGAACTTTTTCCCGGCGGATACTTGCACATGCTGACAGTCATTTTTTCCGATCACCAAATGCGGCAGAGCTGCCTGTCTGCCAGTTCAAACACCCGATCGGCCACCCGCCGCACCTGATCCTGATAGTGGGAGACCATGATGAGCGTGCGGTCTTTGCGCAGTTCGACGAGAAGCTCCTCGATCCTGGCGCAGGCCGTGTTATCCAACGACGAGGTGGGCTCGTCGAGGAGAAGGATTTCAGGATCCGACATCAGCGCCCGAGCGATGCAGAGACGCTGCTGCTGTCCGCCGGAAAGAATGCGGGCATCGCTGTCCAGCCGATCCTTCACTTCATCGAACAGATGCACCTTTTTCAGCATTGTTTCAACCTGTTCCGCAATATCGTCCCTCGATTTTGCGCTCTGCAGGAGGAGGGGAAAGGCGACATTTTTGAAAACGGTCATCGGCAACGGGTTCGGTGCCTGAAAGACCATGCCGACCCGGCGTCTCAGCAGGGAGACGGACATCTCCTTGCCGTAGATGTCCACCGGCCCATCGGCGAACCGAATCGTCACCCGCCCGCGGCATGTGCCGCCGCCGTTCTCCTCCCATAGCCGGTTGAAGATCGAGAGAAAGGTCGTCTTGCCCAGGCCTGATGCACCGGTTACCGCGATGATGCTCCTGGCCGGCAGCGCCAGGTCGATATCCTGCAGGACCGCTCTCTTCCGATAAGCAAAACAGAGCTTTTCTGTGATTATTTTTGCGCCGTCGTCCATTCTCTACCTCATGAGCCGCCGGGAAAGGGTCTGTTCGATGATAAAAGCCCCAAGAAGCAGCACGGCGCAGACCGCCGACAGGAGGATGGCCGCCCCGAATCCCGTCTGCAGTTCATCGGGATCGCTGTATTGCGAGGAGATATAGTAGATGAAGAAAGGCAAAGCTTCAAACTGTTCGAACAGCGATCGCGGCAGGCCGGCCGAGGCGACCGCCCCGGTCAGCATGATCACCGCCGTGTCCTCGGCCGCACGGCCGGTGGCGAGGATGATGCCGCCGAGGATCGCGGACAGCCTGGCCGGCAACAGGACATACCGGATATTCTGCAACTTGGTGGCACCCAGGGCAGGCGCGCTGAGCCGCAGGGCAGGCGGCAGCGATTCAAGAGCAAGCTGGGTGCTGCGAATGAGATAGGGTAAGATTAAAAAACCAAGTGAAAGAGCCGAGATCAGCAGGCATGGGCCCAGGCTGCCGGGCAACAGGCGATGCAGGGCAATGGTCAGCGAGAAACCGGCAAGCCCGACAACAATGGATGGCAGACCCGCAAGGATGTCGAAAAAAAGACCCAACACCTGCCGTGACCGGCCCCGACAGTATTCGGCCATGTAGATGCCAGCGGCAAGGCCGACGGGGGCAGCCAGGCCAACGGCAAGCAGCACCAGGGCAAAAGTACCGGCAACCGCCGGAAACAGGCCGTCGAAGACCTGTCGCCGCAGCAACAGGGCGTCCAGCGGCGGAATGGTGCCGAAGATCAGGCCGGTATCGACTGCTCCGGCACCCCGATAGCCGAGATAACCGAGGAGCACGAGGAGCACTGTGAGCAGCAGAAGAGTGCCGCTCCAGGAAAATATCGCCACTCCCTGTTCAAGCAGCCTTCTCATCCCGTTGGCCTCATAGCCATCCCAGTAAAAAGGCGGAGCACCACCACCACGACCGACGAAAAAACATAGAGGATCATGCCGGCAGCAAAGATCGATTTGAACTCCATGCTGGAAAAATCTGCCGCAATGACAAGGGCGATGTGGGCGGTGAGGGTCCGTCCGGAATCAATGGCGGCGTGGGGGACCGCGACGCTGTTTCCGGCCAGCATCAGGCTGATCAAGGTATCGCCCATCGCCCGCCCCAGGCCCATGACCACCCCCGCCACCATGGCAGGCCAGGCCTGCGGCAGCTGCAGATAGAGCAGTTTCTGCACCTTGGTGCCGCCCAGACCGTCGACCGCCAGACAGAAGCTTTTCTCCACGCTGCCAAGGCCGCCAACAAAAAAGACGATCATGGTCGGGGCGATGAGCAGCGCCAGAATCATCGAAGCGGTGAGGATATTCAGCCCGGATCCGCCGGTAAGGTGCTCTCGCATGAAAGGCACAAGCAGAAAAACGGCGACAAAGCCGTAGACGACCGTGGGGATGCCGGCCATGAATCTGACCATCGCCAGCAGACATCTCCGCAGCGGACGCGGCGCAAGCGTCGCGGCGACGAAAGAGGTCCCGAGACTTATCGGCAGGCTGAAACACAAGGCCAGCAGAGCGATGGCAATGCTGCCGATCACCATGGGAAAGACACCGTACAGGCCCCGGTCCGGACTCCACTCTTCTGCTATAAGATGAACAAACTGACCGCCCGACAAGAGCGGCCAGCCGAGAAAAAGCATCAGCAAGAAGACGGCGATGGTCAGCAGACCGCTGCCGAACGCGGCTAATCGAAAGAGGACTACCGGCAATCGCCCGAAAGTACTCACTGCACCGAGATGAATCCCTTGTCCATCGCGATTTTCTGTCCGGTCGGGCTCAGAAGAAATTCGAGGAACGCTTTGGCAAGTCCGGCGGGCTCACCTTTGGTCAGGCTGTACAGGCCCCGGGCAACGCCGTAGGAACCGTTCTTGACGTTGGCAAGACTGGGCGCCACGCCGTCCAGGGCCACCGGTGCAACCATCGCATCGATATGGCCGACGGAGACATAGCCGATCCCGTAAGGGTCGCCGGCAACCGCCGTTTTCATTGCCCCGTTGGAGACCACCACATTGGCCTTTTTGGCGACCTCCCCCTTCTTCAGCGCCTCCTGCCAGAACACTTCCCGGGTTCCGCTCGATGCATCCCGGTCGTAGAGGTTGATCGGCCGGTCTTCCCCTCCCACCTCCCGCCAGTTAGCGATCCTGCCGGAAAAGATATCCTGCAGCTGCTGGGCAGTAAGATCGGTAACCCTGTTCTTCGGATTGACGACCACCCCGACTCCGTCGATTGCCCACTTGACCATGGACAGCTTATGGGTGGTGATTTCCTCGTCGGTGGCCTTGCGTCCGGCATTGCCGATATCGACAAGACCTTCCCCCACCTGCTTTATCCCAACCCCGGTGCCGCCGCCTGCTATGGTAATCCGGATGTCGGGGTTACCGGTCATGATCAGTTCTGCCGCCTCTTTCATCACCGGGATATGGGCAGTCCCCCCGGCGACTTTCAGCATCCCCTTCTGGTCGGCCAAAATTTCGAGATCGTTACCGAAAGCAATTCCTGCAAAGAAGCAGAACAACGCACTGCACAACACACTTTTTCCAAGACTCCGCATTTTTTCCCTCTTTTTGCAATGATTGTGAGAATGGACACAAAAAGAGGTAGTAGCATATGCCCGAAACCTTTACCAATAGTTAATTCTTATTACTTTCAAACAGTTGATTGGGATATTCGATAGCCGGCTTCGAACACGGGAGATTGCAGGAGCTCAAAAGACAAAAGCATGCTCAAGGACTGAGCATGCTTTGCATAGACGGAATTGGATGATATCTCGGAGAAAAAAACTAGTCGCGGCTGCCACCGAAGAAGCGCAGCAACATGAGAAAGAGATTGATGAAGTCGAGATAGAGCGTCAACGCACCCATCACGGTACCCTTGCGCACCACTTCATCACCCTGGGCGAGGA
>MGTI01000058.1 GCA_001799365.1 Desulfobacterales bacterium GWB2_56_26 | reverse complement strand
GTCGTAGAGTCTGGCCCGGTCGCCGATGATATCGAGATTTTTGTAGGCGAAAAAAAGATCGTAGAAAAGCTCGGTGATCACCCGCACCGTGGTCAGCCGGGCATTGGCGGTCAAAGCCTTCAGGTTTGCCGCCTCCTGTTTGGCCATCTCGCCTTTCAGCGCCCGTTTGCCGGGATAGGGGAACATCTGCGAGGCGGAAAACATCAGCTGCGAATCGGGCATTTCCGAATAGGTGATGGAGTCGAAGCCCTCGTTCTGATAGCCGAACATGATCATGGGATCTTCGAGGCTTTCCGCCTGGGGAATCCGGTGCCGGGCGGCTTCGGTCCGGGCCGCGGACATGCGGATCTCCGGGCTGTTCCCGAGCGCCTCGGCGATGAGTTCGTCGAGGCGCAGGGTGCCCGCAGCTGCCGCCAGGCCGGGCATCATCGAGAGACCGACGATGCCCGCGGCGATGGAGAGGAGATATCCTCTTGCCTTGATTTTCAAGTCTGCCCTGTTGCGCGCCGACATGACCGTTTATTGGACGTCGACGTTGAATTTGGCGGTCGAGACCTTTTTGTCCTTCAAGATCTTGGCGTTGATAAACCAGGGGCCGGCCATGGACATGGAGAGCGGCGCCTGATACGCCCCTCCGCCCTGCACCGCGTCGCTTTTGTAGTTCATCGCCGGCATGCCGGGCATGGCGGGCATCCCATACTCCACCCGGACCGCGGCATCGGTGACCGGCTGGCCGCTTTGGTCCTTGATGGCGATGGTGGCGTTGTTCTTGCCGACGACTGGCGGGTTCTTGTCGATAGTCAGCATCACCTCCAAGTCTCCGGCCTTGCTGGTGGCCTTGTATTCGTCGGCGACGGCGACACCGGTATATACGAAAAACATTGTCAGAAATGCCAAAGCGATCTTCGTGGGTTTCATAATTCCTCCAGTGAGTAGGATTTGTATTGATTCACATGTGCCGAGAGAAAATTGCCGATGCAACTGCAAGATATCTCCATTATTCAGATAATATGTGTTCTCGAATACAGATGCAAATGCATCCGGTTTTTTTATTTCCCTTGAAAATATTTGTCACCGGAAACGAAACGCAGCAGGGGACCACAGGAAGGAATGGGGGGTGCCGCCTGTGACTGGGGAGAAAAGAGATGGCGGTGAAGCGCAATGGCACCCGATTTTTGGAGGTGCCCGAGACGCTCAGCGATCTTTCGCCCTTCATGAGATCGGGCATCCGGGGCCTCTGGCGGATGCTGCAGGGAGCATCTTTTCGAGTCATTCGGCCGGCGAGATTGCGCTTGTTTTTTCCATGGCGGGATCGCCGCCGGATGGCCCAGGTTCCTCCCAGCCGCCGCCCAGGGCGAGGTAGATGCGGATGAGGGCCAGCCGCCGCTCGAACACGCTGTCCACCTGTTCGGTTTCGGCGGCAAAGAGCTGGCGCTGGGCGTCCAGCACCTCGATAAAGCTTATCACCCCCGAACGGTATCGCTGTTCCGCCAGGCGGAGGGATTCCCGGGCGGAAAAAACCCGCCGCGCCTGGACCGCCAGCAGCTCTCCCGCCTCCAGATAATCAGTGAGCGCCGTAGCAACTTCGGCGAGTGCAGCCAGTACTCTTTTGCGGTATTCGAGCAGCGCCTCGTCGAGTCTCGCCAGAGCAGTGTGATAATTGTATACATACAAGCCTCCGGCAAAAAGCGGCTGAAGGACATCGGCCCCGAGCGTGGTGATGGTCGCCGCATCCCCCTTGAGCACTTCTTTGGCGTGGCTGCTGACACCGCCGAAAAAGCCGGTGAGTGAAAGATCCGGGAAAAACAGAGCCTTGGCCTCGCCCACCTTGGCGTTGGCGGCGACAAGCTGCTGCTCCGCGGCCCGGAGGTCGGGGCGGCGCTCGAGCAGTCGGCTCGGCAGGCCCGGCGGAATTGCCTCAGGAAGCTGAGGAGGCGACGGCGTTTCAATGGGGATAGCCCCGGGGATGCGGCCGAGCAAGATGGACAAGCTGTTTTCCGAAGTGGCAATTTTCCGGCGCAGGGTAGGCAGCGAAGCCTCGGTCTCCGCGAGAGCCACTTCCTGCTGGCGCACCTCGGCAGCCGACGAGATGCCGGCGTCGGATAATCGTATTATCAGGTGAAGGGCATCCCGCTGATTGGCCGCCGTTCGCATGGCGACATGATAGGCATCGCGTTCGGCAATCAGTTGGTAATAGCGCCCGGCAACGTCGGCAATGAGGCTGGTCACTACCCCGCGCCGTGTTTCTTCTTCGGCCATCAGGCTCGCCCTGGCCGCCTCGTCGGCCCGGCGCAGCCGCCCCCAGAGATCGATTGCCCAGTTGATGCCGACTCCGCCGGTATAGGTTGCGGCAAAATGCTCGCCGGGCGGTCTCGCCGTAGGCGTGGTTGTGAAACTGAGCCCAACCTGGGGAAAAAGATCGGCCCGCACCACGCCGGCCGCCGCCTCGGCTTCGCGCACCCGGGCCTCGGCCAGGAGCAGATCGGGGGCGGCTGTCAGCGCCTCTTCGATGAGTATCTGCACGGTCGGATCCGGATAGACCGATTGCCAGTGGAGATCGCCGAAGGAGTCCGCGGACATTCCCGGTTTTCCATTTCGAAAAGTCGCCGGCATGTCGAGGTTCGGCCGCTGATAATCGGGTCCCAGGGCACAACTCTGCAGGGTCAGAAGCAGTACCACAATGCTGAAGGGAGCACGGTTTCTCATTCCCGGCCCTCCTCGCCCCTCTTGCCGTCTCGGCTGAATCTTCCGACCAGCCGCTCCACCGCGACATAGAGCACCGGCACCATAAAGATGGCGAAGAAGGTTGCCGTGAACATGCCGGAAAATACGGTGATGCCCATCGCCGCCTGGGCCGCGCCGCCGGCGCCGCCCTTGACAATCATCGGGATGACCCCGAGCAGAAAAGCGAGCGAAGTCATGATGATCGGCCGCAGGCGCAGCTTGCCGGCCGTAAGCGCCGCCTCCGCCGCCGGGATGCCCTGTTTGCGCTGCATCTGCGCGAATTCGACGATGAGGATGGCGTTCTTGGCGGCAAGGCCGATCAGCAGAATGAGGCCGATCTGGGCGTAGATGTTGTTGGTCATGCCGGTCAGCCACAGCCCGCTCATCGCCCCGAACACCCCGAGCGGCACGGCGAAGAGGACGGCGAACGGCACCGCCCAGCTTTCATAGAGGGCCGCGAGGAAAAGGAAGACGAAGATCAGGGCCAGGGCGAAGACTACCGGGGCCTGCCCGGCGGATTCCTTTTCCTGGCGGCTGATCCCCGACCACTCGTAGCCGTAGCCCTGGGGCAGGACCTTCGCCGCGGTTTCTTCCATCGCCGTGAGCGCCTCGCCGGAACTGTATCCGGCGGCAGGCTCGCCGCTGATCTCCGCCGTCCGGTAGAGGTTATATCGTTCGATCGTGTTCGGTGAAGCGATCGACACCGGCTTAATGAGGGTGGACAAAGGAATCATTTCCCCCCCGGCACTCCGTACATGGAGCATGCCGACATTTTTGATCTCGCTGCGGAACTCAGGTGCCGCCTGGACCGTCACCTTATAGGTGCGGCCGAATCTCGAAAAATCATTGACATTGATCCCGCCGAGGAAGGTCTGCAGGGCAAGCGTCACGTCGCTGATCGGCACGCCGAGCTTCTTGGCCTTTTCGCGGTCAAGTTCAAGCTCGTAGGCTGGGGTCCTCGGGTTGAATTTGGAGTAGACCTGGCTGAACTCCGGGTGTTTTTTCGCCTCGGCGATCAGATCCCCGGCAATCTTGGCCAGGTCCTGGGTGGTATTACCGCTGCGATCCTGCAGCTTGAAGGAAAACCCGCCGGTCGAGCCGAGACCGGGAACGGGCGGGGGATTGAAGACCATCACCAGTGCCTCGTGCAGCTTCCCCGCTCCGGCCATAACGCCCTGCATCGTCGCCTTGAGACGCATTGCCGGGGTTTTGCGCTCCTCCCAGGGTTTCAGCTCGGCGACAAACAGCGCCGCATCGGATTGCATGGTGCTGGTCAGAATGTTGTATCCGTTGATGATCAGGGTCCGGTCAATGGCCGGCTGAGCCTCGAGGATTTTCTGCAGCTGTCCGCTCGCTGCCATTGTGCGGTTCAGGGAAGAGGCATCCGGCATAATCACCGCACCCAGGAAGTAACCCTGGTCCTCGGGGGGCACGAAGGCGCCGGGGACCTTCATCATGATTCCCCCCGCCGCCAGGAAGAGCACGGCGAGCAGGGCAAGGGCGAGGAAAAGCCATCTGATCGCCAGTGCCACTCCCCAGCCGTAGCCTCCGGTAAGCGCCTCGAACCCGCGGTTGAAGGCGCCGAAGAAGCCCTTTCTGCCGCCGTGCTTCTTTTTCGGCCGGAGGACCATGACGCAGAGCGCAGGCGTCAGCGACAGGGCGACGAAGGCCGACAGCATGGTGGAAACCGCCACGGTCACTGCGAACTGCTTGTACATCACCCCGGCCATGCCGCCTAAGAAAGCGACCGGGACAAAGACCGCGGCGAGAATCAGGGCGATCGCCACCACCGGTCCGGAGACCTCGTTCATAGCCTTCAGGGTCGCTTCGCGTGGGGGAAGACCCTGTACCATATGGTGCTCTACCGCCTCGACCACCACGATCGCGTCATCCACGACAATACCGATGGCCAGCACCATGGCGAACATGGTCAAGGTATTGATGGTGAAGCCAAGCAGGACAAAAACGGCAAAGGTTCCCACCAGGGAAACCGGCACCGCGAGCATGGGAATGATCGTCGCCCGGAGGCTCTGGAGAAAAAGGAAAACCACCACCAAAACCAGTAATAAAGCCTCGAAGAAGGTGTGCGCCACCGACTCGAGTGAGGCCTTGACGAAGACCGTGTTGTCATGGACGATGGCATATTCTATATCGGGGGGGAAGCTGCGGGCAAGTTCGGTAAGACGCTCCCGGATGAGTTTCGAGGTTTCGATGGCACTGCTGTCCGGGGTGAGATTAATGGAAAAGGCGGCGGCCGGCTTGCCGTTGTAGCGGCAGGAAAAATTGTAATCTTTGGCGCCCAGTTCGACTCTCGCCACATCCTTGATCCTGATGAAACTGCCGTCGGCCTGGGCCCGGACGATGATGTCGGCAAACTCCTCCGGTTCGGTCAACCGGCCCCGCACCTGCACGCTGTACTGAAACTGCTGTTCCACCGGCGCGGGCATCTGGCCGACCTGGCCCGCCGGCGCCTGGACGTTCTGTTCCTGAATGGCGTGATACACATCGGTCGAGGTGAGGCCCAGGGTCGCCATCCGATTGGGGTGCAGCCAGATGCGCATGCCGAATTCCGCGCCATACAACTGGACGTTGCCCACGCCTTTGACGCGTTTGATGGTTTCGACGATGTTGATCGCCGCATAGTTCGTTAAAAACAGATCATCATAGGTATTCTGCGGCGAGAACAGGGCGATGTACATCAAGGTGTCCGGCGTGGTCTTCTTGGTGGTGACGCCGCTCGACAGGACATCGGAGGGCAGCTGGGCGTTGGCCTGGGAGGCGCGATTCTGCACCTGGACCGAGGCGATATCCGGATCCACTTCCAGCGCAAAGGTGACATTCAAGGTGTACGAACCGTTGCCGGCGGAGCTGGAGGTCATATAGGTCATGCCCTCGACGCCGTTGACCTGCGCCTCGATCGGCAGGGCGATCGACTCCTCGACCACCCCGGCATTGGCGCCGGGATAGAGCGCCGAGACCTGGATGGTCGGCAGGGTGATTTGCGGATATTGCGCGACAGGCAGGCTCAGGCCGGCGAGCGTGCCGGCCAGGAGGAGGAGAAGGGAAGTGACGATGGCAAAGATCGGCCGGTTGATGAAAAAGTTCGCCATACCGGCCCCTTATCTGTTTTCCGGCAGACCCGCCGGGACCGGGGTAACCGTCATGCCGGACCGGGCCTTCTGCACCCCTTCGACCACAATTGTCTCGCCGTCCGCAAGCCCGGACTCGACCAGCCACTGCTCGCCCATCCGGGGCCCGAGCTTCACCGGCCGCAACTCCGCCTTGTTGTCCGCACTCACTACCGTGACAAAGGTTTTGCCGAGGGTTTCGGTGACCGCCTTCTGCGGAACCAGAATGGCGGCTGCGAGCTCGTCATAGTAGACCCGGACCCGGCTGTTCATCCCGGCCTTGAGCATATAGTCAGGATTAGGAAAAATGGCGCGCAGGGTCAGCGTCCCCGTCGTCGGATTGACGGTCGGATCCATATAGTCGATTCGGCCTTTTTCCGGATAGGCCGCGCCGTCCGCCAGCACCAGTTCCACCACGTCCGAACCACTCCCGGTGTGACCGGCTTCGTGGAGCGCCTTGCGCCTGATATAGCCCAGATAGTCGTTTTCGGAGACGCTGAAGTAGACCGCCACCGGATCGAGGGTGGAGACAGTCGCAAGCGAGGTCTGGCCCGACGAAACCAGCGTGCCGATCTCCACATTCTGCAGCCCGATCCGTCCGTTCAGCGGCGAGAGGACCCTGGTATAATCGAGATCGAGCTTCGCCCGGTCGACCGAGGCTTTCTGGCTCGCAACCACCGCCTTCTGCTGCTCCATCTGGGCTACCGTCTGATCGTAGACCTGCCTGGGAATGGCATTATCGGGCAACAGCGGCTTGTAGCGCGCCACATCCTGCTGCACCTGGAACAGCGCCGCCTTCGCCTGGGCAAGACCCGCCTGGGCAGTAGCCAGAGCGGCCTGATAAGGTCCGGGATCGATGACAAAAAGCAGATCGCCCTCCTTGACCTCCTGACCCGGTTTAAATTTGATGTTGATCAGGTTGCCGGTTACCCTGGCCCGCAGGTCAACCTCACGGAGTGCCTTGATTTCGCCGACAATATCGAGCGATAAGCGGGTGGGTGCGGCGCGCACCGCCATGACCACGACTTCCGGCGCCATCGGGGCCGGGGGATCCGCGCCCGCCGCAGGATCCGTCGAAAGCGGCAACGGCAGGAGGCAAAAGAGAAGGAAGAATACGGGTATGATCGTTATAATCTTCATGGAAACTCCTTGAGTTATGCCAATCCGATATTTTTGCTCTGCAAAAATGTTTAACGATGTTTTGCCGCTCTGAGGAAGATATGCCTAACTGTCAAATAACTTATTTTATCGGAGGGGTTATTTTAAAACAAGTTATTTATCGCTGTAGATGATATCCCGCCACCAGATGACAGAAAGATCGACAGCATCAATCAGTTGCAAGTCGCAACTTAGACAACGGAGTTGGAAGGGTCAATTCGATATCATTCAGATCGTCTACGACAAGCAGGATGCGTTTCAGTATCAATTAAGATGGCTGAGAGGGCGATGCAGCCATATTTTCGGTGGTTACCTTGCCGATAAAGGAATAAAAAGTCCGATCGGCCAGAGCCATATGCCGGAAGACCACTTCGTATACCAAAAATTTGTAAATTTCACCGAGTGGCGGGTTATCTGCATTGAACATCCGGGCAAGCTCCAGACTCTTCTGGTACAGCCTGGCATGTTCCTCGGCATGCAGTTTCCGGTCGGGAAACTGTACAGCTTCAAGGATTGCCTCTTCGTCGTGAAAGTGTTTTAAGAGTTCCTTCAGCAGGTGCGTAACTCTCTCGGCGATAATAAAATTCGGAGTTGAAGATTCAATCGCACCCAAAAGGTCGTTCGTCATCCGGAAGAGTTCCCGATGTTGGGCGTCGATCAGGGGATTGCCGCAATTGAAGTTTTCCTGCCACACTAATTGGATGAGATTTTTTCCTGTGCCCGATTGGCGTTCGCCGCCGGTTGCGTCGGCCTCGACTCGATTGCGTCCGCCTTTCTTTGCCTTGTATAACATTTTGTCGGCACGAGCGATAATGTCTGACTCTGATATGACAGCCTTGCCGGTGACAACAGTAACACCGAGGCTGGCGGTGACGAAATCGGCGGTGGACGAGTAAGCATGGGGAATGGCGAGGTTGTAAATACCCTGTCGGATTTCTTCGGCAACAGCTATCGCCCCATCAAGATTTGTTTCCGGCAGGATAAAGGCGAATTCCTCGCCACCATAACGGGCGGCTACATCGGCAGGACGAACGACGTTCCCGGCAATGATGCCGGCAATCCGTTGCAGGCACAGGTCTCCGTTAACGTGACCGTAGTTATCGTTGAATGCCTTGAAATTGTCGATATCCAGCATGATCATCGACAGGGGGGCTCCCGAGCGGAGGTGTCTGGCATTCTCTTTGGCCAGAGTTTCGTCGAAACGTCGTCGATTGGCAAGCCCGGTCAGTGGATCCGTCACGCTCAAGGTTTCGAGCACCCGGTTGGTTTCCTCCAGCTGTGCTTTTGCTTTACGCAACTTTTCTTCGGCCTGCTTCCGCTCGTGAATCTCCAGATTCAGCTCGGAATTCCTTTTGCTCAGTTCGATTGTCCGTTCCTGGACATGCTCTTCGAGTTGCTGATTGAGCTTGCGGATCTCCTCTTCGGCACGCATCCGTTCGGTGACCTCCTGGATCATGGATATTGTCCCGAGAACTGTGCCATCCTCTTGCTTCAGCGGAGTGTTTGTCCATTCGCAAACAATGCTTCGGCCGTCCTTGGTCAGGTTTTCGTTTACACTATGCGCCGACTCATCCCCGGCGAGCAACCTGGCCCAGATTTTCTCTACCCGGGATTGCGTCTCGGGACGGACGATGATCTCATACGGATGCCGTCCTGAAGCTTCCTCAAAGGTAAAACCAAAAATTCTTTCAGCCGCGGGGTTCCAACTGACTACGCAAAAGTCCTTATCCCATACGATGTAGCCGATGGGCATTCGAGTTACCTCCAGGCGCAGACGTTCTTCGCTTTTCCGTAAAGCTTCGCGGGTCCGCAATGCGAGAATACCGAATATCAGATCTCCCGACAGTTCTATCAAAAGACGTATTTCGTCCTCGGAAAAGGCATTGACCTCGGCGGAGTATATCAAGAGAACGCCAAAGGTTTTTTTATTTTCGTCCTTAACCGGCAGGGCGATACCGGAACGATAGCCTCGCGACAGGGCACTGGTGCGCCACGGGATCATCTGTGTGTCGGTTGCAAAATCCTGAATATGAACCGGTGTGCCGCTTCGGATCACCGTTCCTGCCGGACCTTGGCCATATTCGGAGGTCTCGTCCCAGGTAAGTCTGGTGTTGGCGATATATCCGCTATCATATCCGGACCAGGCTACGGGGCGCACGGTTTTAGCAACATCGTCTTCGGCGTATCCTACCCAGGCCAAGCGATAGCCGGCTTCGTTGCAGATGATGCGGCAGATGTCGTTGAGTAAGGTCCGTTCGTCTTTTGCCTGAATCATGACCCTATTGCAGTTGCTGATGGCCCTTAATTGCCGATTCAGCCGATGCAGCACTTCATCCGCTTGTTTTCGATCGGTGATGTTGCAGCCATAACGACCATTCGGGACATCTTTCATAGGTTCGCCTCCTGTGAATAAATTCTATCACATTTGGTGTCCGGTTTTTGAACCTACTTCACTTATTTTAAGAAGGTCCAGTTAACAACAGACGAGGTTAGGGGGATCTCGTGCATCGTTTTTGTTCGGCCATCATTCGGGTCGGATCAGCCCGGTACCTCGCTATTGCTATATCCATACTGCAATTATCTTCCCAATTTATTGGAAGTATTCTATATATCATGGTTGGCGGAGGAAGAAAAAGGCCGCATGGAAACCACGAAGAGTTCTGCTTTTGGAGGAGGATCGAGGTGTTCAGAGTGTTTCGCTTAAATCTCAGAAGCAAAGTCATGATCATTCTGTGCTGTTATATTCTCGGCATTCTCGGCATGGGCTACGTTTCCAACGACGACCTGAGGACGACGGAAGATAAACTTGCCATTCTGGAGCTTGCCTACAGTCTGAATAACATCATTCTCGAGGCACGGCGGTATGAGAAAAATTTCCTGCTCTACAACGAGGTGGAGGCCTTTCAGGAAAACCAGCGGTATCTGGCCCAGACGACCAGTACAGTGGAAGAAATTCTTGCAAGAAGCGGCAAACTGAAGATTTCGCCGATGCTGAAAGAGCTGGATGAACAGGTGGTGGCCTATAAGGCGAGCATGGACCGGCTCTCCCGGCTGAAAACCCGGGATGGGGAATATCTGGCGATCGTCGACAATCTCCGCGACCAGGGCAAGAAGATGACGGATCTGAGCGAGACCCTGGTCGATTTTGAACGTGATCAGATCCACACCATCCTGACGCTTTTGAAAAAGCAGCTGGTGACCTGGTCGACGATTGCGGTGGCCCTCGGCATCGTCATGCCGCTGCTTATGATCTACAGAATCTTCCGGCCGCTGGTCGTCATCAAGAATGCCACCGCCGATATCGCCCTCGGCCGGTTCAACAGCATCGAGGTCATCAACACCCGCGACGAGATGCAGCAGGTCATGGAGGCATTCAATACCATGGTCCGCGAACTTGAACGGCGGCAGGACCAGCTGGTCCAGTCGAAAAAACTGTCTTCCATCGGCACTCTCACGGCCGGCGTCGCCCATCAGCTCAACAACCCGCTCAACAATATCTCGACCTCCTGCCAGATTGCCATGTCCGAGCTGACGAGCGGCGATCCCGAGTTCCTCATGCGCATGTTGAAGAACATCGATCAGGAAACCCTCCGGGCTCGGGATGTCGTTAAAGGTTTGCTCGAATTCTCGCGGGTCCAGGAGTTCGCCCTGCGGCCGGCCCATCTCTCCGATGTGGTGAAACGTTCGATCCGGCTGGTCCAGAGCCAGGTGCCCGCCGATGTCGACATGGTGGTAAGGATCCCGGAAGATCTCATGTTTCCCATGGATCCCCAGCGGATGCAGGAGGTCTTTATCAATCTGATCATCAACGCCGCCCAGTCCATCCAGGGCAGCGGCCAGATCAGGATAACCGCCTGGGAGGACGAAAACGACGAGGTGATCGTCGAGGTCCACGACACCGGCCTGGGAATTGCGCCGGAGGTCCAGGGGCGACTTTTCGATCCCTTTTACACCACCAAGGAAGAAGGACAGGGAACCGGCCTCGGCCTCTCCGTGGTCTACGGCATCATCCAGAAACACCATGGGAATATCACGGTCGAGAGTATGCCGGGCAGGGGCGCATCGTTTTTGATCCACCTTCCTTTGAAAACCCAGGCGGAGCCATGAAACCAAAAACAATCCTTATCGTCGACGACGAACCCATCGCCCGGGACAATCTGGAGCACATTCTCAAGAAGGACGGCTACGAGACCCTGACGGCGGAAGACGGTCAGCAGGCCATCGATCTTCTCAGACGGGAAGAGGTCGATCTGGTGCTTACCGATCTGCGGATGAAGGGGCGGGACGGCATGGCGGTCCTGGCCGAGACCAAAAAGCTCCGGCCTGAAATCGAGGTGGTGGTCGTTACCGGTTATGCCAGTGTCGATACTGCCGTTGCGGCCATGCGCGAGGGGGCCTATCACTATATCGCCAAGCCGTTCAAGATCGACGAGATGCGCCTCGTGGTCGAGAAGGCCCTGGAAAAGACCTTCCTGCGCCAGGAAGTGCAGAGCCTGCGGCAGCAGGTCTACGACTGCAAGGGCACTCACCGCATCATCGGCCAGAGTCAAAAGATTGAGACCCTGCGCGAGACCATTGCCCAGGTCGCCAAACTCGACTGCAATGTCCTTATTCAGGGTGAAACGGGGACCGGCAAGGAACTGGTGGCGAGAACAATTCACGAGTTGAGTCCGCGCGCCGACCGGCGCTTCATGGCCTTCAACTGCGGGGCCTTCACGGAAGAACTGATCACAAGCGAGTTGTTTGGCCACGAAAAGGGCGCCTTCACCGGTGCAAATAAGGTCAAGAAAGGGCTTCTGGAATGGGCGCAGGGCGGGACGGTCTTTTTCGATGAGGTGGGCGAGCTGCCCCTGTCGATGCAGGTCAAGCTCCTGCGGGTGCTGCAGGAACGGACCCTGATGCGGGTGGGCGGAGTGGAGGAGATCCCCGTCGATATCAGGGTCTTGGCCGCCACCAACAAGGACCTGAAACGGGAGGCCGAGGAGGGCGCCTTCCGCACCGATCTCTTCTATCGCCTCGACGTTCTGACCATCTTTGTGCCGTCGCTGTTCGAGCGCAAGGAGGATATTCCGCTCCTTGCCAACCATTTTCTCGCCAAACACGCCCGGCCCGGAACGATTGCCCCGCAACTCTCCCCCGAGGCGGCAGAGCAGTTGAAAAACTATGAATATCCCGGCAATATCAGGGAGCTGGAGAATATCGTTCAGCGCATTCTCATCCATTGCGATGCCGATGTGGTCGATCCCCGGCACCTCCTGACCGATATGGGTGAAGCGGCCACGGTTGCCGTCCGCGACAACCGGCAGTATTGGCCGACCTTGAGCGAGCACGAAAAGCAGTACATCCTGGAAATCCTCGACGAAGTCGAGGGCAACCGGTCGCTCGCCGCCAAGATGCTCGGCATCGACCGGGTTTCGCTGTGGCGGAAGATCAAACGGTACGGCCTGGAACACCCGGACAGCTGAACAATCTTTTTATCCTCGCACGGTTTGGTTGTTTTTGCCTTTGTGCCTTGCAAGCTACCCCCGCAAGGGAGGATAGTGAGGTGGTCTCTATCCAGAAGGTCAATAGAGCATAGAAAAGACATTGACACATTGGACCGTACGGTCTAATGTGTCAATCATGAAACGGATTCACAATAAAGAAGATATCATCCAGGTTGGGCTCGACATCGTATTGAGCAGAGGTTTCAATGCTACCGGTGTGGAGGCGATCTTGAAGCAGGCAAATGTGCCAAAGGGTTCATTTTACAACTTCTTCTCAAGTAAGGAAGAATTTGGCCTTGCCATAATAGACAAATTTGTCGCAGGGAGGGAAGAAGTTTTTACCCCCATCTTCAGTAATGATTCCTTGCCACCGCTGACACGAATCAGAAAAAGCTTCGAAACACTAGCTGCGATATTTGAAGGCGATGACTGCACCAAGGGGTGCCTGCTTGGCAACTTGGGCCAGGAAATGTCCGATCAATCCGAGAACGTCCGGCAGCGCCTTGAGGAATCTCTGCAGATGTGGATCAGGGCGTTGACCATTTTGCTTTTAGAAGCGCAGAAGAAAAAGACAATTTCTGCAGATATGAATGCAGAAATGCTGGCAGAAAACCTGATCTCATCGTTCCAGGGAGCACTGCTTCGCTCCAAGGTAAAAAAGTCCCCGGAGCCATTACGAAATTTCATTCACTTGTATTTCGATGTATTTCTCGCTCAAGGTGAGGATGAGTAAGGCATTGTTTTTTTATAACCATTATTACGTAGACTGGTCTAGGCATTCTGTGAATAACTCGCGGCCAGGGCTGAACAGTCGTTGGCAGACATCTATTCAATTATTCAGGACTGTGGTGGAGATGCAGATGAAAATAAGAACTCTTAAGACCTTTGCCGGCACGTCGCGCTGGTATCTCCTGGTGTTCCTCACGGGAGTATTGGTTGTCATCGTCGGCGGTGCTGTTTTGGGAAGAGATAAAAACACGCCTGTCGAGTCGCCGGCTCCCCGCTTGGTTCGCACCTTTACCGTTATTTCCGCAAGCGGCAGTGTCGCTGAATTTACCGGGGTGATTCACGCTCGTACGGAAAGCGATCTTGGTTTTCGCGTGCCCGGCAAAATAATTGAGAAACTTGTCAAAGACGGAGACCGCGTCAAACGCGGACAGGCTTTGATGCGGCTTGATCCGACAGACCTGCAACTTGCCGCCGCTGCCGCCCGAGAGGCAGTGGAAGCGGCCCGCGCTCAGAACAAACTCGCCCTGGCGGATGAACTGCGCCTGCGAAAATTGGTCACCATGAAAGCTGTATCCGTACAGGAATATGACCGGGCAAAATCGTCGGCAGACGCCACAACTGCACAGCTGGGTAGTGCTGTTGCCTACTCGGCGCAACTAGACAACCAGGTGGGCTATGCGGTTCTCAAGGCAGAAGCCGATGGCGTCATTATGGAAACACCGGCAGACGTCGGCCAGGTGGTAGCTGCGGGCACCGTGGTGATTCGTCTTGCCCATGTCGGTCCACGCGAAGCGGTTGTCAACCTTCCCGAGGGGGAGGCAATGGCCAAGTCCACGGCCGTCGCCAACCTGTATGCTGATCCGGATCAAACCTTCCCTGCACAGTTGCGCGAATTATCCGCAATGGCCGACCCTCTTACCCGAACCTATCAGGCACGTTACACACTGAGCGGTGCAGGGGAAAACGCTCCTCTTGGCGCAACAGTGACGGTTCATTTGAATGGAGAGGAGACCGATGGCGGGGTGCAGCAGTACGAAATTCCCATCGGTGCACTGTACGACGGTGGCACAGGCCCCAGCGTGTGGGTGATACATCCTGATACCTCAATCGTATCGCGCCGATCGGTCGAAGTTGCGAAGCTCGGCAGCGAAACTGCCCTGATCAGCAAAGGTC
Organism: Desulfobacterales bacterium GWB2_56_26; assembly: GCA_001799365.1. Lineage (GTDB taxonomy): Bacteria > Desulfobacterota > Desulfobulbia > Desulfobulbales > Desulfocapsaceae > Desulforhopalus_A. The sequence goes on along the minus strand of MGTI01000058.1, from coordinate 12,282 downwards.
TCAAGCCGGGGGAACAAATTCTCGCGTTGGGGGCTCACCTCGTCACGGAAGGGGAACAGGTAAAGATCCTTGCCGATCCAGCGCAGGAGCGGAAATCATGAGCCGTTTCAATCTATCCGCTTTTGCGGTACGTGAACGTGCCATCACCCTGTTTGCGATTATTGCGATTATGGTCGCCGGGGGATTTGCCTTTCTGCATCTGGGAAGGGGAGAAGACCCTGCATTTACCGTAAAAATCTTGACCGTATCGGCGGTATGGCCGGGTGCAACCGCCAAGGAAATGCAGGAACAGGTGGGCGACCGACTGGAAAAACGTCTCCAGGAGCTTGAATTTTACGACCGGACGGAAACCTCCGCATACCCCGGGATGCTGACCATGAAGCTCTACCTGAAAGACTCCACGCCGCCCAAAGAGGTGCCGGGTGAATTCTACCAGGCGAGAAAAAAACTCTCGGACGAAAAAATACATCTGCCGCAAGGGGTGATCGGTCCCATTGTCAATGACGAGTTTTCCGATGTGTATTTTGCCATGTATGCATTGTCGGCAAAAGGTCTCCCCCACCGTCAGCTCGTCCTTGCGGCGGAAGCGCTTCGTCAGCGGCTCTCCCGGATAGACGGCGTGGAGAAAGTCTCTCTTCTCGGTGAACAGGACCCCAAAATCTATGTCGAGATTTCCTACAAACGGTTGTCAACTCTTGGCGTCAAGGCGACTGACCTGTTTGACGCTCTCGGGACCCAAAACGATATGACCCCCTCGGGGTTTGTGGATACAGCCGGACCGCGTGTCTATCTGCGGCTTGACGGAACTATTAACGGCGTTGAAGCAGTCAAGGCCATTCCCGTGGCAAGCGGAGGAAAATTACTGAAAATCGGCGATGTAGCCGAGGTCAGCCGCGGCTACGAAGATCCGGCCACCAAAAAGATACGTCACCAGGGGGAGCCTTCGATCATTCTCGCCCTCGTCATGAAAAAAGGCTTCAACGGCCTGACCCTGGGCAAGTTGCTGAATGCTGAAGAAGCGGCGATTCATCAAGAACTTCCTCTCGGACTTGCGTTGTCCAAGGTATCGGATCAGTCCCACGTCATTTCCGAAGCGATTGATGAGTTCATGATCAAATTCGCGGTCGCGCTTGGTGTTGTCATAGTGGTGAGTCTTGCGACGCTGGGATTCCGTGTCGGGATCGTCGTGGCCGCGGCCGTGCCGCTTACCCTTGCCGCCGTGTTCGTAATCATGCTGTTTACGGGAAGGGATTTCGACCGAATTACCCTGGGGGCGCTGATTCTTTCATTGGGGCTGCTGGTCGATGATGCGATCATCGCCATCGAGATGATGGTGGTCAAAATGGAAGAGGGCCTGGATCGAATCCAGGCGGCTACCTTTGCCTGGACATCCACGGCCAGTCCCATGCTTTTCGGCACGCTGGTTACCATTGCCGGATTCCTGCCGGTTGGTTTTGCCAGATCAACGGCAGGTGAATATGCGGGAGACATCTTCTGGGTTGTGGCATTCTCCCTCATCACCTCGTGGTTTGTCGCCGTGCTCTTTACCCCCTACCTTGGCGTCAAGCTCCTGCCTGACATCAAACCGATCGCCGGAGGGCACGATGCTATTTATGCAACTCCAAATTATCAACGATTTCGCTCCATGGTGCGGAAAGTCGTCGATCACAAATGGCTTGCAGCCGGGGTAACGATTGCTCTTTTTATCTTGTCTGTTGCCGGAATGGGATCGGTTGAGAAACAGTTTTTTCCCAACTCGGATCGCACCGAATTAACGGTTGAGGTCAACCTTCCCCCCGGCAGTGCGTTTGCGGCGACCGACAGGTCAGTCAAAAATATCGAAAAAACCATTATGGCCGAACCGGAGGCTGGGGCTGTCACCAGCTATATCGGCCAAGGCATGCCCCGCTTCATCTTGTCGTTGAATTCCGAACTGCCCAACCCGGCCTATGCCCAGATCGTCGTCGCAACCGAAAGCCCCGCGGCGCGCGATGCGCTCAAGAGAAAGCTTCGCGATATCATTGCCAAGGGCGCGTTCCCGGAAGCACGTGTCCGGGTGAAACAGTTTGTCTTCGGCCCGCCGGTCACATTTCCGGTGCTCTTTAGGGTTATGGGACCGGACGAAAACGAGCTGCGCCGGATTGCCCGTGAAACGCGGGCCATCATGGCTGAAAATCCGAATATGCGCGATGTGCATCTGGATTGGGGCGAACGGACGCAAAGTCTGCGCCTGGTCCTCGACCAGGATCGTCTGCGCCTGCTCGGCCTCACCCCGCAAGAAACCGGGCTGCAATTACAGGCAATTTTAAATGGTGTGCCCACCACGCAGATGCGCGAAGCTATCCGTTCGGTCGACGTGGTGGTTCGCGCTCCCGGTTCCGAGCGCCACAGTCTGGAAGATATCGAAAATATAACCTTGACCACCAGGGACGGGCACTCGATCCCGCTGTCACAGATCGCCCATCTCGAATCCCGCATGGAAGATGGGCTGCTGAAACGCTACAACCGCGAATCGTATATCGCGGTTCAGGGGGATGTTGTCGATGGGGTTCAGCCTCCAGATGTAACGGCGCAGATTCTCCCCAAACTGGAAAACCTCAAAGCAACCCTTCCCCCAGGATACCGCATAGAAACGGGTGGATCCGTGGAAGAGAGCAAAAAGGCCGATACGGCGCTGGGGCTGCTTTTTCCGCCGATGGCGCTCCTCATGCTGATCTTCATCATGCTTCAGGTCCGCTCATTCGCCACGATGTTCATGGTGTTCGCCACGGCGCCTCTCGGCCTGGTCGGAGCCGTGCCCACCCTGCTCATTTTTCACCAGGCTTTCGGCTTCAACGCCATTCTGGGGTTGATTGGCCTTGCGGGGATCATCATGCGCAACACCCTGATTCTTGTCGATCAGATTCGCCACGATCAGGCAGCGGGACTCAGTGACTATGAGGCCATTGTGGAATCCACCGTCCGTCGGGCACGCCCGGTGGTGCTCACCGCCGTGGCCGCGATGCTTGCCTTTATCCCACTGACTTTTTCCAGTTTCTGGGGACAACTGGCCTATGTGCTGATCGGCGGAGTCGGAGTCGGAACGATTCTGACCCTGCTCTTTTTGCCGGCTCTCTATGCAATCTGGTTCAAAGTGAAGCAGCCTATCACAGCCACTGAAGAAGGAGCCTGGACATGTTCCGCGGAATTGCAATCCTGAGTATCGCCATTACCTGTCAGGCCTTCCTGGCTGCCTGCAGCATGGCACCCCACTATAACCGGCCTGAGGCGCCGGTTGCCGCGACCTGGCCCACCGGCCCGGCCTACAAGGAGGTAATGGAGAAACCTGCCGACAAGGCAGTGGCCGATACGCCCTGGCAGGAGTTTTTTGTCAACCCGCAACTGCGGAAGCTGATCGATCTGGCCTTGGCCAACAACCGCGATCTGCGCGTGGCGACGTTGAATATCGAGAGGTCTCGGGCTCAGTACCGGATCCAGCGCTCAGATCAGTTTCCGAAGGTCGATGCCGACACCTCGGCCAACTACCAGCGCTTGGCTGAAGACTTTTCGGGAACGGGACTTCCATTGAACCTCCATCAGTACACGATCGGCCTCGGCGTCAGCTCGTATGAGCTCGACCTGTTCGGTCGGGTGAAAAACCTCAGCGAGCAAGCCCTGCAGCAGTTCTTTGCCAGCGGAGAAGCCCGGCGGAGTTTGCAGATCAGTCTGGTCGCCGAGATTGCGGCAAATTATTTGACGTTGGCAGCTGACCGCGAACTGCTGAAACTCGCCAAGGACACCCTGATGAGTCAGCAGGCATCATATCAGCTCATCCGCAGACGCTACGAGTCGGGGGTCTCGTCGGCCCTCGATCTCCACCAGGCCCAGATCAGCGTAGACACCGCGCGGGTGGATGTCACCCGCTTCACCACTTTTGTCGCCCAGGATGAAAACGGACTAAACCTGGTGGTCGGTTCCACGGTGCCGTCCAGCCTTCTGCCCGGCGCGCTTTCCGAAACGCTCATTGCCTTAAAGGACCTGCAGCCCGGCCTGCCGTCCGATGTCCTGCTGAGTCGCCCCGACATTCTTGAGGCCGAGGCGCTCCTCAAGGCAACTCACGCCAATATCGGCGCTGCGAGGGCGGCATTTTTCCCACGCATAACCCTGGTCTCGTCGGTCGGTTTCGGCAGCGACGATCTGAGTGGACTCTTCGCGGATGGCTCCTCTGTATGGCAATTCGCTCCGCGGATTTCCCTCCCCATCTTTAACGCCGGCAGCAACCAGGCCAATCTAAAGGTGGCCGAGGTGGACCGGGATAGAGCTGTGGCCCAGTACGAAAAGGCAATTCAGACAGCTTTCCGGGAAGTGGTCGACGCCCTTGCCCTGCGAGGAACCATCAATGACCAGGTAGCGGCGCAGCAGTCCCTTACCGATGCGGCCGGCGCAAGCTACCGCCTGTCTCAGGCACGCTACGAAGAGGGGAGCGACAGCTACCTGATCGTCCTCGACTCCCAGCGTTCCCTCTACGGCTCTCAGCAGAGTTTGATCAGCTTCCGTCTTGCCCGCCTGACCAATCTGGTGACGCTCTACAAGGTTTTGGGCGGAGGGAGTGAGTCAAATAATTCTGGGCAGAAAATAGAGAAAATTTAACGCTTACGAGCTGCGACTCAGCTTTTAAAATAAACCAGGAAATTGCCAGGGAGAGTGAAATGGAAGATCTTCTGAAAATTGAAGGGAAAATTGAATTCGATGTAGTGGAACACGTACCTGAGCGGGTTGTTTCCGAAATGCCCATTCAGCCTGGTGTAAAAAATCCATATGGCGTAGTCCATGCAGGTGCAATCCTGTGGTTTGCGGATGTCACAGCTTCTATATTGCTCCTTGGATCATCACAGCCCACAGAAGGCATGGCGGGTTTTCCTCTTGCCATAACCCTGAACGCCAACTTTATCAGCAACCAGAAAGAAGGAAAGTTGAGGGCAGTTGCAACCTTCGTAAAGAAGGGGAAAAAAATCAATATTGTGCGAACGATCATCACAGGTGCGGACGACCGGTTGATAGCCGATGTGACCACGAACCATGTGTCGGCAAAGTGAAACGAGAAGCTCCTGAAACTACCGACCGCTGGTCTGCTCCATTAAAGCAGAGTTCATCAAGGAGCTGTATTCTTTATAAGAACTAAAAGGAATAGGATCGAACCAGAATGGTACCTCAGAATCTGGTTGGTCACAGAAAAATCTATGCAGATCTTCTCAAGCGTTTGGCAAGTGCGGATATTGCCAGATTAGCCGAGCATCTCAATCTGCCGATAAACAATACCGGGGAAGCCGAGATTCCATTTTTGGGTCAAACTTACCTGATATTCTTCTACGATAAAGACGATGAGTTTCCTGCCCGCGCAACCTTGCTGCTGGATGCTAACGCAACGCAACTCATCGATTTTGAAGCCCTGGCAGTCTCGGTAACGATATTCGTTCGATTTTTGACAGAAACTGAAGTTTCCCGTTCTTTTAAAAACATAGTTGTAGGGTCATGTGGGATCGCCCTCACCCGACCATGGAAAAAATAAAATATCCTATAAATTATGTGAGATGTCGAAAAAAAACTGTCCTCGTTTCGTTCTTTGGGAAAACTCTCATCGAGAGTCGTTTGAAGTTCTGTCGGAGACATACAGGCACCGTCCGCCGCACCCCGCCGCTATATAGCCTGATAATTTCAGCCAACAGTTTTTGTCGAGAAGTACCTTGGGGAATTCTTTCTTAAAAAACAAGAAATAAATTTCTAACGTACTAAAAATTCAGAAGATACTCCCGCTCCTCCAGCACCTGCTCCACCACTTCGCCTGCTTCCGCCACTAGCACCAGCTCCAGCCCTTCCTTCACATCATGACCTAAGGCCGCCACTTCCTCTCTGTTGGCGGCCGGCAACAGGACCCGCCGGACACCCGCTCTTTTGGCGGCGAGCAGTTTCTCCCGAATGCCGCTGATGGGCAGGATGCGGCCGCTGAGGGTCATCTCGCCGGTCAGCGCCACATCCCGGTAAGCCGGCCGCCGGGTCAGCAGGGAGAGCAGCGCGGCAAAAATGGTGATTCCGGCCGACGGCCCGTCCTTGGGGATGGCTCCCGAGGGGAAATGGATGTGGATATCGGTATCCTTGAAAAAGTTATCGATGATGCCGAACTCGGTAGTCCGGCTCCGGATGAAGCTGAGAACCGCCCGGGCCGACTCCTGCAGCACCTCGCCGAGTGAACCGGTCAGCTGCAGCGTGCCCGAGCCAGGCATCATCGCCGTCTCGACGCTGATGATCTCGCCCCCGGTCTCGGCCCAGACCAGTCCCGTGGCAATCCCTACCTGGGCGCCGGCTTCGGCGGCTTCACGGATAAATTTGCGCGGCCCGAGGAGTTTCGCGATGGTATCCGCATCGATTTCCGCAACGGGTTCGCTGCCCTCCGACTTCAGGCAGAGCAGGGCAATTTTCCGGCAGATGTCTGCCAGTTCCCGTTCCAGGTTTCGCAGACCCGATTCACGGGTGTAATCGGAGATTACCCGGGCAAGAGCCTCCGGGGCAAAGCGGATCGCCGATTTGGTCAGACCTGCGGCCTTCAACTGCCTGGGCAGGATGAACTGCTGGGCGATCTGCAGTTTTTCGTGGTCGGTGTAGCCGGAAAACTCGATGATCTCCAGCCGGTCGCGCAAAGGGCCGGGCAGCTTGGACAGGTCGTTGGCCGTGGCGATGAACATGATTCGGGAGAGGTCGAAAGGGACTTCCAGGTAATTGTCGATGAACCGGATGTTCTGTTCCGGGTCGAGGACTTCCAGCAGCACCGACGCCGGATCGCCACGGAAATCCTGGCCGATCTTGTCGATTTCATCGAGCATGAAAACCGGGTTGTTCACACCGACCCGCTTCAGCTCGGTAATGATGCGGCCGGGCAGGGCGCCGACATAGGTCCGCCGGTGGCCGCGCAATTCCGCTTCGTCGCGCAGGCCGGCCAGCGAGATCCGGATAAACTGACGCTGCAGTGCCTCGGCGATGGCCTGGCCCACAGAGGTCTTGCCGGTCCCCGGCGGCCCGGTGAAACAGAGGATCGGCCCTCTGCCCATCTCGACGAAGAGTTTTTTCTCCAGTACCTCCCGCACGGTTTTGCGCAGCTCATCGAGGTTGACCGGCTTACCGAGATAGTGGGCCGCACCTTTCTTTAAAGCCTCCACCGCCGAGGTGACGGTGGCAAAACCGGTCACCATGATGACCGGGATCTCCGGGGCGATCCGGTTGATCTGCTGGAGGAGCTCGATGCCGTCCATCCGCTCCATCTTCAGATCGGTAATGACCAGATCGATTTCCTCTCTCGTCAGCACCGACAGGGCTTCCAGGCCATTGTTCGCGCCATGGCAGTGGTAGCCGTCCTTTTTCAGGATATGGGCCATATTGGTCCGGGCAATCTCTTCGTCGTCGACAATCAGGATATTTTGCCGGGCCTTGCTGCACAGGGTCTTGGCCGCGAGAAATTCCAGAATCCGCTGTTTCACCTGGACCAGGCCGCAGTGCCTGGCATCGAGCAGGGACTGGGCCCGAGCCAGGTCGAGCTTGTACTGGGACGATAGATTCCAGGGCAGGCTGAGCACTAGCTCGATGTAGTTGAAACCGATAGAATATTCGGCAATCGATGGATCGGTTTTTTCTATCTTTTCCAGCTCTTTGCCGACGATTTCGCGGACATGCGGGGGCAGAGCCGCCTCCTCGATTCGGGTCCGCAGCGTGGCCAGAGGAGAAATCGTTTCTGTCCGGGCTGGCGGCGGATCCTCGACCTGTTCGGTTTTTCTTTTAAAAAACATGGTGTTCTTCCTTCTCGACTGTTTGTCAGGAAACATGGTTGCCGGTAAAAATTCCTATCATCCAAAGCTATAACACAGTTGCTCGACGTCCTCGACGGATTTTCTTCATCTGACCAATCTCATTTGCAAATTCGATTCCAGGGGAGAGCTCTTGCGGCCAAGTGGTCAAAGATCCGGTTACGCCGGATGCTCCCGACTCTCGCCGACGGCACGCCGAGGAAATGGAGTGTTTGTAAAGGTTCATCCTTCGGGGAGGCGCGTTGCATTTTGCACAGGCGTGTTGCGCATTGCAACACTTTTTGAGGAGAATTCCAGCCACACCGCATCTTGTTGTTGCTTTGTGCAACGTTCTTCTCGCGTCAAGTGTGCTTTATGGTGAAATATATCATAAAAACAAATAGTTAATAAGTATCCGTCAGTTGGCATGGTTATTGGAATTAGGGGGCCAGAATGACAACCATCCGTCGTGAGTGAGACCCATGGAACCAAAGAAAATGGAAAAAATCCAAGAACACATCCCGGCCGAAACCACCTCGGCAGACCTTGGCGTCCAGGTTAAAAAAATATCGTACATCCTGGTTGTTACCAGGAACGGCCACATGTCGGAACCGGTCATGGAGTATGCCGTCAACGTCGCCGATCGCCTGCAATACAACATCATTGCCGCCCATATCAATACCCTGCCGTTTTATCGCGACGGTGGCAGGCGTAGCGGGTTGTTTGCCTCGGCAATGCAGGAAAGCGCCCTGCTGTTTAGGGAAAAGGCCGAGGCGAGGGGAGTGCAGGTTAAGCACATAGGCGATGCAGGCAAGATAGGTAACGTGGTCAAACGCCTCTGCTCGTCGGAAAAACGTATTGAATTCATTGTGATAGATCAGGGAATCCGCAAGGAGGAAGTTGTTTCGCAATCTCCCGTTCCCGTTTTCAGCGTCATCTATACAGAGAAAAAGGCAGGTCTTCGAAATAAGGCCACTCATTATAAATCCGTAGAGAAAGGAGCAATACGTATGTCTATCACAAGCAAAAAACGGCATCTCAGGAACTGTTTCACCTTCGGCATTCTGACCGCCGCCGTGTATGCGGCAGTCTTTTTAAACCAGGAACTCGTCATGGCCTATTTTACCAAGGGTGGCATCTATGCGCTGCTGCCCGTGGCCGTGGTCTTCATGGTGTCCTACGCCCATGGCAATTTCACCAGTTCTTTCTGGTCGGCACTGGGTATCGAAGGCTCCAAGTCGACGACAACCAAACCGGCGGACATCCGGAAGAAGGCAACCGATGTTCCCGTGGTAAAAAAAGACGTCAGGCCGCGGGCCGAAGTCAACGTTTGATTTGGAATTGCAGCCCCCTGTTCATAACATTTTTTAATCCTCACTATATAAGGAGAAGACCATGCACGGACCAGTTGCAGAAGTGCTGCAGTTTATCGATTTGACGACATATAACATCCTGTTCCTCTTCATTGTCGGCTTTATCGGCGGGCTGGTGAGCGGTTTCATCGGCTCCGGCGGGGCCTTCGTTCTGACCCCCGGCATGATGAGCCTGGGGGTGCCGGGGACAGTGGCCGTGGCCAGCAATATGTGTCACAAATTCCCCAAGGCCCTGGTCGGAGCCATCAAGCGCTATAAATACGGCCAGGTCGATATCAAGCTCGGCCTCATCATGGGCATTTTTGCCGAGATCGGGGTGCAGGTAGGCATCATGATCCAGCAGTATATCCTCAAAGTTTATGGCCAGGCGGGCTCCAACCTCTATGTCAGCTTTATCTTCGTCCTGGTGCTCGTCATCGTCGGCGGATACGTCATGCGCGATGCTGTCCAGATGAAGAATGCGACCGGGATAACGCCCTCAAGCCCGGCCCTGGCCAAGCGGCTGCAGCAGATCGAGATCTGGCCGATGCTCACCTTCAAGACCGCGGGGTTGCGGATCAGTATGTGGTTCCTGGTGCCGGTGGCCCTGGCAACCGGCATGCTGGCCGCAACGATTGCGGTAGGCGGCTTCATCGGCGTGCCGGGACTCATGTATATTATCGGCGCCACGAGCATTGTCGCCTCGGCCTCCGAGTTGGTCATCGCCTTCGTCATGGGCCTTGGCGGGACGCTCATCTGGGCCTATTACGGGACGGTCGACATCCGGCTGGTCATGATCATTCTGGCCGGCTCGCTGTTCGGCGTGCAGCTCGGCGCCATCGGCACCACCTATGTTAAAGAATATATGATCAAATATGTCATGGCTACCATCATGCTGATTGTCGCCGTGAGCCGCTTCTTTGCCATCCCCAAGTACCTGAACGAGCTGCAGGTCACAGCCCTGGCCGATTCCAGTGTGGCGCTCATGACCCAGATCAGCTTCTATGTCATGTGCTTTGCCCTGTTGACCGGCGCTACCATTATCCTGGTCAACCTGTTCAAGGCGAGAAGCCAGGAAAAAGCCGCAGTGCCGGCCCCGGCAGGAGGTTGATTATGGGTCATTCCGCCAAAACGATTCTGGTCGCCATCGATCCCAGCCCGGCCAGCACATCCGCATTCCTGGAAGCGCTGCGGTTGTCGGTATCGATGAAGGCAAAGCTGATCGCCGTCTCGGTGACTCCGCGATATGAAGGCAATATGAATCGCTGGAAAATCGAGGGTGCCGACGAACAGCTGGAGAAGCCTTTCAAGGCATGTCTGGAGGAGGCCGCAACAGAAGCAAGCTCCTTCGGGCAATCGGTGCGCACAGAGCACCGAATAGGCGAACCGGTCGATGAGATTATCGCCTTGGCGGAAGAAGAAGGAGCGGGCCTTTTGGTCATCGGCTATTCGGACCGCTCCTATGTCGAACGGGTGCTGCTCGGGCGAACGGCTGCGAAAGTAATAGGTCTCAGTCCCTGCGACGTCTTGATGATTCCGCAGTTCGGCGAGGTAGGTTTTGCCCGCATCCTGGTGGGAATTGACGGCTCGGGGTACAGCATGGAGGCCGGCCAGCGAGCCCTCGATCTTGCCCTCAGTTATGGCGGCGAGGTGCATGGGATCACCGTGCTCGACGTCCCCGTCGAGAAGAGTCTCCGCTACGGTGTCCTGGACGAAGCCCGGCATAAGCACTTCACGGCGCTGCAGATTCTGGCCGGGCAGGGTGAGAAACTGGGCGTCCCGGTCGTTACCGAACTGCGCGAAGGGTCGGCCTACGAACAGATCGTCCAGTACAGCGAGGAAAAAGATATCCAGCTGATTGTCCTGGGCTCTTACGGCCGCACCGCCCTAACCCGCTTGCTCATGGGCAGCGTGGTGGAGCGGGTCGCCGCTCTTTCCCGACGGCCGACGCTGGTCGTGAAAAAACTTTCGACCAACGGCGTTCGCGACCAGGTGTGAGTTTCATAACTGCGCATGACACTAGATAAGATAGTCCAAGGGATCCCCGGAGGGAAAACCAGATGTACTCCCTTTCGGGATCTGCCCACGAGGAGGTGGATGATGGATTCAAGTCTCGGTTTCGCGGTATTTGTGCTGGCAATGTGCGTTCTTCATCTGGTCTGGACTGCATCCGTGAGGATGAACGTCTGGTGGCTGCGTCATGTATCTCCGCTTCAAAAACCAGCGGCGAGAGAAAAGGGCCGGGCGCCGCAGCGAAGCGACTGGTATGTCTTTTTCCATTGTGCCGATCTGGTCGGCAAAGTCCCGGTGGAGAAGAAATCGTCGGCGGATATCCCGTCCAGAACGGTGACGGAGCGGAAAAACTATCGGCTGACGCGAGTCAACCCGTCATGAAGCTGCAGCCGTCACCTGGGAAAATCATGAATACCTTTTTACCCGCCGAAGGGCACATAAATGGTTCCTCCCTGAAAATAAAGGGGAGGATAATCCTCTACGAGGAATTCGCCGGCAGCTTGCGGAAGCTCTGCGCAGCTCTTGGCTTTACGGCAGCAGGAGTGCGGGACAGCGAAGTCATGGTTAGCAGGTTGCCGGATATGCCGCGGCACAGCACCGAAGAGGGCGAGGCGGTGATCGTGTTGTCCTGCCGGGTGGCGTACAATCCGCATTGGGGTGGATTTGGCGGTCATCCCCAGCTGCTTGTTCAGGCAAGAACGGATGATGAGGATGAGCCCTGTCCAGCCGCCTTCATTGCCCCATTCCTGCAGCAGTACAGGTTCGCGCAGGAACGCATCTTTCTCGCCATGAACGGGCAGGGCGAACATCTCATCACCCTGCCGGCACGTCTTTTGGCGAAAACCCGCGACAACGGCTACAGGTTCTCCGTTCTCCTGGATCAGGTTGCCGAACCGGATAAGGACGGCAACATTGTCCCCGTCACGATCTCCGGCAGGGTGTCCACATACACGTTGTCCGGCAAGCTTCGGCAGGCCATCGACCGCCAGGGCCATGTATGGCAATCGGGACGAAGCTTCCCCATCGGCCGGTATCTCGGCAGCGAATTGTTCTCCTTTGGCGATTTCGGGCCGGCGAGCGACCGCAACGGCCTCTTTGTGTCAACG
>MGTI01000057.1:7937-20601 GCA_001799365.1 Desulfobacterales bacterium GWB2_56_26 | reverse complement strand
GGGCGACGGTCGGGTGGCCATCACCTACGATATCACCTACACCATTCCTTATATCAAGGTCGGCACCGATCTCAAGTTTTCGCCTAAATTCTCGATGGCCGGCAGTTTCTCCTACTCGCCCTTTGTCGAGGCCGAGGACACCGACAATCATCTGCTGCGGGAAAACGGCGGCAAGATCGCGGACGGCGATATGGATGGCGATGCATACATGTTCGATATATCGGGGAAATATAATATCACTCCGGTTGTTTACGTGAAAGCCGGCTTCCAGTATGTGAAGATCGAGGTCGACGGCACCCAGACGCAGGTATACGGCAACGGTCTACCGCTCGGCACCGTCGCCCAGGAGTCTGAGTCCTCCCAAGCCTCCGGTTTTGTCCTGGTCGGCTTCGACTTCTGATCCCTGCCGCTTCCCAGCGGTCCGATGCTAAATGACCAAACCTTAGAGCTGAAAGCGGGCAAAAAGTTCAATGGTCGCGCCTGGAAGGCTGCGGAACAGCGTTAAAAATAGAAACAGCCACTCGGGCCAAAGGTCCGGTGGCTGTTTCCTGCGATCCACATCCCCTCAATTGAAAACAGAGGGGAGAGGATTTTTATGTGGTCAGGATGTTTGATCTATCCGGCAAAGATCGATCCTGCTCAGTAGCACGGAACCTGGACCCGCCGGGTTACCGGATAAGCATACTCCACCCAGACCTGACGTCTGTCATACCGGCTGTATTGCCACTCTCCGCTTACTACCTGATCCTGCACGCATATTCTCGGCGGTTGGTACCTCCGGGGAGGTTCGTACACCACCGCAGGCGGCGGCGCCGCCGCATTCACCAGGGCCGAGCCGAGCAGAAGGCCACCCACCACGCCCAGGGCAATGCCGACGCCATCGTTGCGATGACTGCGCGAATGACTATAGTGCCTTGATCTTTCGTGATATCCATTGTCGTAACCTCTGTATCCCCCGTGGCGGCCGCCATAGGCGAATGCCGTCGATGTTCCTGCCAAACACAGCATTAAGACGAACGCGATTATCTTTTTCATGATGTTTACCCCTTTCCTCTTTCCGCCCCCGTCAGAATCCGGACCTGTTCCGGATAATCCTGCCATGGCGGCGAAAGTATTTACCGACTCTCTCGGTCAAATCCTTCCCACCAGGGAAGAATGGTTTCCGAGACACCTTCTTTTTCTCTCTTTATATCCTTTACCGCGAAGAAAGTGCAGAGGACATCAGGGGGAATGGGGCACCGGGTGGCCTGATATCGGGGCCATGTCGGGTTCATGTCGGGTCCGTTCGGAGGTTTCGGAAGGCCTCCACCGCGATCAACCGTAGCCGAACGACTCCAGTTCTTCGTCGCTGAAACCGACAAAGTGGGCGATCTCATGGACGATGGTAATTTCGATCTCCTCGATCAACTCTTCGCGGCTCAGGCAGAAGGCTTCAAGGGGTTCCTGGAAGATATGGATGGTGTCCGGATAGAGGGGAGGATCGGTCGGACTGCGCTCGGGCAGCGGCACTCCGGAATACACGCCGAACAGCTCTTCATCGGGGGGAAATCCCAGTTCCTCCAGCAGCTCTTGACTGGGGTAGGGCTGGACGGTTATCAGAACGTTGTCCAGATGCCTGCGAATTTCGGCAGGAATGCGGGCGATGGCTTCTTCCACAACCCGGTCGAAGGCCTTTGGGCTCAATTGTGGGCGGCTGTCGGTCATAATTCCCTCTGATGAGAACGATACGTGCAACGGTGAAAAAACGTCAACAATAGAGCTGGCGATTTCCATCCGGAAGCTTACGATAATGATAGCGAAACTATAGGTTCGAAAGAAAGGAAAGTAAAAATTTATTGGGTGAGCCCCTGCGTCGCGGAAAATTTTATCACCCCGGCCGGCCATCGCTCCTCATGCAGATCACATGATCCGTATCAAAAGAAACATTGTTCTTGCGTCACGAGTGCGCTACCGGATCGGTGGCAGGGCCAGATATTTTTTCGAACCGCAGAATCCGGACGATATCGAGGAAGCCGTGTATTGGGCCATTTCCAGGAATGTTCCCTTCCTGTTTCTGGGCGCCGGCACCAACGTGCTGTTTCCGGAAACCGGCTTCGACGGGCTGGTCATGCAGTATGCGGCAACGGAGATCCGCGAAGTGCCGGGCAGCATCCGCTTTTCCGCGGGAACGCCGATGGCCAGGGCGGTCGATTACTTCACCGAAAGAGGCATGCAGGGCCTCGCCTGGGCCGGCGGGCTGCCGGGCACGGTGGGCGGCGCCGTATTCGGCAATGCGGGATGTTTCGGCGGCGAGATCAAGGACTCCGTCTTAGAGGTAGAGAGTATTTCCTTCGACCGGGCTACAGGAAGGATCGAGCGCCGGGTGCGAAGTGCAACGGATTGCCGGTTCGGGTACCGGGAGAGCGTGTTCAAACAACCGGACGGCGAAATCGTCACCGCCGTGCTCATCCGGGCCACGCCGGGAAACCCGGCCGCCGTTCGGATCGAAGTCGCCGGTCACATTGAACATCGACGTCGTTTCCACCCCCTCGATTATCCCAGCGCAGGCAGCACCTTCAAAAATATTCCTCTCGCCTCGGTCTCCGAAGAGGTCCGGGGCGACTTTGCCGAGGTAGTCAAGGTCGACCCCTTCCCCATCATTCCCGTTGCGGCAGTCCTCGACCGGCTCGGCCTGAAGGGGACGCGCATCGGCGGAGCCGAAATATCGGCAAAGCACCCTAATTTCTTCATCAATCGTGGCAAGGCGACTTTTACCGACATCAGCGGGTTGATTTCTCTGGCAAAAACGATGGCCTGGCAACGTTACAGGGTCGTCCTGGAAGAGGAGATCCGCATTGTGGACGGCGCCACCTTAGCCATCGGCGGCGAGAACCTCGACAAGCGAAGGTTCGTCCCTGGCATTTCATAGAGTCACTCCGCCTCTCTCACTCCACTGATCGGCAGCAGGACAGTGAAGGTCGCTCCTTCTCCCGGCTGGCTCTCGACACGAATCTCTCCCTGATGGTTCTGCACAATACCATAACAGACGGACAGGCCCAGACCGGTTCCCTTGACTGCCGGCTTCGTGGTGTAAAACGGCTGGAATATCCGATCGATATTCTCGGGCTTGATGCCTATGCCCGTATCCTTGATCGCCACGGCGACTCTCCGCTCTTCCCGCCAGGTGCTTATGGTAATGACCCCGCCGTCCTGGCAGGCGTCCGCCGCATTATTCAACAGATTGAAAAAAACTTGTTTGATCTGGTCCGGAATCGCCTGAATCTGCGGCAGTCTCTCGGCATAGTTCGATACCGTGGAAATCCTTTTGTGCTGAAAATCGCTCTTGCACAGCAACAGCACAGAGTTGAGGGATGCATGCACATCCATGAGAATCTTCTCGCCTGACGACGGACGATGGAAATCCTGAAGACTGCGAATCAGATTTTTCATTCGGTAACTTTCTTTGACTGCCAAGTCCAGCAGCTCTCTGTCCTCCGGGTCAAGTATGATCCTGTTTTTGAAGCTTTGCATTATGGTCATAACGCTCTGCAGGGGGTTGTTGAATTCATGGGCAATAGAGGCGGACAATTTGCCTATCGCCGAAAGCTTTTCAGCATGCAGATATTGTGATTGGGCTTTCTGAAGCTCGACGGTGCGTTCTGCGACTCTTCTTTCCAACTCGTCATTCAGCTGCTGAAGCTGTTCTTCGGCCTTCTTTCGGGCAGTGATATCGACAAGAGTGCCGATGATCGCGGGCTTGCCTTCATAAATCGTCCGGGAGTTGTAGACTTCAAGGTAAATGAGCTCCCCGTTCTTTTTTATCCCCCTGAACGGATAGTGGCCGGCCTCTTCTTGCCGCAAAAGGCGCTTGCGGACGCATTCTTCTATTAAGGGCAGGTCGTCAGGCAGGACGGTATCGGCGTAGCTCTTGTCCGCCAATTCCAGGACGGTGTAGCCGAAGATCTCGGCAAAGCGAGGATTTATGTATTTGAATTTCCCGTCCTGCAGAACATAAACGCCGACCGGCGACCGTTCCGTCAAATCCTTGAACTTCCGTTCGGATTCGGTTAACTCCTTGACGGTCTGGCTCAAGTCCTCGGAGAGAATCCTGTAGGAGCGCTGACTTTCCTCCAGAAGTTGTATCTTGCGCTCAAGTTTCAGGGCTACCACTTCCGAGTATTTTCCCAGGTAGTCTTCCTCTTCCTCGATCAGCTCGGTCGGAACGACTTTCCTTACCCCGACCTTCCGAGCTATGATTTCCACCTCCTGCCACAGCTCCACGGGGTCTTTGGGTTTGATGATATAGGCCTCCGCCCCCAGGGAGAGACCGAGTTGCACATCCTGCTCTTCGGTATAGGTTGCCGAGTAAAATATGAAGGGTATCGACGTCAGCCTATCGTCTTTTTTTAGCTGTCTCAGAAACTGAAAACCGTCCATAACGGGCATCAACGCGTCGGAAATTATCAAATCAGGCAGAGAGGCTGAGGCTCTCTCAAGCCCGTCCCGACCGTCTGCAGCCTCCAGTACATGGTGGCCGTTTCTCTCGGCGAGATAACGCAGCAGCCGTCTGTCCTCGCTATTGTCGTCAACTATCAGGATTTTCATCGGCCCGCCCTCGGAGAATTTCATGAATTCTCCATAATGGTGAGAGGGTCTATCGGCTTTTCAAAAAAGGCATCGACGCCCGCGGCAATGATCCTCTCCCTGCCTCCGGCCATGGCAAAGGAGGTCATAGCTATTATCGGTAAATTCCAGTCTATCTTAGAGCGTCGTATCCTCCGGGTTGTTTCCAACCCGTCAATGCCAGGAAGGTTGATGTCCATAATGATGAAATACGGCCTTTCCCTGAGGGCGAGTTCAAGACCTTCTTCTCCGGTTGCAGCGGCGATTACCCCGTATCCGCTCCGGCTGCAGTGCATAGGATATAAGCTTCAGATTATTCTTGTTATCTTCGACAACCAGGGCCTTTTCATTGCGCTGCTTCGCACGTGCGGCGTTCGGAGTAATAATATAATAATATTTACACTCTGCATTCCGCATTCAAGGGGGGGCGAAGAAATTGCCAGGCAATTGGCGAAGCGTCTCGCTATCGCCGTCTTTCAATCAGACCGACATCGAACAGCCCATGAATGGCTCCCCAGGCAGAGGCTTGGGCACGATCATTCACGCCTATTTTACTAAAAATGTGGATAACATGGCTCTTGACGGTATGTTGAGAGATTTGCAGATCGGCTGAAATTTCTTTGTTGGTGGCGCCATGGGCAATGAGGCGCAGAACTTCAATTTCGCGTTTGGTGAGAGGTTCGGGCAGAGCGGAATTGGCTGCATCGATATGTGCAATGCGGTCTTTTTCAAATGATGCCAAACGCGATTGCAGATCCTGTATTCGGGCCTCATGCAAGTTTATTTTTTGCTGCAACGCGTTGGAATCAATTTCGAAAGAAACCGTTTCAACTACATTTCCATGCCGGTCATAAACTGGAAAAGTCGCTTTCTCCTCCATCGGTCTGGTCAAATGCGGGCAATAGACAACCGATGTATGTTGGCGAGAAAGGGCCGCGGCAAAGGCTATGCAGGTAGTATAGCCGCAATTGCGGCAGTTGGAGCCCGGCAGCAATCGATAAATATCCAGGGCTGATGATGGTTTGAATTTTTTGTGACTTGGGACGATATCAGGGCTTCTCCTGGCAATATCCGCTATGTAATCAAAAAGTTTTGGCAAAAAACCCAATGCTTCGGCCATATCTCCAATCGGGGCAAAGGCGCCTTCTTTGGAATAAAAAGCGCAAAGGCGTTTTTCGAAGACAAAATTTACGTATACAGATCTTTCATAGAACCGGGCATGATCAGCCACCGCATTGATATAGGGGAAAAGCGGTGAAAGGTCTTCAGCCAGTTGAAACCTGGCGCCATAGGCCCCGCAGGCGATTTCGGCAGAGCTAGCTGCGGGGCCGGATCTAAAAAGTGCCAATGTATCGTAGGACCTTGCGATGTCCATCTTCTCCAGGAAATCAACACCGTTCATTGCAACTGTCCTTGAATTGAGCTTTTACAGGAAAGAAAAAAAGGGGTTCATCCCCCATTTGGGCGATTTCAATACCTTGCCACTCCACTATAGTTCCTCACAACCGGGTCGAGTTCAACGGCAATATTCGAATAATCACTCTGCAACAACCCTTTGCAGACGATATCCGGCCCATGAAGAATAAAGAGGAGAACTATGGCCCAATTCAAAACACTTATGGACGTTTT
The DNA here is from genome assembly GCA_001799365.1 of Desulfobacterales bacterium GWB2_56_26. Classification (GTDB taxonomy): domain Bacteria; phylum Desulfobacterota; class Desulfobulbia; order Desulfobulbales; family Desulfocapsaceae; genus Desulforhopalus_A. Next base: position 14,370 of record MGTI01000057.1, on the reverse strand, counting down.
CAAGTTGCTTGAAAAAAGCAATTGCCGGAAATGCAGCGAAAAGACCTGCATGGTCTTTGCCGCTGAGGTCTTCAATGGTAATCGGGCATTAGCTGAATGTCCGCAGATTCCGGCGGAAATTTCCCGCGGCTATTCTCAACAGCCAAAAAAACAGAAGGCGGTCGATCAGGATTGGGAAAATCAACTTGCCGGGTTGAAGGCGAGAATTATGAAAATGGATCTGCAGGAGACCGCTTCACGTATCGGTGCCGTCTATGACGGGACCAGATTGATCGTGAAAATCATGGGCAAGACGGTTGAGGTCGATTCGTTTGGCAAGGTGGCAACGCAGATTCACACAAACCCTCAAGTGATGGTCCCTCTTTTCAACTACCTCCTTACCTGCAAAGGCACACCGGTCGAAGGCCGATGGGTGCCGCTGCGGGAATTGCCGAGCGGGAAAGACTGGTATCGGTTGTTCGGCCAGACATGCGAAAAGCCAATGAAAAAGGTCGCAGATACCTATCCGGACCTGTTTGCCGATCTGGTAGAAATTTTCAATGGTCAACCGGTTGAGGGTCACTATCAATCGGATGTGGCCCTGGTCCTTCATCCGCTGCCACTGGTTCCGATCCTGATCTGTTACTGGAAACCGGACGATGGACTGGAATCGGACCTGAATCTTTATTTCGATGGTTCTGCCGAGGATAATTTAGCCATCGAGGGAATTTATTCCTTAGCCACCGGCATCACCTGGATGTTTGAAAAACTGGCAATCAGACATGGAGGCGCTTTAAAAGAGAGCGCCAGGGAGGATTGAAAAATGACTGAAAAGGCACCTGTTTTCGATAAAATCATAAAGGATTATCTCCATCAGATCGCACTTATGGAGGCAAAAGAGGAAGTCGGGGCGTCCTTGGGGATAACCGTTATGGATGACCGATACCGGATTCCATTTTTTAACCGGACCTATACCATCGCAACCGACAAGATTGTCGATGCAGACGGAAAAACCGCCAACCACGTCGCATCGGTCATTCTGTGCAAATACTTGCTCCTCTGTCCCCATCGGCCAACGGACGACTTCAGCCTGGTAACCTACAAAGATTTCCGGGATGCCGCTCCCTTCGTGGGCGGGTTCCGAAATACCGTAGAACAGCCGATTGCCAGCTATTTTGACAGCGCTTTGCCGAAACTGGAAAGACGTTGCCTGGATCTGGGCGGGCGCGCTTTCGAAACCGAGGTATCCTGCCATCTCGCCATGAAATTCCAGGCTCTTCCCAACGTTCCTGTTATTTTATTGTTCAACGATGCCGATGAGGATTTTCCGGCCCAGGCGACGCTGCTCTTTCAGAAGAATGCCGCCTCCTATCTGGACATGGAGTGTCTCGCCATGATTGGAGGGACCTTGGCGTATCGCCTTCAAGAGAAGTGATCATCATTAATCTGTTGCTAACGGCGGTCCACTTCGCTCGCCCATCCGGAGGCATTGAAACCGCCTCCGGCTTGCCCCACTTTCATTTATGCGAATCTGATCTGCAGAGGTGTCGAATTGCCGATGGTATCGCAGAGCGGACACCTTGCAAGGAGTTCCTGACGAAATTCCTCCTTTGCGCTTGCCGAAAGTTCCGCGGAAAACTCCACCTGCACCGACAGGTGTGAAAAACCCGCCCTGGTATCGGTGTCCAGACCAAAGGCGCGGGAAGGGTCGACATCCCCGACAACCGATAACCGGAGATCCTTCGTCTCAATCTGCTTCTCCATTGCCATAATGCGGCAGAGATTAAAAACACATCCCCCCAGAGCCACGGCCAGACATTCCACCGGAGTCGGGCCGGCATCGTCGCCTCCCCATTCTTTGCGTCCATCCATAAGGATTTGATGACCGCGGCTCGTGGCAATCATCCGGCGATTGGTCCCTGCCGACAATGTTGTTGAAATATGGATGAGTTCCATTTTACCTTCTTCCCCGTTCTGATCTGCCTTCATGGTGGTCTCCTTGGCTTGCAGGTTGCAATTGATTTTGTATTTCGATTAAATGATGTTGTCGGAGATTTTCTTTCATATAATGATGTACAGACCGATCATTGGTTCGTCCAACGATTAATTTCCATATACTTATCGTGAAATTCGATTAAGAAAGGGGCAAATACCATGGACCTGCAGCGTCTGCAGACCTTCCGGACGGTGGCTACGCTGATGAACTTCAACCAGGCGGCCGAAGTTCTGCACTACTCGCAGTCAACCGTTTCAGCCCAGATCAAAACCCTGGAAAATGAAATCGGCATTCTGTTGTTTAAAAGGGTTGGAAAATCCATCCGGTTAACCGAGGCCGGGGCCAAGATGCTTGTCTATGCCGATAAGCTTCTCGCCATCAAGGAGGAGGCTGTGGCCGAGGTAACCGGCAAAAACACGGTCTCCGGGCTGTTGACAATCCGGATGCCTCAGACCGTGGCTACACACTATCTGCCGCGTGTCCTCTTCGATTATCAACCGCGCTTTCCGGGGATGCGGTTGGATATCACCAGTTGCGCCATGCATTCCCTGGAGCATGAACTGCGGATCGGCACGGTCGATCTCGCGTTTTTGTTTGCGGATACCATCGGTGCAAAAAATCTGACAAGCGAGTTGTTATGCATCGAACCCCTCGCCATTGTCACGCACCCGAGTCATCCGTTAGCAGCTCGAAAATCTGCCGATTTTAAAGACCTCGAAGGCCAGATCCTGCTTTTGCCGAAAAGCGATTGCGGGTATCGGATGGTCTTTGAACAGGCCTTGACAACGGAACGGGTAACCCCGGCCACCATAATAGAAATGAACAGCATTGAAGCGATTAAGCAGACGATAAAAGCTGGGATCGGAGTAACATTTATCCCGGAGATTGCGATACGGGTCGATGTGGAAAACGGGGAAATGGCCAAGGTTTGCTGGGCGGATGATCTGGAAACCGGAGTCCTGATGATCTGCTATAAGGATAAATGGCGGTCCCCGGCGGTAGAAGCCTTTATGGCTGCAATGAGGCGTCAGCTGGCAGATTCAGCTGAAAAATCTCAGGCAATAGAGCAAGCAGGTCGGCGCACGCCTTCGCCCGCCAGAGCGGCCGGCTAGAAGTAGTCTCCTAAACCGGCGTTTCCATATCGGACATTTTCAGAATGGAATTGCCTGAATATAGCTTTTTGTGGGATCAAGTTTATACCTTCGCCTGGAAATAGTCTTCTCAACCTTCAGGGTCCGGTTACCGATCTGAAGCAAAGTGCCGGCAAAGATAGTCCCATGGACGTCTATGGATATGCCGCGTATGTCGATCCCTTCCCTGCCTGGTTGACTGTTCTGGGCGGTCTCGGTTGCGGTCTCCTCCGGGGAACACGAGTAGAGGCTGGTGCCGGGGATCATGTTTATCCGCAATTGCTGCAGTTTCATCTTTTCAATTCCGCTTTTGAGCGTGCGGAGCTTTTTGGCTCTGGCAATTCCCGTATGCCCTTTGAGCCGTTCTATGATCGATGCCTTATGCTCTTCCAGCCGCTGTTCGAGCTTTCTATATTGATAGAGCCTTTCGGCGACGACCCCTGCCGCAATGAAGGCGGGATCGGCTCCCGTTGTCCCGGCATCGCCCAGGGAAATGCTGCCTTCGCAAATGAACTCCCCGCCAACGAGTGTGCTGTTCTCTCTGCAACGTATATTTCCTCCGGAGGAAATGTAGCTGTAATAGCATTGTTTACGTACTATACAGTTGCCGTTGCAGTGAATGTGGCCCTGTTCGATGAAGAAGATGTCAATGTCTCCGGCAGCTGTCACCGAACTTGAATTACCGGTTATGCCTCCGTTGATGACAATATTGGCCTGGCTGGAAACATTGGCGGACATGACACTCCCCTTGATTTCCAGGTCCCCCTGCGTTTTCACCTGAAAGCCAGGGAAAACCGACCCGTGAATGACGACACTGTTTCTCGACTCGATATTGCCGGTTGAGTAATCGATATCCCCGGCGATATCCTGCTTGCTGCAGACCATGATGACATTGTCATGAACGACAGAAAGCACTCCGTCGCTCGTAGCTGTAACCTCTAGTTTTTCCGGAGAGTATGCGGCATCTTTTAAAGTCTTGACTTCAATATCCAGGCCATGTCGCGGCTCCAGAAGTTCACCAAGGACCGTAATTCCGGGGAGGCCCTGGTTCGCCGGCACCTTAGTGGCTATCACCTGGCCTGCGGACACGGGTACCATGATTTTTCGTTCCCGAAAGTCTATACTGCCATCGCCTAACAATTTTCCCGCAATCGGACCGATCTCAAGTTTAAAATCGAGATATGCATTGGTTCCTGCTACGGACTCCCTGCCTCTGGCGACGAGGATGTGATCCGAGTCGGTGGATTTGTTGCGAATGCAGCTTTTGACCAAGTGCAGCTGCTTGAATTCCACACCGTAAATAATACCGGACCGAGCCAGCAGCTGGTACAGGTCCTCGCTGGACAGGGTGTGGTAGTTGAAGAGCACCGGTCTGATGACAATGGATGCCTCCATCCTGTCGTCGGACAGATGAAAAAGCGGCTCGACCGACACATGAAGCACGTTCTCTTCACTCTCCTCGACAGGACGAAATTCAATCCTGGGGTATCCGGGCACGGCCGCCAGTACCTGGTTTTTATCCTCAGAAAAATAGGTGTTCATGCCTGCGACGACTTCTCTTCGCAGCAGTTTGTCCGTTTCCGGCAGATCCGGATCGGTAAATTCCACCAGCACCTGATCCATTTCCGCAAACTTGGTGACTGGCAGCTTCTCCAGGGGGTAGTTCTCACCGATTTTGAATTTTTCCGTAGTAAAACATACTGTTGGCTCGATATATCGCGGAGAGACAAATCCTGTGTAAGGCGGCGTTGAATTCATTGCTCGGAAAACCCCTTGTCAGCTGAATATGGATCCGAAGTGCAAATTTTTTTTATTCGAGAACTTGCATAAATGAACGTACAAAGAAAGTAGAACTCGCCATGTTCCCCATTCCACAATCGTATTTACACTGTCTCACGATTTCAACCTTATCCAAAGTTTTTCATGGATATTCTTATGGAATCAGGATTGGAGGACTGAGTTTTTAGGAGCAGAAGAGGGATTTTTGCTTTCTCCTTCGATTTGGTTGAAAAACACCCTGAAAGCAACTACAGGAAAAACCTTTACCATCAAACCGGGGATCCTTTTTCCAGGTTGGTACATAGACTCCACAGAACAAGCGAAAAAGTCAGATTCTTTGGTCTTAAATCCCAAAGCATTACCTGCATTTATCAACAATCAGCCTAAAATGCTCTCTCAGGAAGATGCACAAATGGTTGTCTTTCACCTTTGCCGATATGTTCGAAAAAAGAAGGAGAGAGGTAGTTCACCATATTGTTGGCAAACATTGCCATAGGTGCTATATTATCAGCTATAGACAACTATCAAGGAGGTAGCGCAATGGCGACCCTAAACATCTCGATGCCCGATGAAATGCGGGCCTTCATAGAAGCCCGCGTCAGCATGGGAGAATATCAAAGCGCAAGTGATTACCTGCGTGATCTCATTCGACATGACCGCGAAGAAACGGAGCGGCTTTTGGTTGAAGGCGTGGAAAGCGGAACAGCAAGGCCACTTGATATGGCTGAATTGAAGAAGAGGGCTCAAGCCTTGCTCAAACAAGAAAAAACGCTCTAAATGACAATTTTAGTAACGCCAGCGGCAGAGAATGATCTCGTCAACATTTGGCTCTATATCGCACGGGATAATTCAGACGCCGCCGACCGCGTTTATCAGGCCACTGAAGACGCCTTTCAAGCTCTTGCCGCCACGCCGCGCATGGGCACCTTGTACCGATCCAAAAGAGCCCAACTTGAAGGGTTGCGATTTTTCCCAGTCAGCAAGTTTAAGAACTATGTCGTTTATTATCGTGAACACCACAAAGGCATAGAAATTATTCGCGTCCTTCACGCTCACATGGACAAGCAAAGACGGCTAGAACCAAGAGAGTGATACATAGCTGTTTTAACAAAGTAAAATGTGAGGCAGCGGAAATGAAAAAAGTAGAATACCGAGAACAAGCATTGAAGATCCTGCCATGGGTCTGTGCAAATTGCGGGCGTGATTTTTCAGGCAAAAAGTTGCGGGAGTTGACTGTTCACCACAAAGACCATAATTATAAAAACAATCCGCCCGACGGGAGCAATTGGGAACTCTTATGTATCTACTGCCACGATAACGAGCACTCCCGCTCCCTCGACGCCGAATGGTTGCCCACTCATAATTCGGACTCCGATAAGGGGGCAACGGCTACACACTCACCTTTCGCTAAACTCAAGAACCTGCTGAGCAAGCCTGACAATGGCGAGGGGAAAGACTAAGAACAAGAGGCGGGTTCAATGGCTGAAGAAAACATACGGTTCTCAAAGTCAACATCTCTCCATTGAGTAGGTACACCATCGCCGAGAGG
>MGTI01000057.1:0-7912 GCA_001799365.1 Desulfobacterales bacterium GWB2_56_26 | reverse complement strand
AAAAATTAGCTACTAGAAATGAAGATACGTAAACTTACTCCGGAGACTTACCCTAAAGTTTCTGCCTTATTGCTTCAGGCATTCAGTCCCAGCAAGTATGAAGTCCAATTGTTCGCTAAGCTTCATGAAAAGAAGAGAGCCCTGCTGGAATGGGCTTGCATCCATCGAGACACGGTGATCGCCTATATTGCTTTCTCGAATGCTTATGATGGGAAAGAGGTCTGTGGGCTGCATCTGGCTACGTTGGCAGTGAAGCCACAAATGCAAGGAGAAGGAATAGGGTCAGAATTAATCCGCTTTTCCCTCAGACAGGGTGACATAAAGGCAAATACGATATTTGTTATGGGAAATCCTCAATTTTTCCAGAGGTTTGGCTTTGAACGTTGTGTTAATCCAATTTGTCCTTTTGACAAGGACAATTCAAATTTCTTGAGCATCCGTAACGACACAGTACGCCAGTACATTGTTGGATACGAACCAGAGTTCAAAGCAGGAAAGAAATAAGTATCCCTTCTCTAATCTCCAATTTCTTTGGTAGTTTTTTTCGTTCGGTGACCTTGCTTTGCAAGGATTTCCAGATAAAAGCTCTCGAGCTGCTGCTCTACGGCTTGATCAATGGATTTGCTGATTTCAGACAGGTGAATCTCCTTTGCAGTTTCAACTGTATGGCCGAATTTGCAATCGAAATCCCAGAAATCCACCCCCTCCGGCAGCTTCTTTCTGCGCTCTCTCTTTATATACTTATTGATATCATGCCGTATAGCTTCTACGAGCCTATCTTTTCTGATCTTTGAATCGGTTAACTTGAAAGTCTTTTTCATATTTATCCTCATTTGTTTTGAGCCGTGCGCTATAAACATTTCTACCATAGATTCTGTCCTGTATCTATATGCCCCATCCCCCCCTGATAATGAAGACAATCAGCGCCACAAGAGACCTTTCTCGAGTGAGCACCTGGTTAGCGCGCAAAGCAAAACAGCCACCTAGACGAAGCGTCTAAGTGGCTGCTATTTATTGGTACGCCCGACTGGATTCGAACCAGTGACCTACGGCTTAGAAGGCCGTTGCTCTATCCAGCTGAGCTACGGGCGCAGAGAGTGTTTGAAGAGGAGATGATACGGCGACATAATACCCAAAGTCTGCCAAAAATCAACTCATTCTTGCGCTTATTCCAGATCTCTCGCTCTTTTCCAGACCGGGCCGTTGACGGTGTCGATGATGATGATGCCCTTGCGGGCCAGCTCGTCCCTGGCCGCGTCGGCCGCCTGCCAGTCCTTTCTCAGCCTGGCCTCTTCCCGGCGCTGGATGAGGGCGTTGACGTCCGGCGCAAGCGGACAGCCCTGGAGGCGGAAGACGTTCAAAATCTCGTTCATCCGGCCAAGACTCTTCAGGATGTATTCCTTCTGGTCATGATCAAGATGGTTGACCTGAAGGATCGGATAAACCTTGCGGAGGAAGTTATAGATGGCCCCCATGCCCTTGGAAACATTGAGGTCGTCATCCATGGCCGCGAAAAACTGCTCCTCCATGGCCGAAACGAAGGCGGTCACTTCCGGATGCGGCCTGCCCAGCGGCAGGCAGTTCAGCTTGCAGGTGAACTCGTCCAGGCGCCGCAGGGCGGTCCGCACGTTGTCGAGCCGTTTGTAGGAGAAATTGAGCGGCTTGCGGTAGTGCACCGAGAGCAGCATGAAGCGGATTTCACGGCCGGTGTAGCCGCGGGTGAGCAGCTCTTTGAGGGTCACATTGTTGCCGGCGTCGCTCGACATATACTTGCCGTCGACCAGCACCAGTTCGGAATGGAGCCAGTAGTTGGCGAGCGGTTTGCCGGTCAGGGCCTCGGCGATGGCGATCTCGTTCTCGTGGTGCGGGAAGATGAGATTGCGGCTCGAAGTGTGGATATCCATGGTGGGGCCGAGATTGCGGGTGGCCATGGCCGAACATTCCACATGCCAGCTGGGCCGCACATTGCCCCACTGTGTCTCGTAGAAGATACCCTTTTTCAATTCGCCCAGAGTCGAGCGCTTGAGCAGGGTGAAATCCCGCGGATTGTCCTTTTCATAGTCGTCCAGATCGACAGTCCTGCCCAGCTGAATCTTGCTCAGGTCAATACCCGAGAGCCGCCCGTATTTCTTAAATTTGGAGATATCGAAATAGATCGAGCCGTGCTTCTCGTAGGCATAGCCGCGGGCGATAAGCTCGCGGGCGATGTCGATCATCGACGAGACGTTCTCCGAGGCCTTCGGATAGCCTTTGGCCCGCTTCACCCCGAGTATGTTGAAATCCTCCATGAAGCCGGCGATATACTCCTCGGTATACTGCTGCAGCTGCTTGCCGGCCTTTTCAGCCCCGGCGATGGTATTGTCGTCGATGTCGGTAAAGTTCATATAGGCATCGACCCGCAGACCTTTCGCTTCCACGGTGCGGGTGATGAGATCGGAGACGATGAACCGCCGGCAGTGCGAGAGATTGGCGACCTCAAAGGCGGTCGGCCCGCAGGAGTAGAAGGTGACCTGCCCCTCCTGCTGCGGCGAGAAGACCTCCTTCTTCTTGCTCATGGTGTTGTAGAAGCTGAGCTGGCTCTTCTTCCCATCCGCCTTCTTCGGCGCGGTGAAGAGCGGCGTGCTGAGATAGCGTTCGCCGCCGTCGGGCAGAATAACCACCACCAAACCGCTTTCCATGCCTTTGGCATACTCGATGGCCGAGGCCATGGCCCCGCCACTGCTCATGCCGACCAACAGGCCCTCCTTGCTGGCCAGTTGCCGCGCCATGCTGAAGGCGTTCTCGTCGTCGACGATGACGATCTTGTCCGGGACCGATTTGTCGAAGATGCCCGGCTTATAGGACTCCTTCATATTTTTCAACCCCTGGATCTTGTGGTCGAGGTGGGGCTCGACGGCAATGACGTTGACATGGGGCTGAAATTCGTGGAACCAGGCACAGAGGCCCATGATGGTGCCGGAGGTGCCGAGCGTCGCCACAAGATGGGTCACCCGGCCGTCCGTCTGGCGCCAGATTTCCGGGGCGGTATTATAGTAATGGGCGCGCCAATTGGCCTCGTTGTTGTACTGATCGGTGAGAAAATAGCGGTCCGGGAATTCCCGCACCATCGCATAGGATTTTTCGATTGCCCCGTCGGTCGCCCGCGAGGCCGGGGTGAGCAGAATCTCGGCGCCGTAGGCCTGCATGATCTTGCGCCGCTCGATACTGGCAGACTCAGGCATGACCAGCACGCAGCGGTAGCCCTTGGCCGCACAGACCATGGCAAGACCGATGCCGGTGTTGCCGCTGGTGGCTTCCAGGACGATCTTATCCTTGGTCAATTCGCCGCTCGCCTCGCCCGCCTCGATCATGGACAGGGCGATGCGCTCCTTTACCGAGCCGCCGGGATTGCACGATTCCAATTTGGCGTAGATCTGCACCGAATCGCTCTTGAACAGCCGATTGATTCGAATGAGGGGAGTATTGCCGATAGCACTCAGTACATTGTCGTGTAGCATTCTTTTATCCGATAAGTCCTAACCACAAAGAGAAACATCATTCCCTGTCCCGTTTACATGCCTCAGCAAGATACCAGAACTGCATGAGGGCTTCCCGACATTTTTCATCGGCGATGCATTCCACCTGCCGTTGGAATTCGGCGATCTTTTTCGCATTCGGGCGGACGAACGTCACTTTCGTCGGCGGTTTTGCCGCTTTCCGCCACTCGCCCTTCGGCAGGATCATCTTGATGTCCTTGAGCGTCGTCAGCTGCAGAAAATTATTGAGGTTGTCCAGCATGCCCAATTTTTCAAACTGGATCTGCTGCAGCCAGGACGAATTGTCCACCTCGATCCACAGCACTCCCCGCTCGATCTTGAGCGGCTGGGCATGTTCGGCAATCTCCTCGCCGACCAGTTTCTCCCAGTTCGGAAAAACGGCGTGGAGATCAAGCTGCATCTCCCAACCATTATCCCGGGAGATAGTCGGCAGGACCTCGGCAATATTATTTTTCTTAGTATTTTTCCGTCTGGCCATAATGCACAACAGCTGCTGTTTCGTAAGTCGATCCCCCTTCTTTACTGAGATTTTGGCCAATTGGCAAGTTCGCAGGACCCACGAGAAACGAACACCCCACAAGGGGGTATAAGTGCCTTGGAAGTGGATTCAACAGTATTATGCAGAAATATCTTGTGTTTTCTTGCACTTACATGTTCTATGGAGTAAGGTACTAAAAAAGCCCGCACCCCTCCGAAGAGGAATGCGGGCCACGTACAAGGCAGCAGGAAAAGCGCTTAGTAAACGCTCAGGTACTCATCGAGTTCCCATTCGGTTACGGCGGTGCGGAACTTATCCCACTCTTTCTCTTTGGCTATGACATATTTTTCAAAAATATGCTCGCCCAGGGTCGGTTTAGCGATCGGATTGGCCTTCAACTCATCGATGGCCTCTTTGAGACTTCCCGGCATAACGGCAATACCGGTCTCATCCATCTCGGCACTGGTCATCTTGAAGATGTCGCGTTTCACTTCGGCCGGGGGAGTCAGCTTGTTCTTGACCCCGTCAAGGCCGGAATTAAGCATCATGGCGAAGGCCAGATACGGGTTGCAGGTCGGATCCGGGCAGCGAACCTCGGTCCTGGTGGACAAGCCGCGGGAGGCGGGGATCCGGATGAGGGCCGAACGGTTGGACGCGGACCAGGCACAGTAAACCGGTGCCTCATAGCCGGGAACCAGGCGCTTGTAGGAGTTGACCAGGGGATTGGTGACGGCGGCAAAAGCCCGGGAGTTTTTCAACATACCGGCGATATACTGATAACAGATTTTCGACAGTTTCAACGGATCGGATTCGTCAAAGAAGGCGTTGGTGCCGTCCAGGTTGAAGAGCGACTGATTGGTATGCATGCCGGAGCCGTTGATGCCGAAGATAGGTTTCGGCATGAAGGTCGCGTACAAGCCGTATTTGGAGGCGATCGACTTGACAACCCACTTGAAGGTGACGGTATTGTCGGCGGCGGTCAGGGCATCGGCATACTTGAAGTTGACCTCATGCTGTCCCTCGGCCACCTCGTGATGGGAGGCCTCGATCTCAAAGCCCATCTTTTCCAGGGTCTCGATGATTTCCCGGCGGCAGTCATTGCCTTTGTCCTCGGGATCGAGGGAGAAATAGCCGGCGACATCGCTGGTGATGGTGGTGGGCAGGCCGTCTTCGTCTTTCTCAAAGAGGAAGAACTCCGCCTCGGTACCGACGTTCATGGTATAACCCATTTCTTTGGCCTCGGCCAAAACCCGCTTAAGGTTGACACGCGGGCAGCCGGCAAAAGGAGTGCCGTCGGCTTTATAGACATCGCAGATGATACGGGCTGCGGCGATGCCTGCTTTATTCCGCCAGGGCAGAATCGTGAAGGTATTGTAGTCCGGCTTGAGGTACATGTCCGATTCGTTGATCCGCACGAATCCATCGATGGACGAACCGTCGAACATCATGTTCCCGTCCAGCGCCTTTTCGATCTGGCTCTTGGGAATCGCCACGTTTTTCATGAATCCGAAGATATCCACAAACTGAAGACGAAAAAATTGAATATTTTCGTCTTCAATAATTTGCATTATTTCTTCCCTGGTCATTTTGACACTCTCCTTTGCTTTGCTGTTGTTTTTTTTCTTGCACTTCCCTGAAAATCGCAAACGACGATAATTCAGGGTCTTCTATATTAAACTAAGAGCCTACTCTTGTCTTCCTAAAACTTCCGAACATGGATGAGCGGTTGAGGGCGAAAGATTTTTCGCCCCTACGCCTCCTAGGCCCTTCCCGGGCAGTCACACACCCCTACCCGAAAATCTCCTGCCACAGTTCGATGATGGCCTGTCGCTCGCCGGCAGCGGCATCTTCCGGGAGCCAGTCGTTCTCCCCGTTCAACCTCAGGCGGTGCTGGATGCGACGCAGCGTACGGTAGCCGTCGGCTGCCGCTTTGGCCCGTGCCGCATCGATCAGGCCGAGTTCGCCCGCGATCCGCGCAAGAGCAATGTTACCGAGGTTGCCAACAAGCTGCGGATGGTCATGGGCATGGCCTAGTACCAGAAACTGGATAATAAACTCAAAATCTATCAACCCGCCCGGGTCGTCCTTGACATGGAAACCGCCTCCCTGGCCGGAACGGGCGGAAGAGACGGACCGGCTGTCGAGCAGCTTACGACGCATCGCCACGACCTCCTGGGCCAGGGCCGCGAGTTGCCGAGGCGTGCGCAGAATCGCCTTCCGGGCGACCTCGAAGCCGTTGCCGACTTCCGAATCGCCTGCGAGACACCTTGCTCGCGTCAGGGCCTGATGCTCCCACAGCCAGGCCGATTCATGCTGGTATTTGATGAAGGACGCAAGCGGGCAGACCAGCAGTCCCGAATTGCCGTTGGGCCTGAGGCGGGTGTCGGTTTCAAACAGCAGGCCGGCAGAGGTTCGGGTCGAGAGCCAGGTCAGCATTCGTTGTGCAAGGCGGGCATAATTTTCCGGCGCGGATGGATGATCGTCATCGTACAGAAAAACAATATCCAGATCCGAGGCATAGCCCAACTCCTTGCCGCCCAGTTTGCCGTAGCCGATAACCGCGAATTTCGGTTCTTCGCGGTGTCTCTTCGTATACTTCTGCCAACAGAGCCGCATGGTTTCGCCAAGAATCACATCCGCCAGTGCCGAGAGGTGGTCGCCGATCGCTTCCACCCCCCACCTGCCGGCGAGGTCCTGATGCAGGATATGGAGCACCTGGGCGTGGTGCCGCTCCCGCATCAGATCCATCTGCCTTTCGGTATCGGGGTCGGCCTCATCCAGATCTTTCCGCAGTTGGCGGGAAAATCCGGGCCAGTCCGCAACATCGGCCAGACAACGTCCATCGAGCAGTTCGTCGAGCAAAATCGGATGGGTGGTGAGATAGTCCGATGCCCACTTAGAGGATGAGACGAGTTCGATCAGACGGCGCAACGCCTGAGGATATTGCTGCAACAGTGCCAGATAGCCTCCCCGCCGGCTGATGGTTGCAAGGAGGTTCAGCATGCGCGACAGCACGACGTCGGGGTTGGGCTGCGTCGCGCACCCTTCGATAACGCGGGGCATGATCGCGTCCAGGCGGATGCGGATGTTTTCCGACAACAACCGGTAACCGCTGCCCTGGCGTAACTGGCTCAGGCGATCCGAGGCGGCGGCGGGATCGTTGAAGTTGAGGCCTGCCAATTTTTCTTCGACGTGCTGGGAGGTATTGTTCGCATCCCACAAGCCGTCGAGAGCATGAACGGCTTCGTTGGGGTCGCCGCAGGCCGCCTGAAAAGCGGCAGTCACAACCCGGCGATGTCGATCGAGTTCAGCGAGCATGGCAGCCTCATCCTGCAAACCCATTGCCGAGGCGATAGCCTGGCGGTCAGTGGGAGAGGTGGGCAAGTCGTGCGTCTGGGCATCGTCAAGATACTGGAGCCGGTGTTCAAGCCTGCGCAGAAAGTCGTAGGCTTCAATAAGCTCCCTGGCGGTTCTAGCCGGAAGCACCTCCCGCTCAGCCAGCGCTTCGAGCACCATCGTTGTCGGCTTGATCTGCAAATCTGCATCCCGGCCTCCGCGAATGATCTGGAACACCTGGGCAATGAATTCGATCTCTCTGATTCCCCCGGGGCCGAGTTTAATGTTCATCGCCATCTCTTTGCGGGCGACCTGCGATCGAATCTGGGCATGCAGCGAGCGCAAGGCATTGATTGCCCCGAAGTCAAGATACTTGCGAAACACGAAAGGCCGCACCACGGCGGCAAGTTCTGCCAACCGATCGCCGCATAAAGGCCGGGCTTTAATCCAGGCGAACCGCTCCCATTCGCGGCCCTGGGTGATGAAGTATTGTTCAAGAGCGCCAAAGCTTACAACCAGCGGTCCCGACTCGCCATTGGGACGAAGCCGCATATCCACCCGG
>MGTI01000056.1:5045-5461 GCA_001799365.1 Desulfobacterales bacterium GWB2_56_26 | reverse complement strand
GGCGTCGGCCTCATGATCCAGCAGGCCGATTGCCAGGCGGTGCTGCTCTTCGACCCGATCCGGCAGGTGATCGGCGCGGTCCATTGCGGCTGGCGGGGGAGCGTCCAGGGGATCCTGGCCGAGACAATCTCGGTCATGGCACAAAGTTACGGCACCAAACCCGCGGACCTGCTGGCGATCGTCAGTCCCTCGCTCGGACCCTGCTGCGGCCAGTTCGTGAATTATAAAGACGAGCTGCCACTGGAGTTCGTTCCCTTCATGGCCCGGGACAAGGAAAATTATTTCGACTTCTGGCGGATTACCGAATATCAACTGATGGCAGCAGGAATGGTGCAGGATCATATCCGCATCGAAGGAACCTGCACCTGCTGTTCCGGCGACTATTTTTCCTACCGGCGGGCCAGACGGGAGAGCGG
>MGTI01000056.1:3352-4913 GCA_001799365.1 Desulfobacterales bacterium GWB2_56_26 | reverse complement strand
CTGCTGTTCCGGCGACTATTTTTCCTACCGGCGGGCCAGACGGGAGAGCGGCGGGATGACCGGCCGCAACTGTTCGGTCATTGCCCTCAGGCAAGAGTAAGCGAGATTATGCGGATTTTACTCATCGAAGACGACGCGAAGATCGGTTCGTTCATCGAAAAGGGGTTGAAGGAGGCGGGTTTTACCGTGAATTTGTGCCCGGACGGCAGGGAAGGCCTGGAGCATGCCCTGAGCGTTACCTACGATGCGGCGGTGATTGACCTGATGCTGCCCCGGCTCGACGGCCTGACCGTGATCGAGACAATGCGGGCCAGGGGGGTCGACACCCCGGTGCTCATCCTGAGCGCCAAACAGTCCGTCGACGACCGCATCCAGGGGTTGCAGCGCGGCGGCGACGACTACATGATCAAGCCCTTTTCCTTCTCCGAACTGCTGGCGCGGGTCCAGGCCCTCATCCGGCGGGACAAAAAGAACACCCAGCCCATGCTGCTCGCGCTCGGCGACCTGGAGATGGATCTCTTGAAGCACGAGGTCAGCCGGCAAAACGAGAAGATCGATCTGCCCGCCAAGGAATACGCCCTGCTGGAATACATGATGCGCCATCCGGGCATTGTCCTGTCCAAGACCTCGATCCTGGAGCGAGTCTACGACTACTCTTTCGATCCCCAGACCAACGTGGTCGACGTGCTGGTCTGCCGCCTGCGCAACAAGATCGACAAGGATTTCGAGGACAAAATGATCCATACCGTCCGGGGCGTGGGCTATGTTCTCAAGGCTTGCTAGACTGGCTAAGCTGGATCGCGAGGATTTTTCCTGGTTCAGAGCAAAGAAGGCGCTACCGGTCTTTCTGTTGCTCTGGACGGGCAGCCTGCTGCTGGCGGCTCTCTATCTCGTCACCATCCGCACCCATTTCATCGAGGTCGAACGGGCGGAGGCGGAACGATTGCTCGATTCGTATCTTGCGGCACACCGCTCACCCCTGCGTCATTTCGGTTCTCTCCTGTTCCGCCATGACGATCTGCTGGAAGGACTGGCCTTTGTCCGGGTGGTGCAGGGCGGCGATCAGATGCTGCTGGTGGGAGATCCCCAGGGCGGCTCAAACCTGAAGAGCTATATCGACCTGGCGCCGACTGCGACCGGTGTCTGGCTGAAGGTCGATATGGGCGAGGAACGGCGCCTCTTGACCGTCATCATCCGCGAATATGAAAACGGCATCATTCAGACGGGCAAGGATGCGGGAGAGACCTACCGGCTGTTCCGCGGCATCATCGGCAAAACCATCGGCATCGTCTTTTTCGGCAGCCTTTTCCTCTGGCCCATCTCGCTTTACTTTATCAAACAGAGCCTGGTGCCCTTGACCGCGAGCCGCGAGATGATCGCGGCCCTGGAGCAGTCGAAGACCGGCCTCCTGCCGGAGGAGGGCAACGGCCCGGAACTGGACAGTCTCTACCGCCAGATCAACCGGTTGATCAGGCAGAATCGCCGACTGGTGATTGAAATGCAGCAATCGCTCGACAACGTCGCCCACGATCTGCGCACCCCGATGACAAGACTCCGTTCG
>MGTI01000056.1:0-3334 GCA_001799365.1 Desulfobacterales bacterium GWB2_56_26 | reverse complement strand
CAGGCGGACGACGACACGGCGCGGCTGCGGGAGGCGCTTGCCGATTGCCTGGAGGAGTCGGAGCGGGTGCTGGCCATGCTGAAAATCATGATGAGCGTGGCCGAGGCCGAATCGGGGACCATGCGCCTCGAGGTGCGGGAATGCGATCTGGCGGAGACGCTGGAACAGGTTGTCACCCTCTACGAATACGTGGCGGAGGAGCGGAGAATCGCGGTGCGGCTTGCCACCGAAAAACCGCTGCCGGTCCGGGTCGATGCCACTCGGATCGCCCAGGTCTGGGCCAACCTGCTCGACAATGCCATCAAATACGGCCGGGAAGGGGGCTGGGTGACCATCACCGCCCGGATGACGGCAGACGCAGCCGAGGTGATCTTTGCCGACAACGGCATGGGCATCTCCGACAACGAACAGGGCAAAATCTGGGAACGTCTCTACCGGGGCGACCGCAGCCGCTCGCAGAAGGGGCTCGGTCTCGGTCTCAGCTATGTGCGGGCGGTGGTGCTGGCCCACGGCGGCTCGGTTTCGGTTTCGAGCACCCTGCATGAGGGCAGCAGTTTTACCGTGCGGCTGCCTGTTCAGGTAAGTGCGTAGTCTCGGTCATGACGCAGGAAAAATCGCAAACCAGCGGTGAATGGTCGGAGAGGCGCACTTCGGGGATATAAAAATTGTCGATCCTGATTCCGGCGCTGTGCAGGATGAAATCGATCTGGCGGTGCGGCGCATGGCTCGGGTGGGACGGGGCATTGCTGAGGTTGGCGTTTTTCAGGCCGGTTGCGGCCAGGAAGAGATTCAGCTCCCGACTGCCCCAGAAGGTGTTGAAATCGCCGGCGATGATGACTTCCTTGTCGGTATACTGGGTGAGATTGTGCAGCTGTTCCAGCTGGTTCTGCCGGTGGCGGTATTTGAGTGACAGGTGGACGATGAAGATGGAAATGGCCTGGAGATTGGTCTGAATGACCAGCCGCTTCATGCCCTGCTCGAAATAGTGGAACCGGTAGTCCACGATGTGCTGCTTGGTCAACAGGGCGTTGCATTGCTTCTTCAGCACAGGCAGCCTCTGGGCGAGCGACCGGGCGCTGTACTTGCTCTCGATGATATATTGGTAGCCGAGCCTGTCGGCGATGCTCTGGGCCTGACAGAAGTGGCCGCTGCGGTAGGAGCCGGAATCGACCTCGACCAGGGCCACGATATCCGGGTCGACGGAGCCGATGAAATTGATGATCCGTTGCAGATTGACCGAGGTCCGCTTAAATAAGCCGGCAAAAGGCAGGGGGAGATGATAACCGTTTTTATGACCGGTGCCGTATCGTATGTTGTACACTAATAATCGCATAGTCGTATGATAGCGGTTCACAGCCCCGGTGGCAATGGCTGCCGGGAGAAATACCCTGAAAAACATGGGGCTCCGCAGGGGCGAAAAATCTTTCGCCCTCGGAAAAATACCTTGTTCATTGACCATTTTTCCGGTAGGGCTCAATGTGTTGCATCATCTTCATTATCCACATGAAACCATACATGAGAAGTCATTATGATAAAGATAGGTTCAAGAAAAAGTAAACTGGCCATGTGGCAGACGGAAACCGTCGCCAGCCGTCTCAATGAGGCCGGCATGGCGACCCGGATCAATGCCATGGAGACCATCGGCGACAAGGTGCTCGATACCTCCATTGCCAAGATCGGCAGCAAAGGGGTGTTCACCGCCGAACTGGAGGAGCAGCTGGCGAGCGGGGTGACAGATATCGCCGTCCACAGCGCGAAAGACATGCAGTCGCAGCTTCCCGAGGGTTTTGTGTTGATTGCCTTCACCGAACGGGAGAAGGTGAACGATGTGCTGCTCAGCCACGACCGGACGGCCGATTTAGCCGACAGCAATCGGCCGCTGGTGGTCGGGACTTCTTCGGTGCGGCGGCGGGCCTTTCTCCGCCATTATTATCCTCATGTGCAGATCGTCGAGATGCGGGGCAACCTGCAGACAAGACTCCGGAAGATGGAGGAGGGCGTCTGCGATGCCCTGATGCTGGCCTACGCCGGGGTGAAGCGGATGGGTTACGATAACCTGATCGTCAAAGAATTCGACGAGCGCGAGTTCGTGCCGCCGGTGGGCCAGGGCTGCATCGCCATCGAGGCGGCGACCAGCATCGATGCGGACAAGATGACGCAAATACGGGACTGCCTCAACAATAAGGCCAGCGAAACCTGCCTCCTTGCCGAACGTGCTTTCTTAAAAAAACTGGAAGGCGGCTGCAGCATTCCTGCCTTCGGCCACGCCTTGCTGGAGGGTGAGGAGATCGTTTTGACCGCAGGTCTTGCAAGCCTCGACGGTACCACGATCCTCCGGACCACCGACCGCGGCCCGGTGCAGAATCCGGCGGTATTGGGGGAGAAGGTCGGGGAATTTATCCTTGCCAACGGCGGCCGCGAGATGCTCGAAGAGATCAGGCGGGCTCAGGGGTAGGGGCGAAAAATCTTTCGCCCTTAAAAAGGTTCGACTCCATGAGCGCCGATTTTTTCAGCCCTTGACGCGCATCCAAATTCCGGCTAAACCTTTCCCTGTCAGGGTGTCCTCGTGACACAAAAAGGGAACCCGGTGCGAATCCGGGACGGGCCCGCCGCTGTAACCGGGGACGAAAGTCGCATTGCCATTGAATCGATACGATTTGAGAAGGGGCGATGAGTAGGTCGATCCGGAAGTCAGAATACCTGCCCTGACCTGTATTGTTATTCTCCCCGCGGATCAGGGAGAAAGCGACCTGTCTGTGGTGAAATCAGGGCCCCCGGACCAACATGCATGTGGTCCGGGGGCTTTTTTCGTTTTCGAGCGACTCCGCCGGACCAATGCTTTCCTGAACATGGAGGATGAACAATGGACAGAAAAGAACTGGCGTATGAGAAACAGGCACTGCTCGGCGTGAAAGACTGGGATGCCTTCCAGGCGGTCATCAGGCACTGGTCGAAAATGATGAAACCCGAAGCACACTCACCGGACAGCGTGAAGAAGACCCGGTAACACCGGCCCGCCCTGCCGGGAGAATATTGACCGGCAGGGCGATTCAATTATATAATAGCGCAAGAAAATTTCAGGAAAATAGCCACAGAGACAACCATCGGAGAAAACATGCGCGACCCGATAGGGGTAGGAATCATCGGCACGGGCAAACACGGCAGTCGCTATGCCCATCATCTCGTCACCGACTTGCCCGGCCGCTTCCGCCTGACCGCAATCAGCAGGCGTTCGCCGGAGGCGCAGGACCAGGCGGAGCGCTGGCAGGCGACGCTGTTTAGCGACTGGCGCGATCTTATCGCTTCCAGGCAGGTCGAGGCGGTGATCAGTGCC
>MGTI01000055.1:1291-13470 GCA_001799365.1 Desulfobacterales bacterium GWB2_56_26 | reverse complement strand
TACGCGGTTCCTCTGAGCAACATGGGAAGGCTTGAAGCCATGGCGGCAGCCAACGCCCTTATCGAGATACCTGAAGGCTGGGCTGCCATCCGGGAAAACTCTTTGGCGGAGGCGTGGTTTTTCAATAAAAGGATCATGCCGTCAGACGAAGATACAATTCCCCTGCCGACTAAAGCAAAATATCGACAAGTTATTGAAATATGAATATTATTTTCGCATTCATTGTCCTTTTATTGTTGGCACTTTGCTGGTTTGGTTTTCATTATCTGGCCAATAAGCCGCTCGACAATCCGGATGGCCACGCCAGAGTCACGGGAAACTGCGGTGATACCATGGAAATATCTCTGCAATGCAAAGACGGCAGGGTGTGCAACAGTTCCGCCTGGACCAATGGCTGTTCTGTAAGCAAAATGTGCGTCGAGGCGGCGGCCATGCTCGCTCGTAATCGGCAGATCGGCGAAATTGATAAAATCAATATGATGACGATCATGGAACAGATCGGCCAGCTACCCGAGACCCATCTCCACTGCGCACAGTTAGCTGAAACCACCCTGCACAGGGCAGCGAAAAACTGTCTGATGTCTCAACGAAAAAACTTGTCGACGGCTACATAGCTTTATTCATCATTGTTTTTTGCAGGTATTCCACTTCAAGCGAGACCATCCTGCCGGTCGAGGACGAACCGGCCATCCTCGAAGTGGTTTCGACGATGCTGCACGACAGGGGTACACACACTTGCCGCGGCAAACCCGGACGAGGCGCTGCGTTTGCTTCAACATCATCCTCGCTCACCACCCGCTGGACTCGGATGGTCTTCCCGGAGGCCGTTTCGACCTCGACTCGTCGATTCAGTGGCATTCCCGTCAAACATTCTGGAACGTCGGACAAAATCTTCCCTTTTAGTTTTTATCTCTCGCCATGAGTAATTTACGTGTGACTCTGGTCTCGCAATTCATGCGATTGCCAATCGCCCAAGTCTCATGGTATGGAATATGGGTAAGTTACTCAATGATGTAAGAATGGAATAGCAGGACCAAAGACCAAGGATACAACCGACGGTCGACAATCCACACTGCCGTAACTTTTTTGGGACTGACTACCGGGGAGGATTATTCATTGATCACTCAGTCGCGCCATACCATCAATGGCTGCTGTCAACCACCCCTATGTTGAGAATTACATCGTTCTTCTTTTTTCTCTCCATCGCCTTACTCCTCCATGATCCGTTGTTCATCCACGCGGCGAATTTCCCCAAAGACCACGCCCCCGGCCAAGAGAAAAAGATTCTGGTGCTCCACTCCTATGGATACTCGCAGCCCACCTATCAGAAATTGAGCAGTGCCCTCCTTGCGGAGCTGAAGACCGGTGGAGTCGATACCGGAGACCTGTTCTTCGAGTACCTTGATCTCCTGCACATTCAGGACGGGCAACAGCGGCAGGCTTTAGTGGACATGCTTCGCGCCAAATACACGAAGCTCGGCATCGATCTTGTCGTCACCCTCCATTCTCCGGCAATGAATTTGTTGCTGGATGAAGCTGCGGATATTTTCCCCGGAATCCCCATGGTGACATGGGATCTTAAAGCGATATTTCATGAGGAGGACCCGGCGCGGCGGATTTTCCACGCGGTGGTCAACCTCGACGTGGAGGGCACGCTGGAACGTGCCATGGATTTATTCCCGCATACCGCCCGGGTCGTTTTCATCAACGGAGGGTCTGAAAATGACAGGATAGTTGAAACTGAAGCCAGGCAGGCATTTACGAACTGGGAGAACAAACTGCAGTTTGAGTATCTCACCAACTCCACCGTTGAGGAAATACTGACACGGGTCGCCGATCTCCCGCCGAAAAGCATAGTTATCTATGGTCGCCTCTTCAAGGACAAGACAGGCCGGACATTTACTCCGAGTGATGTGGGAGACAGGATCGCCAAAGCCGCCAACGCTCCGGTGTTCTGCCTGTACGATACCCATGCAGGCCGAGGCATGGTTGGTGGCTCACTGCTGAGCTTTGCGGCGGAGGGCAGTCGGATCGGCAAGTTCGCCCTCGATATCTTGAGCGGCAAGATGGAAGAAACAACTGCCATGGTCGGCAAGCCGGTACCCATGTTTGATTGGCAACAGATTAAACGATGGGGCGGCATGACGAGCAACCTTCCCGAAGGAACCATTTTTCTTCATCGTCCCCCGCCGCTATGGCCCAACTACGCATGGCATATCGCCGGTGTTCTCGTCCTCCTGCTGGCCCAGTTTTTGTTGATTGGTTCTCTTCTGGTACAGCGACGCCACAGGACACGGGCGGAAGAGGAACTCAGGGTCGGCAATGAAACATTGGAGCAACGTGTGGCTGATCGCACGGCGCTGTTGAAAAAAAGGAAGGCCCGCTATCACACCCTCTTCAACAGCATGACCGAGGGGTTTGCCCACCACGAAATCATTTGCGGTGTCGACGGAAAGGCTGTCGATTACCGTTTCCTCGAGATCAACCCCGCCTTCAAACGCCTCACCGGCCTGAGCCTTGAGACAGTAGCGGGTAAAACAGCTCGGGAAGTATTGCCCGACATCGAAGACTTCTGGATCGAGGCCTATGGTCGGGCAGCTCTCGACGGAATTCCTGTCCATCTCGAGAGGTATTCTGCCCCCTTCAATCGCTGGTACGAGACCTACGCCTACCAAACCGAACCTGGAAAGTTCGCTGTATTTTTCACCGACATCTCCGTGCGTAAACGGGCGGAGGAGGCATTAAGGGAGAGCGAAATGCGACTCAACCGCGCTCAGGAGATCGCCCACCTGGGCAGTTGGGAGCTGGACCTGACCCGGAACGAGGTGATCTGGTCGGATGAATTATACCGCATCTTCGGGCTGAATCCTCAGGAGTTCCCTGCCACCTACGAGGCATTTCTGGAGCATGTTCATCCAGACGAACGTATGGCGGTCAAGAAGGCGTATAGGGAATCCCTCCAAGCGGGATGCGAGTCGTATCAACACGAGTATCGCATAGTCCGCAGCAGCAACGGCGAAATCCGTTTGATCCACAGCAAATGCCAGCATGTCCGGAACGAAGACGGACGGGTTATCCGCTCTATGGGAATGGCGCTCGACATCACCGAACGAAGACAAACTGAGGAAAAGCTGAGGCAATTGGCATATTTCCCTGAAGAAAATCCCAATCCTGTCCTGCGCTGCACCCCTGACGGCAGCATCATGTATACTAACATTCCGGCCGAGCAGTGGTTGGCGACCTTTGTCCGGAAAGCCGACGCCCCAGCGCCCTTGCCTGAGCCGGTACGCGAAACGGTGGTCGAGGCATGCCGGCACAACCACCCCATCGAAGTTGAAATCATGAACCCCGCGGGACGAACCTTTGGCATTACCATAGTCCAGCCTCCGGGCGAGGCATACGTCAACCTTTATGCAATCGATCTCACCAGCCGAAAGAAGGCTCAGGAGGCCTTGGAGCAATCCCACCGAGAGCTGAGCCACCAACTCCGGAAGATCGAAGAGTTGAACCGGAGCCTGCAGGCGACCAACAGGTTGCTTGAAGAAAAACACCGGGAAGCTGAGGTTGCCCAGACAC
The DNA here is from genome assembly GCA_001799365.1 of Desulfobacterales bacterium GWB2_56_26. GTDB lineage: Bacteria > Desulfobacterota > Desulfobulbia > Desulfobulbales > Desulfocapsaceae > Desulforhopalus_A. Next base: position 9,894 of record MGTI01000055.1, on the reverse strand, counting down.
AGCTTTTACACGCGGAAAAGCTCTCGGCTATCGGCAAATTATCCGCTTCTATTGCCCATGAGTTCAACAACCCCTTGCAGGGAATTATGACCATACTCCAAGGATTTAAACAGTTCAGGGAGTTGGAAGAAGAGGAGAGGAAGTTGCTGGATCTGGCAATCAGTGAAAGTCACCGGATGAAAAATTTGATTCGCAGTCTCCAGGATTTTAACCGCCCGTCATCCGGCAAGAAAATTTTTATGGATCTGCATGCGTCCATCGACTCCTTGCTGTTGTTCTGCAAGAGCGATTTCAAACGCAAAGGGATTTCCACGGTGTTGAATTACGACAAGAGGTTGCCGCAGATTCTGGCCATTCCCGACCAGATCAAACAAATTTTTCTGAATCTGTTGAACAATGCAGCGGACGCGTGTCAAAATGGCAGTGGCATCATTACGATATCCACAAGGCAGGAGGAGAACGGAGTGGTCGTGGCGATCAAGGACAATGGAACAGGTATCGAATCTGGAAAAATTGGCCTGATTTTTCAACCGTTTTACACGACAAAGCCTGCAGCCAAGGGAACAGGGCTGGGTCTGTCGGTCTGTCATGGAATCGTCCAGAGCCATCGGGGGGAAATTCGCGTTGAGAGCCGGCCGGATGAAGGCTCAACCTTTACTGTCCGGCTGCCTATCAAAACTGACAAAGACGAAGATTCGACTGAAACGGCGGCCGTAGTAGTGACGGGGCTCTGTAATGGAGATGGAGCGAAAGAGGTAGCATGTCCAGACGATGCAACCGAATCTTCGGCCAATTTGCCGGTTGACTAAAAATGGTAAAAAGAAATCGCAGAGAGTCGGCAAGACGGCAGGCAGCGGAGGAGCAGCTGCGGAAAAGCGAGCAGCGGTACCGCATCATGTTCGAAAACAACCCCTTGGGTGTTTTTCGGATGGACCCTGAAGGCACCGTTCTCGACTGCAACGACAAGTTTTTAGAACTGGTGGGGGCGCCTAGAGAGAAAATCCTCGGTTTCTTCGGCGCCGACCTCGGCCTTCCTGGGATGCGGCAGGCCTTGAACAGGGCACTCGCCGGGGAGGTGGCGTTTTTTGAGGGAGAATACCCCTTGGCGGACGGCCGCTCCCGCTTTCTCCGCATCGTTTACAATCCCGTCAACCCCGGCGGTGCGTCGCCCACCGATTTAATCGCCACCGTTGAGGACGTCAGTGCGAGAAAACAGGCCGAAGAAGAGGTCAGGACCGTCGATGAAAGGATGAAGGCGATCTTCGCCTCCATCAAGGACCCGATCCTGGTCCATCCCTACTCTCCCGGATTCGGCCACGGGACCTTCAGCGAAGTCAACGATATCGCCTGTAAGCGCTACGGTTACACGCGGGAGGAATTTCTCACGCTTTCCGTACGAGATGTTATCAAACAGGATCCGGACCAGAAATCTCAGGCGGTCGAGCGTCTCAAAAAAATTATGGCCAGAGGCCACATGGTTTTTGAGACGGTGCATGTGACGAAGGGCGGAGAGGAATTCCCGGTCGAGGTGAGTGTCAGCGTTATGGATCTGGCAGGGGAAAAGGCGGTGCTGGCGGTGGTCCGCGATATCTCCGAACGGCATGCCACCCAGGAGGATAAGGCCCGACTGGAGAGCCGGCTGCAGCAGGCCCAGAAGATGGAGGCCGTGGGCCGGCTGGCAGGAGGCGTCGCCCACGATTTCAACAACATGCTGAGCGTCATCCTCGGCTACTGCGATTTGTCCCTGATGCATGTCTCCCCGGACCTGCCGCTCCACAAAAATATCCTCGAAATCCGCAAGGCGGCCAAGCATTCCGCCGATCTGACCCAGCAGTTGCTGGCCTTTGCCCGCCAGCAGGACATCGTGCCCAAGGTACTCGATCCAAACGAGGCGATAACCGGCATGCTGGGCATGCTGCGCCGTCTCATCGGCGAAGGCATCGAGCTTGAATGGCACCCGGCCGGGGAAGTGTGGCCAATCAGGATGGATCCCGGGCAGATCAATCAGATTCTTGCCAATCTCTCTATCAACGCCCGCGATGCCATTACCGGTAACGGCAGAATACGCATCGGCACCTGCAACATGGCCCTTGATGAAACCGCTTGCCTTAGCCTGGCAAACTCCTATCCCGGCGATTTCGTTGTCCTCAGTGTCCACGACAACGGCCATGGCATGGAGCAGGAAACCCTTAAATACATTTTCGAACCGTTTTTCACCACCAAAGGTCAAGGGGAAGGCACGGGTCTGGGCCTGGCCACCGTCTATGGCATCGTCAAGCAGAACAACGGCTTCACCACGGTCGCAAGCGATGCGGGCCGAGGCACGACTTTCAGGATTTTCCTGCCGAAATTCCACGGCAACAGTGAACCCGAAACAGAACCTCGGCAGTATGACGCAGCTACGGAATCGGGAGGCCGGGAAACCATCCTGCTGGTCGAGGATGAACCGGCCATCCTCGAAGTGGTTTCGACGATGCTGCAACAGCAGGGGTACAACATTCTCTCCGCCGCAACCCCGGCCGAGGCGCTACGCATTGCCTCCCGAAGCGACCGGACAATCCACCTGCTGATAACGGATGTCATCATGCCCGGGATGAACGGCAGGGAACTGGCCGGGCGGCTGCAGAAGATCTTTCCAGGACTTCGCTGCCTCTATATGTCCGGCTACACTGCCGATGTGATCGCCAGTCATGAAATAGAGGAAGACACCATTCTCTTTATCCAGAAACCTTTCCACCAGGACGATCTCCTGGCCACCTTGCGGGATATCCTCGGCCGCACATGAGGTGGAATTGCAAAACCATCCTCGAAATAACGAATAAGCTGGGGCCACCTCCATCAAGAACCACAAGGCGCCCCTCGTATCACGTATTTCCTTTCCACTTTCACTGGCAGCCTCCGAGTCATGGCACGCGACTTGCTTATATCAGAACGATTTATAAGGGATTTATAAATTGCAAGTTGTCTTTGGGATTTGTATTGTGCCGGAGTTTACCATCATTTTATCTGATTAAAAGAAAGAGGAAAAATTATGAGTACCGCCCTTGTCGTTATTTTCGTTATCGCTTATGCCTCCATTGCCCTCGAGCATCCTCTCAGGGTCAATAAATCGGCCTCAGCGCTTATCGGCGCCGGTCTGCTCTGGACAATTTATGCCCTCATGGGCGGTGACCACCATCTCGTTTCGGAAAATCTGCGGGAATCCGTGGCGGCAACCGCCCAGATCGTCTTTTTCCTGATGGGGGCGATGACCATTGTCGAAGTTGTCGATGCCCATAATGGATTCAGGGTTATCACTTCACGCATCAAGACCACCAAAATCACTTCCCTGCTTTGGCTGGTCGGCTTCGTCTCCTTTTTTCTGAGTGCCATCCTCGACAATCTGACCACCACTATCGTGATGATTTCGTTGATGAAGAAACTGCTCGACCGGCATGAAGACCGGCTGTTTTTCGCCGGAATCATTGTCATTGCCGCAAACGCCGGCGGCGCATGGACTCCGATTGGCGATGTTACCACGACCATGCTCTGGATCGGCGGACAGATCACTACGCTGTCGATCATGAAAGGGGTTTTTCTGCCCTCTCTTGCCTGCCTTATCGTGCCCCTGTCATTCCTGACCTTCATCCTGCGCGGCAAAGAAGTAATCGGCCCAAAAAATATTGTATATCGAGGAGATATTCAAACCACCTCGTTTGAACAGAATCTGATGTTCGCCATGGGTATCGGCACCTTGGTAGCAGTACCGATCTTCAAATCAATTACTCATTTGCCACCTTTTATGGGTATTCTTTTCGGTCTTGGCATCCTTTGGCTGGTGGGTGAAATGCTTCATCGCAACAAAGAAGACGATTTCAAGGAGCATCTGACCCTGGTATCCGCCCTCAAACGCATCGACATGAGTTGTATTGTCTTTTTTATCGGAATTCTTTTGGCGGTAGCCACCCTGGAACACACCCATATTCTCGCCGCCCTCGCCAAGTGGCTCGATACTGCGGTCGGACGTCAGGATATCATCGTTACTTTGATCGGTCTGGCCAGCGCCGTAGTTGACAACGTCCCCCTGGTTGCGGCTTCAATGGGCATGTACGACATGGCCAAGTATCCAACCGACAGCTTTCTCTGGGAGTTTATGGCCTACTGTGCCGGAACCGGCGGTTCGATCCTGATCATCGGGTCGGCGGCGGGTGTGGCTGCCATGGGCCTCGAGAAAATCCATTTCTTCTGGTATGCCAAGAAGATCGGCGGACTTGCCGCCCTGGGCTATTTTTCCGGGATCTTCGTCTATATCGTGCAATATAAACTGCTCCACGGCTGATGCCCGGCCGGTGTCCGAAAAATAAGAATCTCACGCTCTCCGCGCCGGGAGCGTGAGGATCTTTCTTTTACGGCGGCTTCCAAGTAGGGTGCGCCATGCGCACCATCCTGGTTTTCCTTGGTGCGCATGGCGCACCCTATCCGTTCATAAGCAGCTTGTACATCTGGCTGCACGACATCAGCACACACATCACGATGACGAGCGGCCGGATCAGTCTCTCGCCGCCGTTCAGCATGGTACGGCTGGCGAGCACCGCGCCGCAGAGTTGACCGGCCATCATGGCGACGGCAACAGTCCAGACAACTTGCCCTGCCGCGGCAAACAGGGCCATCGAGCAGATATTGGTGGTGAAATTGAAGAGTTTGGCGCGGATGGTGGCCGCAAGCAAGGTCTGGCCGCGGAGCAGAACACCGCTTACGGCAAAGAACGACCCTGCGCCGGGGCCGATCGCGCCGTCGTAAAAACCGATAAGCGGTACGGCGGTCGCGCCATAGCCAAGCTCGGACTGGCGAGCGGCGGTTGCCTTCTTGCCGACCTGTGGGCTCGCCAAAAAGTACCCTGCGACCGCAATCAGGAGAAAGGGAATTCCCCAGTGCAGCCAGCCGGTATCAACCCGCTGGATCAGCCAGGTGCCGGCCATGGAACCGAGGGCGGCAGCTACAACCTGCGGCAGGAGCCGGACGATATCGAGATGACCTTTGACAGCCAAAAGGACCGTGGCCGTCATGGTGCCGACGAAGCCTTGCGCCTTGTTGGTCGCAAGAGCGGCAAGCGGCGGGACACCCGCCAGCAGCAGGGCCGGCAGGGTGAGCAGTCCGCCGCCGCCGGCAAGGGTATCGACCCACCCGGCCAGCAGCCCGACCAGAAACATCGCCATCACTATCGTCACCGGCCAGTCAAGTTCAAGCATAGCTACTCCAGGACTGCATCGTTAGAGAATACAAATACGCACCTCACCGGACCTGCGCCCTGAGATAGAGGCAGAGCCCGGCGATGGTCATGGCAATGCCGGCAAAGCCGGACATGCTGGGCAAAGCCGCCTGCAGGAAGATAATCTCCCCGATCAGGGCAAAAATCACTTCGCTTGCCTGGGTGGCATCGACCGCCGACAGTTCATAGGGGTCTCGTGCCAGCTGCCGGCCATGTAAAAAGAGGCTGGTCGCCACGATACCGGAAAAAAGGGCGACGAGAGCCGTCTGCATCACCTGGCTTGCGGCCGGCGCCGGCGGCCGGCAGACTACAATGACGAGCAGCCAGAACGGAATCGAGCCGAGGGTCATGAGCAGGACCTTGGCAAAGGGCCGGTTCAAGGCCGGATCTGTTATCGCCGGCAGCCGGGCGAATCCGGAATTCTGGACTTCCCAGACCAGCTGATTGCCTAAGGGGTAGCAGAAAGCGGCTAAAAGCACGGGCACCCCGCCCATCAGCACCTCGCGGAGCGGGGCGGTCTCCGCCTGACTGACGTTCACCAGCACCACTCCGGCAAAGATCAGCACCGAAAAAAAGAGCGCGGAAACCGGCACCTTTTTGCCGAAACCGAGCAGGACAATCGGGGTGGCGATGATGGTGGTCTGCCAGGTGGTGGCGATGACCCAGCCGGGCGAAAAGGAAGCGCTGTAGCTGATCAAGGCATAAAAAAAGCCAAAGCCAACGGTGCCGGTCAGGGTCCAGAATAGCCAGTGGCGGCGGTAGAGCTGCAGCAGTTCCCGCAGCAGCCGGAGATTGCCGGAGGAAAGAAACCAGCCGAACAGCAGGAGCAGCATGAAGAAATAGCGGAGGCTCGCGGTCCATACCCAGTGTCCGCCGTCAAGACTCATCAGCCGATTGAGGACGAAGGTGGTGCTGAAAAAGAGTCCCGACAGGACGCCGATAAAAATGAGTTTTGCCATGTTCGAGCTACCGGCAGGACCCGCGGCGCAGTCGCCACCAACTCACCGCGGCCATGCCGACAACCAACGGCGCCAGCCAGGCGATCCGGCTCTGATAGCGGTCGTGGGGATTTGAGAGTGCGCCGCAGATAAAGGCATTGCCGAGCAGGGCGAGCAGCACGAAAACCGCAAGCCCGGCAAGATCGTGCCGCCCCTTTCGATAGCCCCAGCCGGCAATCAGCACCAGGCCGAACAAGGCCAGCCAGGCCACGGGCACATGGACCTTGTTTAAGGCATCGAACAGCAACTTGGTCATTTGCCCCTGCTGCTGTTTGGCACCATTGAAAGATTCGGAAACGTGGCGGGGCAGCAGATGGGTAAAAACGTACCGGGTTTCATTGTGAATATCGTACAATTGGTCGCCGGTTTTTACCATGGCCAGCTGCTGAAAGGTGGCGCGAAGCGCCGTCCAGGCGATCTCGGCCGGATAGGCCTTGAGGCACTCCCTGTTCAGAAAACCGAGTTCCGGGTCGGCCGCCCCGGTCCATTCGCCGATCTCCCGGAAGGCCGACTTTTCCCCCCAGAGGAACTCATCGCCGTTGTAGGGGATGCGATCCTGCAGGCCGCACAGCTTAATGCCGGGCACCGGGCAGTGTTCGGCCAGCCAGCGTTGCGGGATGCCTTCCTGAACCAGCCGGCCGAAAATATACACCGGTCCGCCGGGTGTATAGACAGCCTTGCCCACCAGGGCCAGGTGAAGGAGCGGCATGAGTACCAGGCCTGCGGCCACCACCGAAAGCGGCGGCAGGACATTGACCGACAGAGAGGATCGCAACAGACGCACAACAACCCGGGCCGCAATGACAACAATGATCAGGCCGATGGCCAGCGCCAGACACGACATATGCGACATGATGCCCAGGAGGGCGATAGCAAAAATTCCGGTACGTTCGAACCCGCCAAGTTGCTGCCAGCGAAAACCCAGGAGCCACATCGCAATCACGACCAGAGGTACCAGTCCGTCCGGCATCAGCTGACTGGTGTACCAGGAGATACCGGTGGTAACTCCGAGAAGAACGCAGGTTACCACCGTGGTCAAGGGGGCTACCAGATCGTGGCAACGTAGCATAAGGTAGATCAACCATACGGTAAAGAGCGACTGCACCAGCGCCGCGCCCATAAACGACCACCATCCCAGTGAGGTCAGCCACAGAAAGAGCCCGTAAAAGATCGAGCGTCCGGGCAGCAGTTTCATCTCCAGCACCCGGGTCACGTAGCCGCTGGTGTCGAAAAAGACCAGGGGAAAACGGTTCCATAAAGCAGGCAACATCAATATCGCCGCGCTCGCGACGAAGCATAACAGCCAGGTTAAACCCGACGCCGGACGGGCCGGGCAGGACGAAGCAGGCAACTGGTCATTCAACATGGAGGACATGATATTCTCTCCGGCAGGTGATTTATTGGGGCGCCATCGGGAAAAGGCAAAATCGAAATTTGCCGGGAAACCTAGCTCTTTCCCGGTTTTTTCTCAACTTTTTTCAGTTTTTTTGCGCCTCGTCCGAGGGGTTGCCGCACCACAGTTGCCGGACGAGTCGAATTATATCCTCGTACATCGGATTGAAACGATTTTTTTCGAGGATACCGAGACTGAGCGGCACCGAGAATTTTTCCGCCTCCCAGACCCGGCAGCCGGAGAGGCTCGCGGCGTAGCGGGCGTCGTCTTCCCGCATGATGCCGATGCCCTGGTTGTCCATGACCAGTTCCCGCACCACGCTCTCATCCATGGCATCGACGAAGCGGTTGGGCGCGAGCCCCAGGCTCTCCATTTTCGCCTGCACCAGCTGATAGTACGGGCAGTCGCAGACCGACCAGACCCAGGGCAGCCGGGCGAGGAGTTCCCAGGTGATTTCGGCTTCTGGCAGGAGCCGTTGCGGGATGACGATCCGGATGTCGAAATGGCTGATGGTCTCGGCCAGGATGTCGCTCTCCCGATTTTCCCCGAAGAAAAAACCGATATCGATCAGCTCCTGCCGGAGCATCTCCGGCGTCCGCACCGTTTCGCTGGAGACGAAGAAGAAGCCGATGCCCTGAAAATGGCCGTTCAGCAGCCGGCTGAGCTTGCCGACCTTCAGGAACCTGCCGTCGGTGTTGATGCCGATTTTGATCCGTCGCTCGGTGCGGCCGGTCAGCTCCCGCGCCTTGGTCTCGAAGATCTCGGCGCTGCTGAGCACCGCCAGGGCATGGGGATACAAGGCCCTGCCGCATTCGGTGAGTTCCATGCCCTTGGCCGAGCGGACGAAGAGCTTCAGGTCAAGCCGGGTTTCGAGAAACTTGATCTGGCTGGACAGGGCCGACTGGCTGATATGCAGAATCTCCGCCGCCTTGCGGAGGTTGCCGGTATCGGCGATCTTGACGAA
>MGTI01000055.1:0-1104 GCA_001799365.1 Desulfobacterales bacterium GWB2_56_26 | reverse complement strand
ACCATAAACGACTATTGGCAGCCGATCATCGTCGGCGAGTTGAACGGCCAGGTAGTCAAGGTCGTCAAACTGCAGGGCGAATTCGTCATGCACCACCATGACCATGAGGACGAGATGTTCCTGGTGGTGAAAGGGGTCCTGGTCATCGACTTCGGCACTTCCAGCAAAACGATCGGCGAGGGCGAGTTCATCGTCATCCCGAGAGGGGTAGACCATAAACCGGTGGCGGCAGAGGAAGTGCATGTGCTGCTTTTCGAACCGGCCACCACCCTCAACACCGGCAATGTCGTCAACGAAAGGACCGTGGCCAGCCCACGAAAAATAACGGACTGATGAAAACGGACAAGAAACAGCTGGGTCCCCTTCTCCTGAGCGGCTTGATGATCGGCCCCATCCTCGGCTCGGGGATCATCATTTTGCCGCCGCTCGCCTACGGCGTGGCCGGCGACTGGGCAATACTCGCCTGGGCGCTGATGGCCGTGGCCGGTTTTGTCTTCGCCTTTACCTTTGCCCGGCTGAGCATCCTCTACCCCGGCAGCGCGGGTGTTGCTACTGCCATCGCCGCGGCCTTCGGCGAGCCGGTAAAGAAGCTGACCTCCCTCTACCTGATCGGGGCGGTGCTGTTCGGCCCGGTGGCCGTCATGCTCACTGCCGCCGGCTACCTGTTTCCGGACAGCGGTTCGGCCCCGCTCATCGCCCTGCCGATGCTGCTGGTCTGCTCCTTTCTCCTGCAGCGGAGAATCGACAGCATCGGCAGGATCTCGCTGGTCCTCTCCTCCGTGGCGGCGGTGACGCTGGTCGTGGGCGGAATGGCGACCCTCCTCTTTCACCGGAAGGAGGTAGCACCGCTGCCCGACTTTGCCGCCGGGGACTTCGGCTACGCCCTGCTCCTGCTGTTCTGGACCATCGTCGGCTGGGAGGTGGTGGGCAACTACAGCGGCGAGGTGCGCAACCCGAAACGGACGATCATGAGGGCCGTCGGCTTTTCCGCCGTCGTCATCACCCTCGTGAGCCTGACGGTCGGCGCGGCGGTGCAGTTTGCAGCTCCTGAGCTGGCGGGCACGGGCAGGCTGCAGGTCACCGCCATCATCACCCCGCTGTTCG
>MGTI01000054.1:65814-65981 GCA_001799365.1 Desulfobacterales bacterium GWB2_56_26 | reverse complement strand
ATATGTATGGAATTCCCGGACAAGACGATATCCTCCTGATGGTGGCGACGGACCGGATCTCGGCCTACGATGTGGTTATGGACGATGCCATTCCCGGTAAAGGAGAAATTCTCACCCAACTCTCCCTTTTCTGGTTCGATCTGCTCGGAGACATTGTCGAAAATCAT
>MGTI01000054.1:0-65675 GCA_001799365.1 Desulfobacterales bacterium GWB2_56_26 | reverse complement strand
TCTGGAGTGCCTACCAAGAGGATCCGGTCGTCTGCGGCTTTAAGCTGCCTACCGGCATGAAAGAATCGGACAAGCTGCCGCAGCCGCTGTTTACACCTTCGACTAAGGCCGAACTCGGGACCCACGACGAGAACATCTCGATCGAGACCATGGAAAAGATCATCGGGACGGAAAAGGCACGAAAGATTACGGAGATCTGCATCGCCCTCTACCGGAAGGCCGCCGATTATGCCCTGACCAAAGGGATAATCATCGCCGACACCAAGTTCGAACTGGGCGAATATAACGGCGAGCTGATCCTTATCGATGAGGTGCTGACTCCCGACTCCTCGCGGTTCTGGCCGATGGACAAATATGAGCCGGGCAAATCCCAGCCTAGCTTTGATAAGCAATATCTACGGGATTATCTGTCCAGCCTCGACTGGGACAAGAACCCGCCGCCGCCGCCGTTGCCGGCAGAGATTGTGGAAAAAACCAGGTTGCGATACGAAGAGGCACTGCAGCGGATTACCGGCCTCTGAGTGGTGTCGCAGGTTCCTACCTTGCAGTTACTCATTTGCACGCCTGAACTCTGATTGTCAGGGTTCAGGCGTCCCATTGCAACAAACCGCTACTTAGCCTGACCTTCCGCCAGACAGAGACGCAGCACTGCATCGAGGGATTGGTCCCGGAATTGATAGTCGTTTTCCAGCAGCACTTTGGGAGTCACCCGAATGCTGCTCAAGAGTGTCTCTTCAGCCATCTGACCGAAGGTTATCTTCGCCACAAATTCCGGGACCTTCAGAAGAGTGGGGCGCCCCAGTGCCTTGCCCAGGCTTTCAGTGAATTCCCGGTTGGTTGCCGCAATAGGACTGACAATATTAACGGCGCCGGCAATAGTTGGTTTGCCTACAAGAAATTCAACAATGGCCACCACATCCCTGATGCTGATCCAGCTGAGATATTGGTTGCCGCTGCCGACGACGCCGCCAAACCCGGACTTGAACGGGCCGACCATCTTATGCAGCGCGCCGCCTTTGGGGCTGAGGATCATACCGAACCGCAGCTTCACTACCCGTACGCCCATGGCCGTCAGCCGCTCTGTTTCCTTTTCCCATTGCCGGCAGACCTCGGCAAGAAAACCTTCGCCCGGGGCGCTGTCTTCGTCAAGTATTTCATCACCCTTGCTACCGTAATAGCCGACTCCCGAGGCACATAAAAAAACCTGCGGCTTGTGGGGAAGCGAGGCAATGAAATCGATGAGTTCCCTGGTCCCGTCCACCCGGCTTCGGAGGATTTCCTTTTTGACATTCGACGTCCACCGGTTCTGCGCTACATTTTCTCCGGCCAGATGAATGACGGCATCAAAATTATTGTCCCTGTTGGGCAAGGCGTCGATGGCCCAGAAATGACCGAGTCGAGATTCCTTGCTGCGCTTCAGGCATTGAATCGAGTGCCCATGGGCGAAGAGATACTCGATCAAGGCATTACCAACTAATCCTGAACAGCCGGTTATGAGAGTTTTCATGGTGCGGCTCACTCTTAATCAGTTGAATCGTTTTTGGAGAAACGTGGAGAAAAAAGGGAGGGTGTCTTTCTTAGGCCATCGAGAAGGTGCATGAACGCCAGAATGGGATGGTGTCGGATCATCCTCGGCCCCGAATATCGCATGACTTCCTTCACTTGTGCCCTCATATCCTTTTTATAGCAATGGACAGGGCATTTTCCGCAGGTTGGCTTGCGGGTTTGAAACGGGCAATGCCTCAGCCGTTTTCTGGCGTAGACCAGCAACTCCCGGCATTCCTGGCAAAGATCTCCCGGCGGCAGACTATGGCGGCTGTGGCAATAAATCTCGACCATCGCCTGTATGGTCTTCAGTTCCCTTTGCAGCCGGGGAGGAAGCGTATCTGGAGTTACCGGTTGGATCGACATTTAAGTGCTGGGCTTTGACTGCCTTTCGGCACGATTATTGGTAAAGAAAGCGGCTGAAGCTCCTCGAAAATCGCTTCGCACACCTGATCGTGGTTCAGATGTGAGCCGTGCACGGTGATATCGGCATATTTCTCGTACAGCGCCATCCGTTCGGCAAAGAGTTCCTGCAGGCTTTGACCGGGACGCTTGGCAATTCCCCGGGTTTCATAATTCCACACCCTCTTTTGCAGGGCGGCAAGATCTGCATGCAGGAATATGATTATGCCGCCTTGTTTGAGATGACGCATAGCCGGTTCGCTGTAGACCGCACTGCCGCCAGTGGCAATGACGTGGTTCCGGCAGTCGATGCTCAGCAAGGCCTGTTCTTCCAGTATTCTCAACACCATGTGCCCTTCGAGATCGACAATTTTCTGCAGGGTTCGTTTCGCCGTTTTCTGGATGAGGATATCGGTGTCGAGATAATCCAGGGCAAGCCTTTTGGCTAATATCACCCCTACCGTACTTTTCCCCGAACCAGGCATTCCAACCAAGATTATATTTGTCCGATTATTCATGTATAGTTATCATTGTGGAAAGAATCTCTATTTTTCGTCAACCATAAAGCACGCTTCATTTAATGCAAGCGGACTCTGCCGGTCGACACATAATCTCATCTTCACCGGACTGACAGTAAACCATTCCAGCTTCTCGGAGCACAGTAAATTATTTTTTTTCACCTCTTGCCCTATTTGAATATTTCATGAAAAATACTGCCAGAGTAATTATCCTGTAGTACAGTTAATTGGGTGTAAATTAACCCAAAAATATCAGCAAAATGGGGCCTTGCGGTAATCCCAAAGGAAGAACTGATGGAAATCTGGAAAAAAATCACCAACTGGTACGACTCGACCCATGTCCATGAACAGATCAAGGAGGTGGATGCCGCAGGATTGTTCACAAATCCTTGGTTCATCGTGCCTTTCGCCATTATGGTAGGCTATATGCTGTTCAAGCAGCAGTGGAAGGATCTGATGATTGTGGCCATTCTTGTCGCGGTATGGTGGGTATCCGGCACACCGTATATGGACACACTCATAGTAGGCGGCGAACTGCAGATGGACAAGATTCTGCCGGTTGCCTTCGGTGGCGCCGCCGCCCTGGGTTTTGTCATCTATCTTTTGTTCGGCAGGTCAGATTGATCAAGGAAGAATATGCGGTTTCGAAATGGTGTTTTTGTCATCACGGAAGAAAATAACTGCCCATTATACAATGTCCGGGAGGAGTTGAAGGTCGGGGAAGGCATTCTCACCCTCCCGGCCGGAAAACCGGCATGTCTTACCCTGACCAGCGATCTCATCGAGATCGCTTCCGCTGACACGAATTATGAGAAATATGCGCAGGGCAGCACCAAGAAAACCAAATTCGAATGCGGCGGCTGCACCGGCCTTATCCGTTTTGAATATAAAAAGGAAAAAGGTTTCGCTACGCTTCAGATGAAGCTTTTGGCGGCGGCCGAACGACGGGAGAAAATCAGGACTGTCGCAAGCTTTGCCGGCCTGCTGCGAGCCATCGAGATCTTCTCACCCCTTTCCGACAACGATTTGCTCGATCTGGCGGCCTTGCTGGAACTGATCGACTACCCCTGGCAGTTTCCCATCACCCAGAAAGGCGACCCCGGCGATCGGCTCTTCATTCTCCTTTCCGGCCGGGCCGAGGTTATCGACGACCACGGGGTGGCGCTGGCGGAACTGCATCGGGGCGAGGTGTTCGGCGAAATGAGCCTGTTGTCGGGCGAACGGGTCACGACAACCATCATGGCTGCCATACCGTGTCAGATTGCGGTGATGAATTATAAAAATTTCCGACACATCCTGACCCGGTTCCCGACACTTCAGGTCTTTTTCTATAAATTGCTGGTCAGTCGTATCACCAAAATGAATCGCCAGCGGGCCGAAGAACTGGCCTCCGGCATGGTGGGGCAGTTATCCGACATCTCCGCCGTCGAACTCTGCCAGATGATCAATGCCAATCAAAAGACCGGCAGACTGAAAGTCGAATCGGAAGAAAGACGGGCCTTGATGGTTTTCAATGAAGGTGAACTGGTGCATGCCGAGCTGAATGGCACCGTCGGCAAGGAAGCTTTTTACCGGCTGCTCGGCATGGAAAACGGCAGGTTCAAATTCACCCAGGGGTTGGCCATCAAAGAAAAGCGTCTCGATGTGATCGGCGGTTTTATGGGAATGCTCATGGAAGGGATGAAGCGTCTCGATGACAAGAGCAAATAGTTGATCGTTTGAGTGAACTGATGAGCAGAAGAGAGCTGAAGAAAATGCTCCTGGAGCTTTTGCAGAAACAGGATCTGCCGGAGATTTTCCAGGTGATTTCTGAGTTTCAGGAGCATCTGCTTTTGAATCCGCTCTTTATCGCTCTTTGCCACCAGAACGAAAGAGTATGCTTCCACGCCGTACGCTGTTTCGGCCGGATCGTCCCGGCAATGGCCGATAAAGACCCTGAAGCCGCCCGGGTTGTCATGCGCAGGTTTCTCTGGTCGTTGAACGACGAGTCCGGCGGGATAGGGTGGGGAGCGCCCGAGGCCATGGCCGAGATTATGTGCCATAGCGAGAGTCTGCGGCAGGAGTATCTGCACATGCTCATTTCCTACATGCGCGAAGACGGCGACGAACTCTTCCAGGATGGAAATTTTATTGAGCTCCCCATGCTGCAGCGCGGGGTGTTGCGGGGGATCGGCAGACTGGCCCAGTGTCATCGCAGCGAGATGCTCGTCCGAAATATAGCGGGCGATGTGGCAGCCTACCTCCAGTCCTCGGATCAGGAGGTGGTGGGCCTGGCGATATGGTGCCTCGGGATGCTGGGCACTGTCGCCGATTCGGCAAAAATCCTGCCTTTGGTCGGCAATGAGAAAGAGATCTCGCTGTATATCGACGATGTCCTGAAAAAGACGACCGTCGGGCAGCTCGCGGAAAATGCCTTGCAGCTGATCGGCAAGCGTGCCGATATCTCACATTGACTGGAGCACTTATGACCACTATCCAACCGATTCGTCATATAGGTTTTATCCAGTTGCAGGTGACGCAGGGTGCGATCGGCACCAATCTGGACAGGCTACAACAAATCCTGGCTCAACTCGACCCACCCCGGCCATCCCTCATTGTCCTGCCGGAACTCTGGCCGACCGGCTTTGCGTACCGGGAACTGGCAAAACTGCAGGATGAAGTGGCAACGCTGCCCAACAGGCTGCAGGAACTGGCAGAGAAATACGATATCTTTTTGGCCGGTAGTCTGCCTGAGCGGATAATTGACAAAGAAAATCTGTTTTACAACACCCTGCAGCTTATCGGCAGGAACGGCACCTTCGGCACGTACCGCAAACGGTACATCTTCCCTGGCGAGGAAGAGGCCTTTTGCCCAGGGTTCGGCGCTTGCCCTCCAATTGCAACACCTGTGGGAACTTTTGGCTGCATGATCTGTTACGATTTACGTTTTCCGAAACTGGCGCGCAGCCAGTGCCAGCAAGGGGCGGATCTGCTGCTCTGCTCGGCCCAGTGGCCGCTGGCCAGGATACAGCACTGGCAGGCTCTTGTGATCGCGAGAGCCATTGAAAACCAGACATTCATGGTGGCCTGCAACGGAGTCGGTAAAAATGGTGATCTGACCCTGGGCGGTCATTCGCTCGTGGTCTCTCCGGCGGGAGAGATTCTCTATGAAGCAGGGGAAGACGAAGCGGCGAAGATCGTTGAGATAAACTGGCAGCTGAAAGAGGATGCCCAGTCCGGTTTCAAATCCTTTACGGCGGAACCGTACCTTGTTTCCGCCGCAAAAATTGTCACGGCTGAAAGCTGTGTGACAGATGCCCAGCAACGTGCCGGGATCGGTCAACGGGTGGTCTACGTTGCCCTGGACCGGAATGTGGCATTCTCCCGGGCTATTGAAATTCTGGAAACAGCCAGACAGCGTGGCGATTATCTTGTTCTTGGCGTGCCCTCATCCCTCACCGATCTATTGAAATCCTACGCTGCTCTCGACTGTGTAGACAGGGTTTTTGATCTCGGCGAAATATCGTCCTCCGCCGAACAACGCTTGCGGGAAATCTGCCTCAGCGTAACAAGCTGATCCCCTGGAAATTCAGAGAATCCCATCGGGCAGCGGTGGCACCCTACTTGCGCCCTGCGTGAAACCGCCGTCCATGCGCAGTACTGTTCCGGAGCAATAGGTCGCCTCCACCGCCAGGAAATACACGGCATTGGCCACCTCTTCGGGACTGCCGGTACGTTTCAGCAGAATGTTATCGTGAAGCTCCCCTTTCTGCTCCTCCGTCAGTTGCACCCAGCCGCGGGTACCCTCTCCGTGCCTGCCCCTGATCAGGCCGAGCATCAGTTCATTGACCCGCACCGAGGGCGCCGCCTGCCGTGCCCATGTTTCAGTGAACAATTGAATACCTTTGTTGGCAGCACTGTAGCCGTCGCTGAAAAAAACGGCCGCAGGCCCGCTGCGACCAAGCAGAGCGGCAATGGACGAGATATTGACCACCGCGCCGCCGGGCCTTTGCTGCATGAGCGGATGGAGGTGATGAAAGAGCAGCCATTTGGCCTTCAGGGTAGTATCGAGTTCGAGGTCCCATTGCTCCTTGTTGTGCGGCAGATCGTAGCTGCCGTGGACAATCGGCATGCCGCCCCGTTCGATATTGTTGATGAGAAAATCGACTCCGCCGAAGCGATCCTTGACCGCTGTGGCAAGTGCCGCGATCTCTTCCTCCTTGCGCAGATCTGCCTCCAGGCAGAAGAATTCAAACCCTGCGGCAGTAAATTCATCCTTCATCTCGGCGATGGATTCGGGCCAATCGAAAATCGGCAAGACAAGAGAGGCTCCCCGCTTGCCGAACCGGCGTGCGATTGCCCGGCCAATCGGCCGCGAGGCGCCGGGAATACAAGCGACTTTGCCATGAAGCGACATATTTAAATCACCAGAAGATCCTGTTGATGAGAGACCGGGACGGTTCCCTTACTCCGCTGTCGATGTCGTCAGATTGCCGCAGGCCAAACATGGCCAGGAGGTTGTCGTCCATCCGCAACCGGTAATCGTCGGTGGCGAGGATATTGTTGTTGGCGGGATTGATCAGCCTCGCCGAGATATAGAGGATCCGTTCCGCCCGCGAGATCGTGCCCACCAGGATAGCCTGAGCCTCATGCTCTCCGCCGATCTGGGCAAGATCTCTGGAAAGAATTGTCTCTCCCGATTTTGGCTCGATGGTGAGGGATGATGCCATTTTGATCTCTCTCACGGTATATCCCAGTTGGACAAACCTTGAGCCGATGTGTTCCTGAACAGCTCTGCCGAATTTGGAGGTCTTGGTCAAATCGTTGTTATCGACGAAGGTGGTGACCAGAATGGGCATATCGGGGTGGTTGGGAACAAGCGGCGGCAGAGTTCTTTCCACCAGATTTTCGGCAATCTTGTAGGAAAGAGTGACGAGGTTGGTATCGAGGCCAATGTAGTTTTCCACTGGGGTGTGGTTCACCGTGGTTGAACATGCCGACTGCAACAGCAGCAGGTAAACGAGCACCGTGGTTTTTGCCACGAAATAGCTCAATAATTTTGTTTTCATTTTCATCTATTGTGCACCGTTACACATCTTTTGGTTCATCGAAAGGGAACTGCAGCGGAGCCGGTTCGCTCACACTTGCCTCCGGCATGGCCTTAGGGGCTTGAGGGGCCTGAGGATCGGCGGCCGGTGTTGGCTTTTTGCCGGTTGAAACCTTGATGGTTTTGGTTTGCGGCATCCGGTTCAGGTAGTGCCAGAAGTCCTTATCGTTAATGTAGTAGATATCCGACGATCTGAAGAGATATTTTTGTTTTTTAACGATCGAGGTGGTGATAATGACCTCGTAATGACCATTCACGACCAGACTGCTGTTGGCGACATCGGCGGCTGCTCCGGCAGCCATGATGACCAGGTTGGAAGGGGCATCACGGAGCACGACGACGGCCGCGGACAGGGTGCTTAACAATCCCGGCTGAAGGCTGCGCCGACGATCGGCATTATGACGAACGACCTGGACTTTATAGTTGATATCGAGTATGCCCGCTTCTTTTTCGTTGCGGGTCGGGATACCGAAATCGACAAGATAAGTAATCAGCAGATCGCGAAACGCCTCGTTGAAACTGCCTGTTTCACCCTCGCCGCAGGGCACGGCTTCGTTGCCGCATGTTTCCTTGACAAAAACCGCCTTGTCAATATTGTCGGTAATGATGAGCTGATTGTTGATGCGATTGGCAAGATCCGCGGCCAGCACTTCCCAGTGATGGGAGGCCTGCATTTTATTCTGCTGGGAATACGGGTAGCTGACAGGTTCGGGGATGGTGCCGGCACAACCACCGATATATAACAGCAGAAAAAAAATTGTGAGGAGACGGGACGATAACATTATTTCTCTCCTTGGGAGTGTTGTTACTTTGCCAGACTGTATCGGACGCCCGTCGAAAAAGTAAAGGAAAATATGTAATTCTGCATAGCTATATTGTTGTTGCGTGTCAGTTGTTCTTATACTAAGACGGATAGGGATATTTTAAGTGCATTTTTAACCGGTTGGCGATCCATCGGCAGGCCGTTTCAGTAAGTAGTTCCAGATATTTTTTTCAGGTACTGGGTTCCGGACAATGTCCATCGATTTGCATATTCACTCCACCTTTTCCGACGGGACCATGTCTCCGACCGAACTGGTGTGCCTTGCCCGGCACAGAAAGCTGTCGGCGATTGCCATCACCGATCACGATACGACGGATGGCATCGACGAGGCGATTGAGGCGGGTGGCCAGATGGGGCTGACCGTTGTCCCCGGCGTCGAATTGAGCGTGAAGCACGACAACATCAACCTGCATCTTCTCGGCTATTTTTTCGATCACCGGCAGCCGGAGTTTCTCCAGGCTTTGCACAAACTGCAGGAAGGGCGGCTGACGAGAAATCGACGAATCCTTGAGGTCCTTCGACAGCTCGGTATCGACATTGAGCTTGCGGAATTGCTGGAAATTGCAGGTCCGGGCGGCCAAAGCGGCAGGCCGCATATCGCCCAGCTGCTGATCGGCAAAGGGGTGGTGAAAACCATGGATGAAGCTTTTGAAATCTTCCTGGGCCAGGGCGGTTCCGCCTATGTGCCGCGCTTTATCTTCACTGGTGCCGAGGCCATTTCCCTCATCCATCGGGCTGGCGGGCTGGCCGTGCTGGCCCATCCCCAGCAGCTTGAAAAATCGACTGGAAATTTTGCGCGAATTATCGAAGACTTGCATCGGCAGGGGCTGGACGGCATCGAAGTCTACTACCCGACCCACTCGAAGCAATTCCGCAAACTGCTGCAGCGGCTGGTGCAAAAGCACGATCTGCTGAAAACCGGAGGAAGCGATTACCATGGCGCCATTCGACCCGGAACGACCCTGGCCGGCGGCAAGAATTGTGTCGTGCCGGACCAGCTGTTGGTCGAGATGACGGAAAGACTTGCGCGGCAACGAAATACGTTCATCACAGAAGTTATCGCATAGAGGAAAACACGTGACCATGTATTCGATTCTTGTAGTGGATGATGAACCGAACTATCTGATCGTCCTGTCGGAACTCCTGAAAGACGAGGGTTTTGAAGTGTTTACGGCAGCAAGCGGAATAGACGGATTGGCGATTGTCGATGAGGTCGATCTCGATATCGTCGTCACCGATATGCAGATGCCCGGCATGGACGGTATGCAGTTCCTGCAGGAGGTCAAAGGGAGGCAAGCGGATCTGCCGGTCATCGTCATTACAGCGTTTGCGGAGGTCGACAAGGCGGTGCGGGCGATGCAGGCCGGGGCCTTCAGCTATCTCGCCAAGCCTTTTTCCAACGACGAGCTTATTATTACCCTGAAAAAGGCCGGGCACCACTATTCACTCATCCGCGAGAACACCAGACTTCGGGACGAAATCAAGGGTAAAAGCGGCTTTTCCGGCATGGTCGGCAAAAACCCCAAGATGATCCAGGTGTATCAGTTGATCGAAAAGGTATCGCCCACTCACGCCTCGGTTTTGATCACCGGCGAGAGCGGCACCGGCAAGGAACTGGTCGCCAAGGCCATCCACATGAACAGTCCCCGGGAAACGCAGCCTTTCATCGCCGTCAATTGCGCCGCCCTCTCCGAAAACTTGCTGGAAAGCGAGCTCTTCGGCCATGAAAAAGGCGCCTTTACCGGGGCGGTGGTCATGCGTAAGGGAAGGTTTGAGCTGGCCGACACCGGCACCATTTTTCTCGACGAAGTGGGCGAGATCCCGCTGCCGCTGCAGTCGAAATTACTCAGAGTTCTCCAGGAAAAAACCTTCGAACGGGTGGGCAGCGGCAAGACCATCGAGGTGGATGTCCGGATCATCAGTGCCACCAACAAGGACCTGCGGGAGGAGGTAGCTGCCGGACGCTTCAGGGAGGATCTGTTCTACCGCCTGAATGTTATCCCCATAACCCTGCCTGCGTTGCGCGAACGGATGGACGACATGAGGCTTCTGGCCGAATTCTTCGTCGAAAAATACCGGAAAGAGCTGGCCAAACCGAAGCTGCAGATCTCGCCCGACGCGATGAAGCTGCTCATGAGACTGCCCTGGGAGGGTAATATCCGTGAGTTGGAAAACACCATCGAAAGGGCGGCAATCCTCTGCGCGGGCGACACCATCGAGGCCGAAGACGTCCAGCCGGACACCCTGTATGCGGAGGAAAAGCCGTCGATGAATCAGGAGATCGATCTCCGGCAGTTTTTTGCAGAGGATGCGGGATTGAACGATGTGCTCCACGCCATCGAGAAATCCATGCTCACCCAGGCCCTGATGGATACCGATTACGTCCAGGCGAGAGCCGCTGACAAACTTGGCATCACCAAGAGCCTTCTGCAGTATAAGATGAAAAAGTACCGTATCAAAAAAAGGAAATAATCCTTATTTCCGGAGTCTATTTCCTCTCCTGGTATCCCCAGTGCAGCTTGTTGCGCAGGATCGTAAAATAATCCCGGGTCGAGGAGACGACCAGTTGGAGGAAATGAGTGGCGGTTTCGATTTCCAGGATGTCGCTGTCATTCATGTCCCAGAAGGCCTGACCGTCGATGATGACCTGGCCGTGCTCCGTGCTGCTGCCGGATTCGAAGCGGGTCCTGATCAGTTTGTCGGGCGGCAGAATGATGGGCCTGCTGCTGAGCATGAATGGGCAGATGGGGGTGACGGTGATGGTCGCAAGCCCGGGGTAGACGATAGGGCCGCCGGCCGACAGGTTATAGGCGGTGGAACCGGTGGGTGTCGAAAAAATCAGGCCGTCGGCCCGGTAGGTGGTAATGAATTCGTCATTGGCGGTGGTCGACAGGTTGAGCAACCGGTCGAGCACGTTTTTGGTGATCACCACATCATTTAAAGCATAGCGGTAGGCGGTTTTGTGACTGCTGCTGACCAGCCGGGCGCGGAGCATCAGCCTATTCTCGATGGTCACCTCGGAGGTCAGAATTCGCTCCAGGGCCATGCAGGTCTCATCCTCGGTCAGCTCCGTCAGGAAACCGAGGTTCCCCATATTGATGCCCAGCACCGGAATCGAATACCGGGCGGCATCTTCGGCGATATGCAGGAGCGTCCCATCTCCGCCCAGGACAATGATCATGTCGAGATCGGGACCGATGGTATTAACAGAGACGGTTACCCCTCTCTGCTGCAGCCAGCCGGACAGCATGGCTGCGTACTCGTCCGGCCGCTGGTCGTCCTTCTTGGTGATGAGACCCGCCTTTTTTACATTCAGTCCTTTCTTGGTGCGAAACGGGGTTGAATTGTAGGTCATTCAAGTTTGCCCAGTTGCTTGGAACGGATAACCGCGGATTCAACAATATCCATGATGATGCCGTGAAAGCCGAATTTTTCCAGGACGTGGAGGGCGGTGATGGCGGTGCCGCCCGGTGAGGTCACTTTCCCCCTGAGAGCGGCAGGATGTTCGCCGCTTTCCCTGAGAAGTTTGATCGAACCGGAGATGGTCTGCAGGGCGAGTTTCTCCGAAACGATCCTGGTCAGACCAGCCTTGACCCCGGCATCGATGAGGGCCTCGACAAAGGAAAAAACATAAGCAGGGCCGCTGCCGGAGAGCCCCGTCACCGCATCGAGGTGGACTTCGTCGAGGATGACCACCTCGCCTACGGCGAGAAAAATTTCTTCGGCCAGCCGCATTTCCTCGTCGCTGACATTATCGTTTTTACTGAGGGCAGAGGCCCCCTCAAGAACCAAAGCCGGAGTGTTCGGCATTACGCGGATCATTTTTGTTTCTTTCTTGCCGAGTGTCTTCATATAAAAAGAGATGGGCAGTCCCGCCGCGATCGAAATCAGGATATGATCGGGCCGGACGCGATCTTTGCAGTCTTCCAGCAGCGATTTCATGGTTTGCGGCTTCACCGCCAGGATGATGAGCCTGCTGGCGTCAAAGATGGTATGGTTATGAGGATAGGTCCTGACCGAATAAACCTTTTCGAGATGATTGCGCCGAAAATCATTGGGTTCGGCAACGAGGATATTTTCTTTCTGATAAAGGCCAGAAGCGATGATCCCCTTGATAAGGGCTTCCGCCATCTGGCCGCCGCCGATAAAACCAATTTGCTGTTTCATTCTGTTCCCAAAGCCTGTATTTGTCGGAGTTGATGGTACATTATTCGATGCAATCATAATCGGTTTCAGGTAAATATCAAATTCGATTCTTTTATACAATGTTTACTACCTTAGTAATTCATTGAATTTCGTGAAGGTACTTATCCCCCTTGTGGGGGCATAGTGAAATTATGGCACGAACGGAAGTGCTGTCCGTGACGCAAATAATATGAGAGGCAACGATGATCAACAAGGATTTACTGGAAATCTTGGCATGCCCCCAATGTAAAGGCCCCCTGCAGTTGCAGGGAGAGGATGGACTGTTGTGCGAAAAATGCTCATTGCTGTATGAGATCAAGGATGATATCCCCATCATGCTTATCGACAAGGCCAAAAAGATAGAGCGATAAGGTTCAGCCTCATCTTTTCCAGACTTGCTCGATAGTCAGCATCTCGCAAAAGCATATGTGTAATGGAGGTGAAGTATGACAACGCCCGACATTTCAGCCGACTTGTTCGCCCGCTACACCGTCGCAGGCGATCATGCCCGAAGTGACTATACAGGCCTTATAAAGGCGCTCGTCGAAAAAAACCGGCAGGATGGAACAAAAAATATCTGGCAACCGGCCATTGCCGCCGCCTACGAACTGCTGTTGCGGGAAATACGAGAAAACCATAACGATCCCGCTCAGGCCGTATCGTTCGGCACCTCGGGCTGGCGAGGCAAACTCGGCAAGGATATCTACGTGCGCTCGGTGGCGCTGGTTACCGAGGCGATCCTGCAGATGTATAGCGAGGCTGAAGCCGATCCCGACCTGCGTCGACTGCTCGGTATGCACAACCTGGCTGAAGCCCGGCAGCGGGGCTGTGTCCTGGGTTTTGACAACAGGTTTGCCGGACCTCTCTTGGCCGCGACTGTCGCTCAGACCCTCGCCAAAAATGGTTTCACTGTACACTATGCCGGCGAATCGACGACAGGGGTTCTATCCGCTGCAGTCATTGAACTGGGGGCCGCCTTTTCGATCAACCTCACTCCCTCGCACAACCCGCTGGAATACGGGGGATACAAATTCAACGCGGCCGACGCCGGCCCCGCCGCCACCCAGGTGACGGAAAGAATTACCGAAGGTGCCGCACGGCTCCTTGCTGAGGGGTTTATGCCAGACCTGGAGCCGGTCGGTCTTGCTGAGGTGATGGCGGCTTTTCCGCAGGTGAGGCAATTCGACGCCCTGGCTCTTTGGAAGAAGCTGGTCCGGGACAATGGGTCCCGGCACGGCCTTGATCTAGATCGGGCCATTGCCGCATTTTCACTGAGAAAGGACATGGTTGTAGCGGTAGACTCGGTGCACGGGGCAAGCCGGCTGCATATCCGCAAACTGTTCGGGAACTGCCAATCGCCCACTCTCATCGTCCTGCGCGACTCGGCCGACGTCACCTTCGGAGGCGTGGCGCCCGAGCCCTCGACCGCCAATATGCGGCAGGTGGTGCAGCTCCTCCGGGAGCGGCCGGAGCCCCTGAAATTGGGTGCAATCATCGACCCCGACGGCGATCGGATCCGTTTTACCGATGGGACCAAAGAAATCGGCATGAACCAGTTCGGCGCCATGGCCTATCATTTTCTCCATGAACACAAGAAAAAGAAGGGACTCGTGGCCAAGACGGTAGCGACCTCGAATCTGGCCAACAGCATTGCCGCCGCCTTCGGCGAGGAACTCTTCGAACCGCCGGTCGGTTTCAAGAATTTTAAGCCGGTGATCGACCGGGCTCTTGTCTTTTTTGAAGAATCGGACGGTATCTCGGTGACCGGCCATACCCCCGAAAAGGATGCCTATATCGGCCTGCTCCTGGCGCTCGAAATGATGCTTGCCACCTCGATGAACCTCGGCGACTACCTGGCGGCCATCGAAAAAGAGTTTGGGGCGTTCTATCCGGAACGTGACGGTGTCGAGGTAAGCATCAAAGGCGAGCAGCTCCTCAGCCAGTTGGCGGGTCTTGAAAAATATGGACCAGGCAGTATGGTCATGGTCGGCGGTGAATCCAGGCGTATCAGCCAGGTGATCACCAGCGACGGGCGAAAGATGGTTTTCGAGGACGGCTCATGGCTGATGATCCGCCCATCCGGCACTGAGCCGAAAGTAAGATTTTATGTAGAATCGAGGGATTCCGCGGGGACCAAGGATCTGGTGGCAACCGCAAAAAGTATGCTGGCAGAAACCGGAATCCTCTGATCCCCACAAGGGGATAAGTACCTTCACGAAATTAGAAAAGATTTTTTAGAGTACTCATTCACTCAATTTCATATCGACCGGGAGTTGCGGTTGCAAATTACTCCACACGTATTATTGTCAGCCTGTAGTAAAAAACTCTCATTATCCAATAAATTCAGGAGCTCCGTATGTGGGAATATACTGACAAGGTTCAACAGCATTTTCTGACCCCTCAAAATGTCGGCGAGATCGAGAAACCAAGCGGCACGGGAAATGTCGGTTCGCTGGCCTGTGGCGATGCCTTGAAGCTGACGCTTAAAATAGATGCAAATGATATTATCACCGATGCCAAGTTTAAGACTTTCGGTTGTGCCAGCGCCATCGCCTCTTCCTCCGTTCTGACTGAGATGGTCAAAGGCATGCCGGTCGACGAGGCCGCCAAGATCACTAACGAGGATATCGCCCTGGCCCTCGGCGGCCTGCCGAAAGAGAAAATGCACTGCTCAGTGATGGGCCGGGAAGCCCTGGAAGCGGCGATTGCCGATTATCGGGGGCTGAAGTTGCCGATGGCCGAAGGCGAGGTGGTCTGCGAATGCTTCGGCGTGACCGATGTCGAGATCGTCAGAGCGATCAAAGAATCGAGTCTGAGGTCCGTGGAAGAGATCACCAACTTCACCAAGGCCGGCGGCGGCTGCGGCAAATGCGAGGAGAAGCTGCGAAAGATCCTACAGGAAACGGTCAGCGGAGCGACACCCTTCACCATCCCCGAGATGAAACCGAAGCGGATGACCTCGTTGCAAAAGATCAAGAAGATCGAAGAAGTTCTCGATCGGGAAATACGGCCGGGTCTCAAAAAAGACGGCGGCGATATCGAACTGGTCGATGTCGACGGCGACTTCGTGATCGTCTCGTTGCGCGGCGCCTGCAAGAGCTGCCACAAATCTCAGACGACCATCAAGGAGTATGTCGAGAGGAAATTACGGGAGCTGGTCCTGGACAGCCTGATTGTGGAGGAAGAGAACTGATGACACCCAACGACAAGGTCATTTACATGGACAACAATGCCACAACCCGGGTGGCACCCGAGGTCGTGGCGGCAATGATGCCGTACCTGGAAGAATCTTACGGCAACCCCTCCAGCATGCATACCTTCGGCGGCCAGGTCGGGATGGCGATCAAGGAGGCGAGGAGGAAAGTCGCTGGTCTTCTCGGCGCGGAACCCGGCGAGATCATCTTCACCAGCTGCGGCACCGAGAGCGATTCTTCGGCCATTCTCTCTGCGCTCCGGACGTATCCGGAGAAAAGACATATCGTCACCACCCGCGTCGAGCATCCGGCGGTGAAGAATCTTTGCGAGAACCTCGAAACCATTACCGGCCATAAGTATCGGGTAACCCGGTTGAAAGTGGACGGCGAAGGGATGCTCGATATGGCCGAATATGAGGCGGCCCTGACCGAAGATACCGCCATCGTCAGCGTCATGTGGGCCAACAACGAGACCGGGGTCATCTTCCCGGTCCCGGAAATGGCCAGGATGGCCAAAGCGCGCGGCATTCTGTTTCATACCGACGCGGTCCAGGCGGTGGGCAAGATTCCCATCGACTTGAAGAGCCTGGATATCGATTTTCTGTCCCTTTCCGGGCATAAACTGCATGCCCCGAAAGGGGTAGGGGTTCTCTATATCAAACGTGGAAGGCTGTTTGTCCCCTTCCTGAACGGCGGGCATCAGGAGCATGGCCGTCGGGGAGGAACGGAAAACGTCGCCTCGATCGTCGCCCTCGGCCGGGCCTGCGAACTCGCCAGGGAGAAAATGGTCGAGGAAAACAGCCGCGTGAAAAAACTGCGGGATAAACTGGAAGAAGGCCTTCTCGCTGAGATCCCCAAATCAATCCTGAACGGTCACAAGACAGCGCGATTGCCGAACACCGCCAATATCAGTTTCGAATTCGTCGAAGGCGAGGCAATTCTGCTTCATATGAATCAGCACCGGATCTGCGCCTCCTCCGGCTCTGCCTGTACCTCCGGGTCGCTCGAACCCTCCCATGTGCTGCGGGCCATGGGCGTGCCGTTCACTGCCGCCCACGGTTCCATCCGCTTTTCCTTGAGCGTGTATAATACCG
Source organism: Desulfobacterales bacterium GWB2_56_26 (assembly GCA_001799365.1). GTDB lineage: Bacteria > Desulfobacterota > Desulfobulbia > Desulfobulbales > Desulfocapsaceae > Desulforhopalus_A. The sequence goes on along the minus strand of MGTI01000054.1, from coordinate 48,828 downwards.
AAGAAGAGATCGATTTCGTTTTGGCAAAGATGCCGGTCATCATCGAATCGCTGCGCAAGCTTTCACCATTCTGGAAGGGGTAATCGAATGAAAATCGTCGAGCCGAGCTTTGAAATACAGGACTATCTGGACTCTGTTTCCATCGCTGCCCGACTGGAGGCCTGTGGGCGGGTGTGCTATAAAAGCGAAGACAAAATCACCGAGGATTCGGCCCTTCCTTTTATCACCCGCATTGCCGCCCACGGCCACAATTCGGTACTGGAAATGGCAGTGGTATCCTTCAGCCTGCAGTGCCCGCCGCACCATATTCAGGAACTGCTGGCCTGCCAGCCGAAATATCTGGTGGTCGACCGTACCCTTGGCGGACTGCTGGTTACCGGCTCGATCCGAGCCTTCAGGGAGCTCTACAATAAGTTTGGTCGGAACCCTCTCGTCAACAACTTGACCGGAATGCTCGCAGGCGAGCTGCCGTATCTGTTTGATACTCTTTTCGACAGGCAGAATGCCATAGCCCAGGATGCCGATGTCGTCATAGAGCGCCTGAGCCTGGAGGAGGTCGACAAGCTCCCGGCCCCGCTCAGGAAAAGACACCGCTTCGTCAGCGTCAGATTCATTATCAATCGCGCGGTGACCCACGAACTGGTGCGGCACCGGCCGTGCTCTTTCCTGCAGGAAAGCCAGCGTTATTGCCGTTACAGCCAGGACAAATTCGACAATCAGGTGACTTTCATTAAACCGATGTTTTTCCAGGAAGGGAGCGAAGAGTATACGCTGTGGCGACAAGCCATGGAATTGACCGAGGCAAAATACCTCAAGCTCCTCGAAACCACCACCCCCCAGGCGGCCAGGACAGTATTACCCAATTCCTGCAAAACCGAGATAATCGTGTATTGCAATCTTGAGGAGTGGCAGCATATCTTTGCCTTGCGGACATCACCTGCAGCGGAGCCGTCCATGCGGGAAATCATGATCCCTCTGCAGCGGGAGATGCAGGGCAAGTACATGTTGAACGATTGAGACGGCGATCTGCCTATCTCGCCGACAATGGACAAAAATACAACGTATTGCGGAGAGCATTGCCATAAAGGAGACATTTTATGATAGAATCTCTGGAAGATGATTGTCTCATTGAATAATCTCGCTTTATCCGACATCTGAAATACCCAGCGGTTAACAACTATGGCTTTACAAAGTAATGACTCTTCGCGCCGTTCCTCGATGAAGAAGACCGTCAAGGATCAATCCGGCGCAAGCAAAATCAAAATCGGCGAACTTTTAAGTAAAGCCGGTTACATAACGCCCAGCCAGCTGGAAACTGCCAAGAAAATCCTGCAGAAAAGCGGCGGGCGGCTCGGCGCCATTCTCCGCCAGCTCGAGTACATCGACGACAACACGGTTTTCAATTTTCTCAGCCGTCAGCACAATTATCCGGCCGTCGTCATCAAAAACGAACCGCCTTCAAAAGATGTCGTCAAACTTCTGGCCTACAAGCAGGCCAAGGAGTATTTTGCTTTCCCTCTACGGGTCGTCGGCAGCACCCTGCAGATTACCATGGCGGAGCCCTCCGATTCGGTGGCGGTGGAGGAACTGCAGAATCTCCTCAACAAGGAGCTCTCCGTCTGCGTTTCCACCGAAGCAGATATCGTTGAGGCCTATAAAAAGTATTACGGCATCGATGATGCCGAGGCGAAGTCCTTGTTCGGCGGGGCCGAGGAAACGGTAGAGGAGATCGATGTTACCCACATCGACGACTTCGGCTCGATTGTGGCCGAAGCGGCCGATGATTTCGAGATCGAAGGGGATTCCGGCGATGATATCGGTGAACAGTTCGCCGCCTCCGATGCGCCTATCATCAAATTGGTCAACGGCATCCTGGTAAAAGCGGTGCAGGACGGCGTTTCCGATATCCATGTGGAACCCTACGAAAAGACCATGCAGGTCCGGTACCGCAAGGACGGTTCGCTGTTCAAGACCATGAACCTTCCCCTGACCATCAAAAATGCCCTGGTAGCGAGGATGAAGATCCTCTCCGGTCTCGACATCACCGAGCGGCGGGTCCCGCAGGACGGGCGCATAAAGATGCGGATGGGCAAGAACCGTTCGGTGGATTTTCGGGTTTCCTCCCTGCCGACTCTGTTCGGCGAATCTGTTGTCTTACGTATTCTCGACAAGGCCTCGCTGAATGTCGATCTGACCAGACTGGGCTTTGAGGTGGAAACCTTCGAGATGCTGAAGAGGTGTCTCAGTCGCCCGCAAGGGTTGTTATTGGTTACCGGACCGACCGGGTCGGGCAAGACGGTTACCCTCTATTCCGCCCTCAACTCGATGAACAGCGAGGATATCAAAATCCTCACCGCCGAGGATCCGGTCGAATTCAATTTCAAGGGAATCAATCAGGTCAACGTCCACAAGGAAGTGGGGATGACCTTCGCCGCCGCGCTGAAGGCGTTTCTCCGTCAGGATCCGGATATCATCATGGTTGGTGAGATCCGGGATATCGATACCGCGGAGATCGCCATCAAGGCCGCCATGACAGGCCATCTGGTCTTTTCAACCCTGCATACCAACGACAGCGCCGCGACCATCGGCCGTATGATCGATATTGGCATTCCCCCGTATATGCTTGCCTCGGCGGTTACCATGGTGCTCTCCCAGCGACTCGGCCGCAAGCTCTGCAGCAGTTGCAAAAAGATTACCAAATACGAGCCGCAGGAGTTGATAAAGGTGGGTTTTCGGGAGGACGAGGTGAATGACCTGCAGATTTACAGCGCCACCGGTTGCCCCGAATGCAACGGTCTTGGTTACAGAGGACGGGTCGGTTTCTTCGAACTTATGGAAGTGACGGAGGAGGTGGCTAAGGCCATCAGCGCCGAGGTGCCCGAGGATCAGCTGCGCAAGATCGCCATCCAGGAAGGGATGACCCCGCTACGCGATGCGGCTTTGCAAAAAGTGCGACAAGGCATAACCAGTATCGAGGAAGCCCTGCGGCGCACGGTCGCCCACAAGGAAAGCCTGCCAGCCTATCTGGTCAATCCCGACCAGGAAAACTACGAGGACGGCGACGTCATTATCCGGGAAGGGAACAAGGACATTGACTTCTTCAAGCTCATCCGCGGCGCCCTTACCGTGGTCAAAGGCGGGAAAAAGATCGCTGAACTGACCGAACCGGGCGAGTACTTCGGGGAGATGGCGGCGATTACCGGCGAACAGCGTACCGCATCGGTTATCAGTCAGGGAAGGTCCACCGTCAAACGTTTTCCCGGCGATAAGATCGAAGAACTCATCGAAAAATATCCGGATGTTTCCCGGCATCTCTTCAAAACCATGTCGAAGAGACTGCAAAAGAGCAATCAGATCATTGTCAAACTCGCCGGCGGCGGCGTACGGAAGCCACAGCCCGGCGCACAGGCCGGCCCGCCACCGGCACTGAGCAGACAATAGCTCGCCCCATCGTTATAAATCATCCCGATCTTCATGAGCGAGGCTTCAATCAAAAAATTGCGCGTTGCAGTTCTGCTGGACGGCAAACCCGGGCACGAAAAACAGACCACAGGGATACTCCGGGCTATGCAAACCATGGCCGAGGTCGAGGTTCTCAGGATTCAAGTAGGACGCGAGAATCCACTTCTTCTGCTTTTGCGCACTTTTTTCCTCTTTCTGCCGGTCAAGGGAATGGCGGATCCCGCACTGCCGGCGATTGCCGGGACGGATCTGCTGCTCGGTACCGGCAGCCGCAGTCATCTCCCTTTACTGGCGTTGAAAAAGAGCTACAACATTCCGGCCTTCACTTGCATGAACCCGTCCTGGCATCTCAGGAGAATGTTCGACCTGTGTTTTGTTCCCGAACATGACGGCATGGCTGAACGGGGTAACATCATGCTGACGTCGGGTGCGCCGAATTGTTCTATCAACAGGCGGCAGCACCGGACGGATCGCGGCCTGATTCTGCTGGGAGGCATCGACGAGAAAAGCCACAGATGGGATTCGGAGGGCATCTGCGCCATGGTGAAACGGATCATAGAGACCGAGAGCACCACATCCTGGATTCTTTCATCTTCCCCCAGGACTCCGCAAGAAACCGTGCTGATGCTGGACAAATTGGCCCGGGAGTCGCATAATGCCTCATTTTTTCGTTATCAGGATACCCAACCCGGCTGGATCGAGGAGCAGTACGATGCAAGCAGCGCGGTGTGGGTGACCGCCGATTCCATCTCCATGATGTATGAAGCCCTGACCGCCGGCTGCAAGGTCGGTATCCTGCCGATAGAGTGGAAGAGGACTGACAGTAAATTCAAAAAAAACGAAGATCTCCTGGTGCAGAAGAGACTGGTTGTCTCCTTTTCCTCATGGGCAAGCGGGAACTGCAGGTGGTGTGAAGATATCAATCTCAATGAAGCACGACGTTGTGCTGAGCGGATTTTACGGAAATGGTTCCCAGACAGCTTACAGTAGTTCAGGTTCTCCCCGAACTCGATGAAGGCGGCGTGGAAGGGGAGACTCTCGATCTCGCCATATATCTGGCCAAAAGCGGTCACCGTTCCATAGTTATTTCGGGCGGCGGCCGTCTGGTGCCGCAACTGGAGAAGAATGGCTGCATCCATATCCTCTGGCCGTACATCGGTGAAAAGAGCCTGCGATGTCTGCAATATATCACTAAATTAAAAAGATTTCTCGTCACCGAACGGGTCGACATCCTCCATCTTCGCTCGCGACTGCCGGCCTGGATCGGCTATATGGCCTGGACGATTATCCCGGAACAGTGCAGGCCGTCGCTCATCACCACCTTTCATGGCTTTTATTCGGTCAACTCTTATTCACGCATCATGACCAAGGGGGAGAGGGTCGTCGCGGTATCGGAAACGATCAAGCGGCATATTATCGAAAATTATGGCATTGATACTGGCAATATCACCCTTATCCATGGCGGTTTTGATGTCCGGGAGTTTTCGCCCGACGCCGTGTCAGCCGATCGCACCCGTGTTCTGCGGGAAAAGTGGCTCCCGGGCTCCGAAAAAAAGCCGGTCATCATCCTGCCGGGCAGGCTCACCCAGTTGAAAGGCCAGGACCTTTTGATCGAAAGCCTCGCATTGATCAAGGATCTGGACTTCATCGCGCTGCTCATCGGCGACACTGATGAAAATCCTTCCTTCACCAAGAAGCTCCAGGAAAGGATCAGATTTCACGGCCTGGACAAGAGAATCAGGCTGGTCGGCCACTGCAGCGATATGCCCGCCGCGTTCATGCTGGCCGACGTCGTCGTTTCGGCGTCATCGACGCAACCGGAGGCCTTCGGTAAGGTGGCAATTGAGGCCATGGCCATGGAAAGACCAGTCATTGCCACGGCCCATGGCGGCAGTATGGAGACGGTGCTGCCCGGAGTTACAGGCTGGCTGGTGACACCGATGAACCCTGAAGCCATGGCAACGGCGGTTATCGAAGCTTTGGGCGATCTGGGCAAAACAACCGAACTCGGCCGGCAGGGACGGCTCTGGGTGACGGAACGTTTTACCGCTGCGGCGATGTGCGAGAAGACGCTGGCGCTCTATCATGAACTCAAGGAAATCAGGCAGGAGGCCAGCAAGCCGCGAACACTCACGGTCATGCAGTTGCTGCCGGAACTCAACAGCGGCGGTGTCGAACGGGGGACGCTTGAGATGGGCCGTTTTCTTGTGGAACGCGGCCATAAATCCATTGTGGTCTCGGGCGGAGGCAGGCTGGTCGATCAACTGGAGCGGGATGGCAGCGATCACTTTCAGAAAAACATCGGCTCCAAAAGCCCCGCAGCCCTGCTGCATATCTGGCCTCTCCGCCGGCTCATGAAAAAGAATCGGGTCAGCGTCCTCCATCTTCGTTCGCGGATGCCGGCTTGGGTGGGATACATCGCCTGGAAAACCCTGCCGAAAAAGGACCGGCCGCTTCTCATCACCACATTCCATGGTTTTTACTCAGTCAACGCCTACAGCGCCATAATGGCCAAGGGTGACGGGGTAATAGCCGTTTCGAAAAGTATACAACGACATATCTCGCAGAGTTATCATCGCGATGGCAATGTCCGTCTTATTTTTCGCGGAGTCGATGCGGATGTTTTCAATCCGAATGCAGTGCCCCCGGAGCGGGTCGATACGCTGGTCGATGCCTGGCAGATTGACCGGAAGAGACCGGTCCTGATGTTGCCCGGACGGTTGACCAGGTTGAAAGGGCAGGAATTTTTCCTGCAAAGCCTGCATCACGTTACCTCTGCAGATTATCAGGCAATTCTTGTCGGAGACACCCGGGATAATCCGGGGTATACCGCCGAACTCAACGACTACATCGGCAAAAACAACCTTGCCGATAAGGTGCGGCTGGTCGGCTATTGCAGCGATATGCCGGCCGCATTTCTTATCGCCGATATCGTTTTGTCGACCTCGTCGCTGGAACCGGAGGCCTTTGGCCGGACGACCGTTGAGGCCATGGCCATGGGGAAACCGGTCATCGCCACCGCCCACGGGGGAAGCCTGGAAACGGTTGTTCATAAAGAGAATGGCTGGTTGGTGAAACCCTCAGATCCCAAAGCCCTGGCGATAGCCATCGATGAGGCTTTGGCCATGAGCAGGGAACAGCTGCAGCAATACGGCGAGAATGGCCGAAAGCGGGTGTCGGAGCAATTCACCGCCCAGGCGATGTGTGAGCAGACGCTGAGGTTTTATCAGGAATTACATGCCACCCGCTGCAGCTTGTCAAACTGAGCTGGCTGAAGGAAGCTTCTTTCGCTCTTACTCTTTGAAGTGCCGTTCAAGAAAGGCGCATTCACTCGGTGAAAGATCAAATTTGATTGCCACCTGCTCGAGGAGCTGACGGCGACTTTTTCCCGGTTTCGTGGTCAGGAGTTCCGATAATTCCTGGATGGCCTTTTTCATCTTATCACCCGGGGGGTGAATTGTCGTCTTTGGCATGGCTGACAGACTCCCTGACTGTTGGTTGCTGTATGTAAAGAGAACGGTTCCTTTGATCGGTCCGGGAACTCTTCCGGTTGATCCATGAGCATACTGTATGATACAAAAGTTGCTTTGTCATGATCAAAATTCCCTTAAAAACAAATACTTTTGGCATCCGGAGCAAAAGAGCGGACGAATCTTGACGTGACAAATTTCCATTTGATACTATATATAATACATATCAAGGAAACCTAACCAAGATAGTTTGCGGAGCCGCGGATAAAAATTTTCAGTGAAAAACCTTGGCTATGAATGGACAATCACCCACCATGACCCACTCCCTGGCGGGAACCTTCCTGGTTTCGACGCCGCAAATGCCGGATCCGCGTTTTGAAGAGCACGTGATATACATTTGCGCCCATAACGAGGAAGGAGCGATGGGCGTCGCTATCAATCAACCGAATCCTGCATTTTCGCTGGCAGAAATACTGCGAAGCGCCAATCTTCCTGTTCCGGAAGGATCGCTTCCGCCGGTCTATATCGGCGGACCTGTCGAACTGGAATCGGCTTTCATCCTCTATCTCAGAGACTATGCGGCGCAATACAGACTGGATATCAGCAAGACCGTGTCTCTCACCCGGGAGACGAAAGTCCTGGAAGACATCGCCATGGGGAGAGGACCGCAGCAATATCTCTTCATTCTCGGTTATACCGGCTGGGGTCCCGGCCAGCTGGAGCATGAGCTGATGGCCAACGGTTGGCTGAGTGTACCGGCGAATGACGATATCATTTTCCACCAGCCTGATGAATTCAAATGGAAGGCCGCGGCAATGCAGTACGGCATTGATATCGCCACCTACGAAGATGTCATCGGCAATGCCTGATTTTCCCTTCCGTTCGTCTTTTTCCATGAAAGCCAGGCAAAAGAAGGGTATCCTCTCCTGACCTGATCAATCTGTTCTTTCTTTTTCCTTCTTAGGTGCAGCAACAAATGATTGCCGATATTTTTACATGCACGCGGTGCGGTTTCTGCTGTCACGGCGAGACTACCGTATCCCTTGATGCAGATGACAGAAAACGTATGGTGCAGGCCTTGAATCGGCCTGAGGAGGACGTGCGCCGGTCTTTCTGGCGGATCTCGGGCAACGTCGTGCAGATGCAGACCATCGAAGGGCACTGCATTTTTTATGACAATGGCTGCAGCGTGCACGACGGACGACCCCGACGATGCGGTGAGTGGCCGTTGCACCCCTCAATCCTTATAGATGAAGCCAATTTTCGCACCATTGCCGATTCCTGTCCCGGCATCAATAAGAGTCTTTCCTACCGGCAATTTTGCGAGGTTCTCCGAGAATTGCTGAACAACGATAGCTTCAGCTGCTGAAGCTGAAAGCCTATGCCGATTGTCCAATGAAACATGAACTGCTGTTTCTCGGAAAGATAAAGAACAGCTTTATAGCCGATGGCGTGCAGGAATACAGCTCTCGTCTCGGTCACTATACTTCCCTGAAAATCACCGTCCTGAAAGAAAAGGGGAGAGCGAAGTCAGCGGCAAGCGACACCGATGCCGAGGGCATGCTGCTGCTTTCTGCCGTACCGCCGGGAGCATTGATCGTCGCCCTGGATGCCAGGGGCAAACAATTTCCTTCGGAAAAATTCGCGGAGACCATTGCCGGGTGGGAGCTGCAGGGAGTCAAACATGTCTGTTATCTGATCGGCGGTCCGGAAGGACATTCCGCCAAGGTGCTGCAGTCGGCCGATCTGCTGCTGTCTCTTTCACAGATGACATTTACCCACGACATGGCCCGCATGCTGCTTATCGAACAGCTCTATCGGGCGTATACCATCAATGCCGGCGAGAAGTACCATAAATGACGCTCCATCGTCACGAATTGAACGTGAGATAAATATCGAAGCGGCTGTTCTTCATGCCAATGACATGTGACGGAACGGTTTCCGTGAGCGTCGGTGCCAATCGCGGCCGTTTTACCACCACTCGATTGTGTGCCTTTTTCAGCGCCGTTTCCAGCACCGTCCCGCAGTCCTGATCGTCGCCGACAAGGGTGCGCAGGGAGCGCATTGCCTGACTGTTGAGCGCCGAACTGCGTCGATGGGGATACATGGGATCGAGATAAATGGTGGCGTAGCCTTCGGAATTTTGGGCAAGGAAGTATGTGGCGTCCCCAACAACCAGTTGCATCCTGTGGCGGACTATCTCCGCAGTGGCTTGGTCCTGCAGGGCACGATCCAAGCCGTCTGCGAGCAGGGCGAAGACAATCGGGGAGCGTTCGCACATGGTGACCCGGCAGCCTAGACTGGCCAGGACAAAAGCATCGCCGCCCAACCCGGCGGTACAATCGAAAACCGCCGGTCGATATCCCGGCTTGATGCCTGCGGCACGGGCAATGGCCTGTTTGGTCGAACTGTCTTTCGCGCGTCTGAAGCCGTTTTTGCCATGGACGAAATCGACAAACAAGAGCGTGACGAATCTATCGGAAGCAAACGGGGCCTGCAGCAGCTTCAGACCTTCTGGGGTATAGGCGAGAAGCAATTCCGACGAACGTTCGGCTGGTGTTGGAATAATTTCCAGGCCGAGTTTCTTGGCCAGTTCAGCCGCTTTTTGTAGAATTATCGCAGAATCTATTGTAGATGAGACAGATATTGCCGGGGGGGAAAACATGACGCTACTTGCAGGTTTAGGGAAAGGTTTCATGTCTCTACACCATAACTGACTTCAGTCGAAATAACCATAAAGTTTGCCATGCCAATCCAGAAACCAGATGTTATTGCCATAATACCGGCTCGTTATGAGTCGAATCGGTTTCGCGGGAAACCGCTTGCCCTGATCGCCGGGAAACCGATGATTCAGCATGTGGTGGAACGGGCCCGGGCCGTCAAGATGCTCTCCCGAGTGGTGGTTGCCACCGACGATCAGCGGATAGCCTCGTGCGTCCAAGATTTCGGCGGAGAGTATGTGATAACCAGGAACGATCATGTTTCGGGTTCTGACCGGCTCGCGGAAGCGGCGGAGCTGCTCAAGATTTCCGAACACGATGTGGTTGTGAACATCCAGGGCGATCAACCGCTTTTCCCGGCGGAAGTCGTGGAACAGGTTGCCCAGCCGCTGCTCGACGATCCGGCTTTACCGATGTCGACTCTCATCTATAAAATTATCAGGCCTGAAGAAATTAACGATCCCAACCACGTGAAAACGGTGTTCGATCGTGATTTTTACGCCCTGTACTTTTCCAGGTCGCCTATTCCGTTCCAGCGCAATCCCGAAGAGACTGTCCGGCCAACATATTATAAGCATTTGGGATTTTATGCCTATCGTAAAGGCTTCCTGCTCTCGTTCGTTGCCCTTCCCGAGGGCGAATGGGAAAGATTCGAGAAGCTCGAACAGTTGCGCGCTCTGGAATATGGCTATAAGATAAAACTCACCATCACCCAGCACGATTCCATCGAAGTCGATACGCCCGAGGATCTCCGGCGAGTAGAGCAATTTTTGTTGAATTCCTGAAACAGTCCCGGCATGAGGGTAGTATTCCTCATGCCATCTGATCTCAACCCTGTGAGGCACGGTTTGATAACAGACAGACTTCGCCATATCCAGGAGGTGCAGCTCTCGCCGCTGGATCTTTTGCCTCAGCTCGATGTGCGCGAGAAAATCGTCGACCTCGTTCTCCGGGGAATTCCGGTCAATGCCCATTCGACCGCAAAAAACCAACTGCTCGGCCTTCGTCAGGAACTGCTCGAAACAGATGTGAAGAACGCCAGGGTTGTCGTCTTCGGCGGCGGGACAGGGCTCTCGAATATCATCGGCGGCGATTCCAGGCGAGAAACCTGGGCTCGCAATCCCTTCAGCGGCTTGAAGGAAATCTTTCCCAGAACCAGATCCGTTGTCTGCGTCACCGACAATGGGGGATCGACGGGGGAATTGCTCAAGGATCTACCCCTTGTGGCCGTAGGCGATATGCGCCACGTGTTGCTTTCATCGATCCAGAGCTGCAACCTGCAAAAGAAATACAGCGTTGATCGTCAGGAAGCCGTAGCCATCGCCTCGACACTTGCGGAAATATTGAACTGGCGGTTTGCAGGACCCTTGACCAAGGGCACGCCGCAAATTGTCGCCATCGAACGGAAGATCCGCAGACTGCCCCAGGCGCTGGAGCAATATCTGAAGTATCTGTTCGAGTATCTCTTTACCGACCCCCGACTTGCCGGTACCCTGAATCGTTCCCATTGCCTTGGCAATCTGCTCCTTGCCGCCGCGATCTACAGAGAACTCGATCGCAACGTTACCAATGCCGAGCTGGCCCTCGATCAGGCGTCGCTTCATTCCGCCATCTACAAAGGCATCAACACCCTTGCCAGGGTGCTCGGCGCCTGCGAACGGGCGGTCCTCCCCTGTACATCCACCCCGGCCCAACTCCGGGTGCTGTATACCAACGGCGTGGAGGTCATCGGCGAGCATAAACTGAGCGGCTCGAGAAGGGGTTTTCCGGTCGACAGCGTTCAGGTCGATTATTCGAATACGGTCCGGGTTTACGAGGAAGTCTGGGCGGATATCGCCAATGCCGACATCATACTTCTTGCCCCCGGCAGCCTCTATTCCTCGATCATTCCGGTCTTCAAGGTGCCGGGTCTGGCCGATGCGGTAAGAGCTAATCACAAGGCCCTGAAGCTGCTGATTTCTAACCTGTGGGTCCAGGCGGGGGAAACGGATCTCAGCATTGCCGATCCGGAAAGGAAGTTTCATGTTTCGGATATGATCCGGGCCTATGAGAAAAATATTCCCGGCGGAACGCGAGGGCTTTTCAACGAGGTCATCTGCATCTCCCTTACCGACGTTCCGGCTTCGGTGCTGCAGAGCTATGCAGTGGAAGGCAAGGTGCCGATTTATCTGGATCGGGAGGTGCTCCTTCAGCAACACTACATTCCGGTGGAATGCGGGGTGTACTCCCGTGATGCCCTTAGCGAACGCGGGGTTATTCAGCATGATCCGGATCTGCTGGCCCAGGCCATCAAAGGACTGTACAATGGCCGGACCTGTTTTCTTTCCAGCCAGGAGGATAGTCTGGCCTCACTGCAGGACCGTCAGGGAGCCGGTCCGGAAGGAAGGCCGATCCTCCTGCCGTGTCAAAGGTATCTCGGCATCAAGAAAAAAATCGACAAGCTGGTAATCCGCTTTGTCGGCATGCCAGCGGATGTCGATATCGAGCTGTTACGGGCAACGATGTGCGACATCCTCTGGGATCATCCCATCATTCCGCTTGCTCATCTGGACTATTTTCAGGGTATAGTCTGTGTCGACCGGTCGTGCTGGAATCGCGATCAACAGTGGGACAATGTCTTTTCTTTTTTTGATCCTGAAGATAAATGTATTAAGATTAGGGGTGATCAAATTACGGTACGACAGAAACTCGAGGTGGCTCTCATGATAGCCATGGGAGAATCTCTTCTGGGTGACTACGCCGAAAAGAAAATAATGAAGGATGTTGTGGTTGGTCAGCTGCATCTTGGCCGGGTGTATCATCTCCATCTGCGGGGCAAAAGCCACAGAACCTGTTTCCTTACTCCCGATCAGTTGCGATCGTTTCTGTCGTTTGCCCGGATGTGCGCTTCCGATGACGAGAATCACTATACCCGCCTCGTCAACAATGGCGAGGGATTTACTCCGCCGGGGTTATTGATGGGACTGTCCTATGCCTGGTATATCGACAACCGTCTTGCCAGCCACATTGAGTACAAGATGTCGGTTATGAAAATAAACCCGACCGATCTCATACCGGAACTCCTGAAACTGGCCGGGAGAAGGAGGGAGATGATCAGTTTCTTCAAGGATATAATCTTCAAGCAAGGGGTGCCTCGCGCACTTACGAAACCATCGCCGGGAAATCACGATGAAAATTCTCATAGTCGATGACGATGCCCGAATCCGTGAGCTGTTTCGCATGTGGCTCGAACGGGAAGGATTCGAAGTACTTGAAGCGGAAAACGGGAGAAAAGGCGTTGAATTGCAGCGCAGGACCCCAGTGGATCTGTTGATCTGCGACCTCATCATGCCCGTTCAGGAAGGCATTGAGACGATCACGCAATTCAGCGAAGAATTTCCCGAAATCTGCATCATCGCCATCTCGGGAGGCGGCAAGATTGGTCCCGATTCCTATCTCTCCGTCGCCGAGCACCTCGGGGCATGGCGAGTATTTACCAAACCGGTCGACATGCCCTCCTTGCTCCAGACCATCAAAGAATGGCAGCAGACCAAAGGTAAGATGTGATCTTGCGACAAAATGATAAGATGATGGAAAATTCGACAATACAAGCCCTGGTAGTTGACAATAATCCCGTGCTGCTGAAAGCGGTCGCTACCATTCTCGCCCGGGAAGGCTGTCTGGTTAAATCCGCCGCAACCGGTCTGGAAGCTCTCGAAATTATACAGGATTATTCCCCGGACATTGTTTTCACCGATTTAATAATGCCGCTGGTAAGCGGCGAGCAGCTCTGTCGGATTCTGCGCAATACCAAAAAGCACGAAGATATTTTTATCGTCGTGCTCTCTGCAATTATTCTCGAAGACCGCGAAAGAATCCTGCGGGAGATCGCCTGCGACCTCTGCATCGCCAAGGGCAACCTCCAGGAGATCAGGCAGCACGTCCAGGAGGCGCTGGCGACCTTTATGGCCAGAAAGGCCCTCCGCCTGCGAAGCGGTGGCATGAACACGCGCATCCCCATAGGACTCAAGCCTTCCGAGGTGACGAGTGAGCTTTTATCGGAAAAGAAACATCTGGTACAGATTTTTGCCAACCTCGATGAAGGCATTCTGGAGTTGAGTGGGCAGGCCAAGATCGTTGCTGCCAATGACGCCGCCCTGCGCATTCTTTCCTGCCGTGAGGAACTCCTGATTGGCCGATCGCTCCCCGAAGCAATCAATTGGGGTTCGTTTCGCGAGTCGATCGGGAGTTGGACCGACGAGCAGCTTATCCGCCAGGGCATGCGGAGTTTTGAAATCCTGGAAGATAATCCGCTGGAGTTGAACCGGCGAATCATAACCGGATCGTTTCTGGCTGTTGCCGAGTCGACTTCCGTCTTCGGCCTCTGCATCCTTCGCGATATTACCCGGCAATATCAGGCGGAGAAGCACAATCAGGAACTCGATAACGCCATCAAGCTGGTAAAAAAAATGGATGCCATGAGCTGTATGGCCGGCGGTGTGGCCCATGATTTCAACAACCTGTTGACCGTGATATGCGGCAATCTCGATATCGTTGCGATGTATCGCGACAATCGGAACGAAACGCAGCGTAATAAAATGATCGAACAGGCACGAAGAGCGGCGCTTGCCGCCGTCGACCTCACCCGGCAGATCTCGTGCTTTTCCAACTTCGGGATCGTCAGCAGGAAGAGTACCGGCATTGGGCAGCTGGTCCGCACCGCGGTAGAACGATTTTTTGAAAGCGAGCCCGGAGATTACACAATTAGCGCCTCGGCGGCGGATTGTCAGGTCTATGTGGACTCTGACGAAATCACCCGAGCAATCGCCAATGTTCTCAGAAATGGCATAGAGGCAAGCGCCGGCGGCCCGATCGAGGTGACCATCGGCAGCGAATATTTGGAGTCCCCGCAACTTATGTCGGGGCAGTATGTTCCGGCCGGATCCTATGCAAAAATAGACATTCGCGATACCGGCCGAGGCATCGATCCCGACCAGTTATTCCGGATCTTCGATCCCTATTATTCCACCAAGGAACGCGGTGCACTGAAAGGCATGGGATTGGGACTGACCGTTGTCTATGCAACGCTGCGCAACCACGGCGGCTATGTCGTGGTGAGTTCCGAACTGCACAAAGGCACGACCGTCACCCTTTTTCTGCCGATCCAGATTGACAGTGGGCATGATACCGGAGAGAAAGAGAAGACTCCTCCTCGCGATGCCCTGTTGATTGAACCGGATAATCAGATGCGGGAAATCGGCCGGATCATGCTGGAGCATTTGGGCTTTTCGGTTACGCCCACAGGCAAACGGGACGAAGCCCTCACGGCCCTGCGCCAGTTGGTAGCCGACCCAGTGCAGCCTCTGCCATTGGCTATCCTTGATCTATCGGATGCAAATGGGGAATCCGCTGTGGAAACCTGTCGACTGTTGCATGAAATCGCACCGAAACTCCGGGTGATTGCCATGAGCGGCACCATCCTCGATCCCGTCATGCAGGACTGCCGGGAATATGGCTTTATCAACACCCTGCCAAAACCATACACCATGGACAGCCTCAAGCACATCTCCGGCATGGTGCTGAACGTGTAATTCCCGAGAGCGAAAATACTCGTATTGCTTCCACTCAACACTTGGCAAGTGTTGAGTGGAATTGCTCGTTGAGCTTCTTGGTCGAAACCGGCTGTCGCGTCTTTATTTCCGGCGAAAACAAAGAAATCCGGTAGTCATTGACCATTTCCCGGAAACGAAACACCGCCGCAAGTCCCTCTTCCGATAATTCCCCTCTCTTTGCCATAAGTTTTTCGAGATTGTGCAGATAGGGGAGCAACTGTTCCTCTTTTTGCCGGTCCTTGCCCGGATTGGTATAAAACCTCTCAAGCCGGATAGCCAGGCTCTGCAGCTGCCGGTCGATATCGTCAAAGTCGGCCGGGAGTGTTCCCAGAATTATATCCAGCGGGAAGATAGCATTGAGATGGGCCATAAACGCCTCTTTTCTCTCGGGAATGACGAGACTGCTCCGGTTTGTCGAGGAAAAGATTTTATTGATGGTGTCATAGACAGTCCGGCGTTTGCGCAACAGGGCCAGGAACTCTTCGGCCATCTTCCTTCCCAGGGCATACAAGCCTTCCTGTTTGACTCGTGCCACCGTCGCCAAAAACGTTTCCTCATCGACGATATCGACATTCTTGCCGGACAGGGGGCCAAAAATCCTCGTGAGCAGAAAGTCGAGCAGGGTGTCGATCGCCTCTTTGTGAGTCATGCCGAGACCCTGCAGCCAGACAGCGGAAGGTCCTGTAAAGGTGGTCGAACAGAATTTTTTCAGGTTCTTGAACTGCTCGGTAAACTGCAGGCGGTACAAGTAGACCATGCCGGTGCGGTTCAACTTTTTGACAATATCCGGATTCTTTTCGAATTCTATTCTGACGCAGCCTTTTTCCGGTTGGGCAACAAGCACCGGATATAGAAACCCTGAGACCTCCCCCTGTTGGGTATAGGCCGGGATGGCCGCAGGCAGGCCTTTGAAATTCCAGGTTGCATGCTCGGTTCCCTGCCACGCGGCGACTATCTCCATGCCTTTTTTCTGCAGGGTGGGTTCGATCTTTTGCGTCTTGTGCTCGCCTTGCCCGGAAACGAGCAACTCCCGCAGATTACGGCCGGCGCAGATTTCATGGCCAGCATCGTCAAAGAGCAGAAAACGGGGCTGCAAGTGGAGAGGTAAATCTTCCGGCCAATCCGAGCGGGGGACGAGGATCTTGAAGTGCTTCAGGATAGAGGCCTCAAGGGCGGCATAGAGCGAGCCGGTCCTGACCGGCATGTCATCAAGCAATCGGTTGACGGTTTCGTTGATCGGCACCAGTTTTTTCCTGATGCCCTTCGGCAGGGCCTTAAGCAGAAAAGTGAGTTTTTCCTGGAGCAGGCCCGGCACCAGCCAGTCGAAAACCCCAGGGGCAAAATTGGCCGCGGAGTCGATGGGCAACCGGAAGGTGACTCCGTCTTCCGGTGAGCCGGGGGTAAAATGATATTCCACCCGCACCTGCGTCCGACCGAAGGTCAGGAGAGGCGGATAGTCGAGAAGTTCTGTGTCGTCCGGCCGGCGTTTGAGGATATCCTCGTCCTGCATCTCAAGGAATTGCTGACTTCTTTTTCCACGGAGAAATCGGTTGAGGGTTCTCTGGTCGTAGACGTCCTGGGGGATTCTCTCGGCATAGAACTGGTAGAGGGCCTGATCTTCGACGATGATGGTCCGCTCCCGCAGTTTTTCCTCAGTTTCCTGCCACTTTTGCAGAAGCGTGAGGTTATGGTCAAGAAAGGCGTAGCTGCCGTTGATCTCGCCTAAGATGAGCGCCGAATGGATGAAAATATCGCGAGCTTCGGCGAAATTTTTGGCGCTTCTTCGGCCGAAGTCGACTTTTCTGCCGGTTTCAATGATGAGACCGAACAGGGAAACCGTTTCGTCGGCGATAACCTGGCCGGTTTTCTTCTGCCAGTGCGGATTCGACCACGAATATTTGCAGAGATGGCCGGCCACCCGCTCGAGCCACGCCGGTTCGATGGCGGCGACGGTCAAGGCGTAGAGCCTCGCCGTCTCGATAAAGGATGCGGCCACAACCCACCGCCCGCCCTTCATCGCCTGATGGGAACCCGGAAAGATCAGCAGTTCCTTGTTATGAGCGCCCTGGTAGATTTTTCCTTGTTTTTTCGTGGCAATGTTGCGTAAAAAACCGGCCAGAAGAGAAACATGGATCTGCTCGTAGGAAGCGTCCACCTGATTATCGATAAAACCTTGACGGCTGCCGACCAGCCGATCGAGCTGGTCATGCAGGTCGATCCATTCGCGCATCCGCTGAAAGGAGAGGAAATGGCTTTTGCAGTATTTTTTCAGCCGCGACCAGGAGACGACTTTTTCCTGAACATCGTGAAAGCCGTTCCAGATGTTGAGGAGGATCATGAAATCGGATTGGGGATGGGTAAAAACCTTGTGGGCCTCATCCGCCTCCTTTTCCTGGTCGACCGGGCGGATTCGGGGATCCTGGATGGCGAGCACAGCCGAAATGATCTTCATCTCCCGCAGGCAGTTGTTGTCCTTGGCCTCGATGATGATGCGGGAGATGCAGGGATCGATGGGCAGGTCGGCCATGATCCGGCCGCGGGCGGTGAGTTGCCCGTGGTCGTTGATCGCCCCCAGTTCCCGGAGCAGTTGATATCCTTCCTTCACGGCACTCTGGTACGGCGGGTCGATAAAGGGAAATTTTTCCGGTCGGCCGAGGTCGAGGGAAGTCATCTGGAGAATGACTTCGGCAAGATTTGCGCGCTGCAGTTCGGGCAGCGTGTACGCCGGCCGGTCGTTGTAGTCTTCTTCGGTGTAGAGTCGGATGCATAGGCCCGGGGCAATCCGGCCGCACCGGCCTTTGCGCTGGTCGCAGCTCGCTTTAGAGATTCTCGTGATCGGCAGGCTGGTGGTTTTGGCCCGCACGTTGTATTGGGAAATTCTGGCCAGACCGGAATCGACAACATAGTGGATGCCGGGAACCGTGACGGAGGTTTCGGCGACATTGGTCGCGACGACAATTTTGGGCTGCCGGTAACTCTGAAAGATTTTTCGCTGATCGCCCGTCGGCAGCCGGCCGTAGAGCGGCAGAACCACGGCGCCTTCGAGCCGTTTTTCGAGGCGCAGACAACATTCCCGGATATCCCGCTCGGTCGGCAGAAAAACGAGGATATCCCCCCGACGTTCAGTGCGGTAGAGGTCACAGACGGTCTCGATACAGTGTTCCAGTTCGCTCTCCTTGTCCTCGCCGCTATCGTCCCTGGGCGGGTTGTAACGAACGGTTACCGGATACGAACGACCGGCCACGGTGATGACCGGGGCATCCGCGAAATGGCGCGAGAAGGCCTCGGTATCGATGGTGGCCGAGGTGATGATTACCTTCAGGTCGGGACGCCGGGGCAGAAGCTGCTTGATGTAGCCCAGCAGAAAATCGATGTTGAGGCTCCGTTCGTGGGCCTCGTCGATGATCAAGAGACCGTAGCGGGACAGCCGCCGGTCCTGACGCGTCTCGGCGAGCAGGACGCCGTCGGTCATGAATTTGATTTTGGTGGCCGGCGTGGTATAGTTATGAAATCGGATCTTATATCCCACCTGATGGCCAAGGGACCCAAGTTCTTCGGCGACCCTCGCCGAAACCGAAGAAGCGGCGATCCTTCTTGGCTGGGTGCAGCCGATCAGCAGGTTGCTTTCCGGGAAGGCCTCCCAGCCCATTTTGGCCAGCTGCGTCGTCTTGCCGGAGCCGGTATCGCCCGCAATAACAACAACTTGGTGGGTACGCAGGGCTTCGATGATCGTGTCCCGGTGTTCGACGATCGGCAGGTTGTCCGGATAAAAAATATTCATGAAAAAAATGGCTGTCGTCTTTAACACCCCACAAGGGGGTATAAGTGCCTTCACGAAAATCATTTCCAAAAGCAAGAAATGATTTTCTAAGGCACTAAAGTGTGTTATGTCTCCCGCTCAGATTTGCCCGGATACATACCATACCAACTGAATTCCTGTTATTAAAAAATAAGAGGTTCATATGAAAGTACGAAAGGCTATTATCCCCGTTGCCGGCCTTGGCACCCGGTTCTTGCCGGCGACCAAATCGATCCCCAAGGAAATGCTGACCGTCGTCGACCGCCCCACCATCCAGTACATCGTCGAGGAGGTTGTGGCCTCGGGCATCGACCAGATCATTTTCGTGACCAGCGAGGGCAAATCCGCTATCGAGAACCATTTCGACTACAATTACCATCTTGATATGGTTTTGAAGGAGAAAAACAAGACTGTGCTCGGTGAAGAACTGAACAATATCTCGAACCTCATCGATATCGTCTCGGTCCGCCAGAAAAAACCGCTGGGACTGGGACATGCCATCTGGACAGCCCGCCACGTGGTCGGCAACGAACCGTTCATGGTCCTTTTGGGGGACGACCTGGTCCTCAGTAAGAAGCCCTGCGCCAAGCAGATGCTCGAACTGTTCGATGAGGTAGGGGAATCGATCGTCGCCATCCAGCGCGTTCCCGCCAGCGAGACCCACCAGTACGGCATCGTCGAGGGTGAAAAGAACGACCGGGAGAACACCTACAGGGTTTCCCGGATGGTAGAAAAACCGGCGCCCGGCACCACCGATTCCGACATGGCCATCATCGGCCGGTATATCCTGATGCCTGAGATTTTTAGTATACTCGACACCACCACCCCCGGCCACGGCGGCGAAATTCAGCTGACCGACGCGCTGCTTGCCCTGACCAAAAGACGGGCCATGTATGCCTATGAGTTCGAGGGAACCCGCTATGATGCCGGTGACAAGATGGGCTACCTCAAGGCTATCATCGCTTACGGCCTGCTCCATCCTCAGCTCGGCAAGCCCCTCATGGAGTATATCAAAGGAATCGTCACCGGAAAATGACTCATCTGGAAGTTGCCGTCGCCGCACCCCTGGAGCAGACCCTGACCTACAGTCTGCCCGGGAATCTTTCGGTCGGCGAAGAGGCGACCGACGCCCGCAGCCATATCGGCCGGCGGGTGCTGGTGCCTCTCGGCAACAGGAGAGTGACCGGCTATGTCGTCGGTATCCCGGATGGGCCCGAACCTTCCTTTGCCGTCAAAGAGATCGTCGCCTTCCAGGGTGATTATCCACTCATTCACGAAAATCTCATCCCTTTTTTCCGCTGGGTGGCCAACTATTATCACTACCCGCTGGGCCTGGTGATAAAGGCGGCATTGCCGGGTGGGCTCGCGCCGCAAAGCCACAAAATATTGCGCCTGGCCGCGCAACCTCAGGACCTGCTGGCGTCGGTTTCCGGACAGTTGCCGGATTGGACGGGAAAACTTGCCAAGTCAGGCGAACTGAGTCCAAAGGAAACAGCAAGTGTGCTTGCGGACAAAGAAAGCAAAAAGATTGCAGCCGGACTGTTGAAGGGAAATCTGGTAACTCTCGACACTATGCTGGCCGGGGATTCCGTCGCCGAAAAAAACGAAATCTGCTATGCACTCACCGACCGACTGCAAAAACCATCGGAGGGCATTGACGGCAGCCGGACGAGTCTTGCGCATTACCGCCAGGAACTCAGCCGGGAGACAGGTGTCGAGGTCAAACTGTCCGAGGCAAAAGCCCTCTACTGTTTATATGACCTGACCAGAGAACACAATCAACCCCGCATTCCCTTAAAGGATTTGCGAAGCAGGTACCCCGGTTCGGTCAAGGCCCTGGCCGAGTTGGAAGCAAAAGGAATGGTCAGTCGCAGCCAGTCCCGCGTTTTTCGTACCCCCTTCGGCTGTCCGCTGCCGTTTCAGCCCCGTCCCGAAACGCTTACTGATGAACAAACCGCAGCCCTCGGTGAAATTGTGCCGGCGATCCGGGACAGGCGATACGCACCTTTCTTGCTGCACGGTGTGACCGGCTGCGGCAAAACCGAGGTCTATCTCCGGGCGGCGGAGGAAACGCTGGCCTTGGGGCGGGATGTGCTGATCCTGGTACCGGAGATTGCCCTTGCCACCCAGTTGGAGGCCCATCTGCTGTCCCGCTTCGGAGACCAGGTGGTCCTGCAGCATTCGGGCCTCACCGGGGCCGAACGTTTCGACCAGTTTTACCTGGCCTTAAGCGGCCGGGCAAAAGTCGTCATCGGCGCTCGCTCCGCCGTCTTTGCTCCACTCTCGGACCCCGGGCTTATCGTCGTCGATGAAGAGCACGACGCAGGCTTCAAGCAAGACGATAACTTTCGCTACCATGGCCGCGATCTTGCGGTCTTACGTGCAAGACATCATAAGAGTGTGGTGATCCTCGGTTCAGCCACTCCGTCCTTTACCAGCTATGCCCATGCCCTGTCGGGGAAGTACACCCTCCTGGCTCTGCCGACCAGGGTGGGTAGCAGGACCCTGCCGTCGGTGACCGTGGTCGATCTTGGCGGCAAAGAGCGAAAGGAGGAAAAGGGGGTAATCCGGAAGGAGCTGCGTGAAAAGCTGGCAAAGAACCTTTCGCTCGGCAAACAGAGCATCCTGCTGCTGAACCGGCGTGGGTTTTCCGCCGTGATGCTCTGCCGGGATTGCGGCACACCGGTGCAGTGCACCCATTGCCACGTTTCGCTCACGCTGCACAAAGGTAAAAACAAACTTATCTGCCATTATTGCGGTTTTGCGATCCCTGGCCAGACCGTCTGCCTGCAGTGCCGGTCCACCGATCTGGTGCCGGCCGGTTTCGGTACCGAACGGGTGGAGGAGGAGATCCGGGAGCTTCTGCCGGATGCACGGCTTGCCCGGCTCGATGCCGACACCGCCGCCGACCGGAAAAAATTTCTTGCAACCCTTGCCGAAATGCACAGCGGCACCGTCGATATCCTGATCGGCACTCAAATGATCGCCAAGGGCCATCATTTCCCCAATGTTACCCTGGTCGGGGTGGTCTGGGCCGATGGCGGCATGAGCATGCCCGATTTCCGGGCGGCCGAGCGAACCTTCCAGCTCATCACCCAGGTGACCGGACGCGCCGGGCGAGGCGACCAGGCAGGGGAGGTAATCATCCAGACCATGCGGCCCAGTCACTACGCCCTGGTGTATGCGAGGAACAATGAATACCGCCAGATGTTCGATCATGAATTGCGACTGCGGCGGCACCCGATTTTCCCGCCGTACGTCCGCCTGACCGCTCTGCACATCCAAAGCAGGGTGGAAAGCGATGTACAAAAGACCGCCTCAAGCGTTGGCGCATTTTGCCGTAAATTTATCAGACAGGAAAAATTTCAGATAGAAACACTGGGGCCAGCGCCGTCACCGCTCGATAAGATCAAGGACAATTATCGCTGGCAGGTATTGCTGAAAGGGGGAGACCCCGAGCAACTGCATAAAACGTGTGTGGCGGTCCGTGCAGAACGAAATGTCCTGGTGAAATCCGGATGCAGTCTGGTGATCGATGTCGATCCGGAAAATATGATGTGATTCCTTTTCAGACGCCGAACCTATCTTCGCCCCATGGATCCAAAAAGAGATGCTGCAGGGATTCGAGGTTGGTGTTGATCTCCATTTCCAGGATCTGCACCAGGCTGGTCAGCGTAACAATGGCATTTTTATCGGCATCGAGGGCGGAGATGTGTAGGATTCTATCCAGCATGCCGGCGTTGACCAGTTTTACCTGGGCGTAATGCGCGCGTATCTCATCCAGCGGATCGTCCTGATTGTCTCCATTTCTCCGATAGTACTGCCGCAACATGTACATGGCCACCACCCGAAAGATCGATTCGTCGACCGTAGAGAAGGGGAGATGAAAGCGCGCAATCGGCCGGAAAAAATCCAGCACCGGGCAGCCGCTGGTGGCCATAAGCAGACCGAGAATCGATGCCAGCCCCTCCTGCACGGTAGTGTTTTTGGTTACTGCTCTTTCGGCTGACGAGCAGGAGACCACGCAACGCGCATGGGAGATGGTATCCTTGAAGGCGGTGACCAGTTCGGCAATATTCAGGGCGACAGGACAAAAAGGATCCTGGTCGACAGTCAAGGTGCAGGGTGCACACTGATGATAGGGCAGGCGGGACCACGTAGGCGGGGCAACAGGACAGGTGTTGATGAAGTGGGAGAGGGCATCGAGGGAAACCGAATAAGAAACAGTCTCCCGATCCGGAAAGTTAAAAGTATAGGTGTAGATCCGTGCTGTTCCTTTCATCTCTTGGTGGTTCTGCAAGGGGTTAGAAGGAAAACCACTTCTTTTTCGGGATAAAAGCGGCTACCCGGTTGCGACCTTTTTGTTTCGCTTCATAAAGAGCCTGATCGGCTCGGCTCACCAGTATATCCCGGCTGAAGTCATCCTCCACGCCCGGTTTGCTGCAGGCCTGGCCGAAGCTCGCCGTCACGTGATATTCGTCGCGATTGTCACGGAAGGTCGTCTTCTCGATAACATCCCGTAGTTTTTCCGCAACGGTGAGCGCTTCCTCGGTGTTCGTTTCCGGCAGGAGAACGACAAACTCCTCGCCGCCGTATCGGGCCAGGATGTCATACTGCCTGATATTTGCCCCGATGGTCTTGGCAAACTCGGCGAGGATGAAATCGCCAACCTGATGACCGTAGGTGTCGTTGAATTTCTTGAAAAAGTCGATATCGATGAAGAGTATGGAGAGCGAGGTTCCGTGGCGTGTCGCTCGGCTGATCTCCTGATCGAGGGCATTCTGGAAATACCTGTGGTTATAGACGCTCGTCAACCCGTCCATGTTGGCGAGGTTGTCGAGTATTTTGTTTTTTAACTCCAGTTCGCGGGTGAGATTCTCCAGATTGATCTTCGCCTGAATCAACTGCTTGTTCATCTGGTCATAGTCGAGATTGATGAGACTCAGCCTGATATTGGCTTCCTGGAGTATCTCCTGCACGGATTTGGTGGCTTGAATCTTGAGATCGAAATAGTTGCCTGCTTCTTTGACCCGGATATGGAATTGTTCCAGAATCGAGTCGATCGCTTCGCCCGTCAACCCGAGGAGTTTTCCTGCCTCCTTCTGAAACCTCTTGTGGTAGCTCTCCGGTTTATCGGATAACAGGATGTTTGCCAGGAGGTCGGAGAGATATACCGCGCGAATTGTGGATCGAATCACCGGATTGGCACCCAGGTATTTCTCCGGCTCGTGATGAAACTGAATGGGCGCTATAAGAACCTCGGGAAAACCCCAACTTTTGGCGACACTCGCGCCGATAAAGGGGTGGCTGGCGCCGAAGACGGCTTCTTCTTCGGTCAAACCTTCCTGCCCCTGTTCTGATTTTGCCTGCAAAACCGTCTCATATTCACCCGGGAAGGTCTTGGCCAGGATCAATTCGCCGAGATTTTGCAGCAATCCCGAAACAAAACCTTCTTCCGGATCGACGCCACGCACTTTCTCCAGAATGAGTCTTGTTCCAACCGCCGTGGCCAGAGACTTAACCCAGAATTTCTCAAAATCGAAACGGCTCGCGGTCTTTCCGCCCCTCATGCGCAGGAAGGAAAACGATAGAACCAGACTTCGCACGGCATTCATACCCAGGATACTTACAGCTTGCTGAATCGAGCCGATCTGTTGCGGAAAACTGTAGAATGCTGAATTGGATACCTTGAGAATTTTGGCCGAGAGAGATATGTCTCGACCCACCAGTTCACCGAGATCGGCAAGGGTTGCGTCTTCCCTGGAGGTCAGAGAAATCAGTTGCGAGGCCACCGTCGGCAGGGTCGGCAGCTCGCTTGAGCTCAAGATTTTGGCAAGAAGTTCGTCGTTAGTCATGGCACCTGATTGCGGGGTCGCGGGTTATCAAATGGATCCTGTCCTGAAGGCCTACAAAATTATACTGTTTTTAGGACGTTTGACGCAAGAGCTGGATCATACTGCGGTGTGCCGGGCTTTCAGACTCCTTCACCCGCCTCGGGATAGGTGCACACTTCGCCTTGATAATTTTCAAAGACCAGATCTTTGTCCTTCTTCAGGATATACTGCGGGGTGAGGGGGATTTTCCCTTTACCGCCCGGGGCATCGAGGGCGAAGGTAGGGACCGCCATGCCGGATATATGGCCGTACAGGCTGCGCATGATGGCGATCCCGGTCTCGGTCGTGGTGCGGAAATGATTCGTCCCCCTGGTCAGATCCGCCTGAAAGAGATAGTAGGGCTTGACCCGGATACGGAGCAGGGCCTGGAAGAGCTGCTTCAAGACGGCCGCCGAGTCGTTGACGCCTTGCAGCAAGACCGTCTGACATCCCAACGGAATGCCGGCATCGGCAAGCTTGGTGCAGGCCGTAGCTGCTTCTTTTGTTATTTCGAGCGGATGATTGAAGTGGGTGTTGATATAGAGCGGGTGATGGGCCTTGAGAATGGCCACCAGCCGGTCGGTGATCCGCATAGGCAGGACCGAAGGGACCCGGGTGCCGATGCGGATGATCTCGACCGAGGGAATGGCCCGCAGGTTTTCCAGGATCGCCCCGATCTGCTCATCGGCGAGCAGCAGCGGATCGCCGCCGGAAAGCAGCACTTCCTTTACTTCCGGATGATTGCGAAGATACTCGCAGCCGGCAGCCAGGGTTTCCTTCGAGATATGCATTCTTGCGGTGCCGACCTTGCGTTTCCTGGTGCAAAACCGGCAGTACATGGCGCACTGGTTCGATACCAGAAAGAGGACTCTATCCGGGTACTTATGCACAAGATTGGGGACCGGACTGAGTTCTTCCTCGGCGAGCGGGTCGACGGCACAGACACCATCCTGCAGTTCCGCCGCATCGGGAACCGCCTGTCTCCAGATCGGGTCCCCCGGCGATTGAATCAATTTGAGGAAATATGGATTAATACGTAGCGGAAAGTTTGCTATTACTTCCCCTAATGCAGTACTATCACAATCCAAATGCTTTTTCAGATCAGCAAGCGTTACTATGCTGTCTTGCAGTATAAGTTGCCAAGGTTCCATGGCCAGGCATTATGCGGCAAAGAACGATTCTTGTCAATCGCCCATTGGAGATGGGGAACATGAAGGGGGCTCTGTATGTCTGCAAATTTGTATAGGTTCAAATACGATGAATACGGGAATACCAGGGAAATCATTGTCTACGGCAGCGGCTCGTCGGTCAGGTCCTGCAGCTATGTGAACAAAGGCACGGCGTTCAACCTGGAAGAGCGAAAGATGCTGGGCCTTGAGGCGACCCTGCCCCCGGGGATCAAAAACCTCGAGTCGCAGGTGGAAAGCTCGCGGATCAAGGTGAAGGAAAAGGTTGACGACATCGAGAAGTTCATTTTCATCCGCTCGATGTTCGACCGCAACGTAACGCTCGCCCACGCCCTCATTCAGAGCGATATCGAAAAATATATCAAGATCATCTATACCCCGACTATTGGTCTTGCCGTGCAGCGGTATTCGTCGATGTTCCGGCAGGCCAACGGGTTGCATTTCTATCCGGGCAATATCGACCGGGCGGAAGATATCTTACGAAGATTTGCCCATCGGGATATAAGGGTCGCCGTGGTGACCGACAATCAGGGTGTGCTTGGCATCGGCGATCAGGGCGCGGGCGGGATTGCCGTCTGTCTCGGCAAACTGATGCTCTACAGCCAAGGGGCAGGCATCGCTCCCTGGCATTGCCTGCCCATTTCCCTCGATGTGGGTACCAACAACGAACAGCTGCTGGCCGACAACCAATATCTGGGCTGGCGTCATAAACGGCTCTCCGGAGAGGAATACCTCTCCTTCATCGGCAGGTTCGCCAGAGCCTTCCGCAATGTCTTCCCTAATGCCCTCTGCCAGTGGGAGGATTTTTCGCCGCAAAATGCCTTCAGCATCCGCGATGCCTTCGTCGACGAACTCATCTCTTTCAATGACGATATCCAGGGCACAGGGGCCGTGGCGCTCGCAGCGATACTGTCGGCGATAAAAATAAAAGGGGAAAAGCTTGCCGATCAGCGGTTTCTCATCCACGGAGCCGGGTCCGGCGGGGTAGGGATCGGCGAACAGTTGTGCAATGCCCTGATCGGCGAAGGGCTCTCGGAGAAGCAGGCCCTGGACCGAATTTTTATGATCGACTCGAAGGGTTTTATCAACAACAAGCGGGAGTTGGAGTTATACAAAAAACGCTTCGCCAAGGACAAGAAAACCTTTCCATGGACGGGAGACATCGATAAAATCGATATCCCCGGACTCATCAGAAAGGCCGGCATAACCGTGCTGATCGGCACCACCGGCCAGGATTTCTTCTTCAAGCGCGAGGCGATCGATGCCATCAAGGAGAACACCTCCCGGCCGTTGATCCTGCCGCTCTTCCACCATATCTCGACCCCCGAAATCTTCTGTCAGAACATCCGCAAATGGAGCGAGGAAGGCATCATGATCGCCACCGGCAATCCCTGTCCGACTCTCGATGCCATGGAAGAATCGTATCAGGTCAGCCAGTGCAACAACGCCCTGGTTTTCCCTGGGGTGGGCTTAGGCGTTTTGGCCTCCGGAGCCAGAGAGGTACTGCCCGATTTTTTTACGGCCGCCGCCTATGCGATAGCCGAGATGATGACCCCGGAAGAACTGGCAAAGGGCAGATTGATGCCCTCCATCGGCAAAATTCGTCAGGTCGGGAAAAAGGTCGCTCTCGCGGTAGCGATGAGCAGCGTCAAGGCAGGTGTCAGTCGGCCGTGCGTCTACTCGGATTTTCAACACGACGACGATGAGGCAAGAATGAAGAAACTGATCGACCGGATCAGATGGAAACCGGAATATCTGCCGCTGGTAGCGATGTAAAACAAAATAATGGTGTCTGCACCGGGCGGTGTAGACACCATTTTCTCGAAAACTATGCAAAATGAGGACTACATTTTTCTTACATTATCCGCAGCAGGACCTTTGGGGCCATCGACTATCTCAAAAGTGACCCGGGAACCCTCTTCGAGCGATTTAAAACCTTCAGATTGAATCGCGGAATAATGTACAAAAACATCTTGTCCACCATCTTGTTCGATAAATCCAAAACCTTTTGCATCATTAAACCACTTCACTGTGCCTTCAGCCATCCTGCTACTCCTTTTAAACGCGGTTCAATGGCGAACCGTTAATAAATTCCCGGCTCGCAAAGAGCCGGACATTCCGTATTTTGGGCCCATTGATAGAAATGCCCACTTCCTCTCGGCATTGGCACTTTATCTAGTAATCCTGAGCACAACCTTGCGTTCGTTTATCATATCGACTACAAAAAGACAACAGATTTGTAAAAAATGGTAAGCAGATGGATTGATAGGCATAATTAAATCCTGGGTCAACAAGAAATATAGTATTATGCAATTTATGCCGGTTGGATTTACAGAGACCTGAGTTGTCCGATCGACACGATAAGGGGTTGACACCCGGTATTGCCGGAGTATAAATAATTTTTTCTCAATGTTCGCGCAGCACGCCAGAATTCCCATCCCTTCAACTTTAAAAACTTGAGAGCAAGTGCATCCAGATTATCCGTTTTCTCCTCATTACTTCCTGCAAAAAGAAGGGAAAATCCATTATATCGATGAAGGCAGCGGACCTGTCGTCGTTATGGTCCATGGCAATCCCACCTGGTCCTATTATTTCAGGCATCTCATAGCCCGTCTGAAAAAGGATCACCGGGTGATAGCCCTCGATCATATGGGCTGCGGGTTGTCCGACAAGCCATCCGAGTATCCCTATCGCCTTGCACAGCATATTGAAAATCTTGAAAAATTGCTGGAACATCTGCATGTTGACCGCTTCTCTCTCATCGTCCATGACTGGGGCGGGGCAATTGGCATTGGCTGTGCCGTCAATCGCCTTGAGCGACTGGAAAAACTGGTGGTCTTGAACACGGCCGCTTTCCGCTCAGCCCGGATGCCGTGGCGTATCGGTTTATGCCGCTTGCCCATCTTGGGCGAAATAGTTGTGCGATTGTTCAATGGCTTTGCCGGTCCAGCCCGATTTATGGCGGTGACAAAAAAAATGGACGCCTCAGTTGCGGCCGCCTATCTGGCACCCTATGACAGCTGGCGCAACCGGGTTGCAGTCTCCCGGTTTGTTCAGGATATTCCGATGCATCCAAATCATCCCAGCTATGCGACACTGGTTGGAATCGAAGAGCGGCTGCCCCTCATCCGCGACCGTAAAATCCCTCTGCTCATTATCTGGGGAGGGAAAGATTTTTGTTTCAACGATTCTTTCTTTTCCGAGTGGCGGAAGCGTTTTCCGGAAGCGCAGAGCCACTATTTCGACGATGGCGGTCATTATATTCTGGAAGATAAAGCCGAAGAAATCGGCCCCATCGTGCAGTCCTTTTTTTCCGAAGAAAAGATGCAGGAGATGCCCGGTGGCGAGAAATATTGCTGAAACCTTTGTCAAAACCGCAGAAAGATTTCAGGAGCGGATAGGGATTATCGAGGCGAAAAGCGGCAGAAGCGTCACCTTCGGCGAACTGAACAGGAGCTCCGACGGCTATGCCGCCTATTTCTGCGAGAAAGGCGTTCGTCCCGGCGATATAGTCATGCTCATGGTGACCCCTTCCGTGGAATTCATCGCCCTCACCCTGGCACTTTTTAAGCTCGGTAGTCCGATCGTCCTGATCGATCCGGGCATGGGCTACAAAAACCTGCTGCGCTGCATCGCAAGGGTCCAGCCAAAGGTGCTGGTGGGCATACCGAAGGCGATCCTGTTCGCCAGGATCTTTGCCAAGCATTTCCAGACAGTGCAGAGTTTTTTTTGTTGCGGCAACTCCTTTGGCTTCTTCGGCCCCGATATCAGCCGAAGTCTTGATGGTGCGGCGCCTTTTCCGGTCTACCAGCCGGGAGAGGATGATCTGGCCGCGATTATCTTCACCACCGGCTCGACCGGCCCGCCCAAGGGGGTCAGATACGAACATTCGATATTCAGCGCCCAGCTGCGTCTCATTGAAGAGTATTATGAAATCGGTCCCGATGATGTCGATCAGCCGGCCTTTCCGCTCTTTGCCTTGTTCTCGGCGGCCCTGGGAGCCTGTTCGGTCATCCCCGATATGAATCCGACTAAACCGGCCCAGGTCGATCCGCAAAAATTCGTGCAATCGATCGACACCTATGGGGTAACCTATTCTTTTGGTTCGCCGGCCATCTGGAATGTTGTGAGCAGGTATTGCCTGGATCATGGGATCACCCTCAAATCGGTCCGCAAGGTGCTGATGGCCGGCGCCCCGGTGCCCTACGAACTGCTCACCCGGGTGAGGGCTGTCCTGCCTCCCGAAGCCTCGGTGTTTACGCCGTACGGGGCCACGGAAAGCCTGCCCGTTGCCTCCATCGAAGGGCGCGAGGTACTGGCGGAAACCTGGGCGATGAGCCGCATGGGGCGGGGAACTTGTGTCGGGCGCGCTCTGCCCGGGGTTGAAGTGAAGATAATCGCCATCTCCGATGAGCCGATAGCCGAATTATCCGAATCGATGTTTTTGAAGAACGGTGAGTTGGGCGAAATCATCGTCCGGGGCGAGGTGGTAACCAGGGCCTATCAAAACAATGACGAGGAAACCCATCTGGCGAAAATCAGGGACGGCGCGTCATTCTGGCACCGGATGGGCGATGTCGGATATCTCGACGATAAAGAGCGCCTTTGGTTTTGCGGCCGTCGAGCACATCGGGTTGTAACGGCGAAGGGAACATTATATTCTATTCCTTGCGAGGCGATCGTTAACGAGCATACGGCAGTGTATCGATCCGCCTTGGTCGGTATTGCCGGGCCGTCAGGAACCACCGGTGACAAAGCGACCAAAGTGCCGGTTTTGATTGTCGAGCCGGTAAGCAACATCGAGATGAGCAAAAAGATCTTGCTGGACGAGGTACGAGCTCTGGCCAAGGCGAGTGAACTTACCCGCGATATTCAATACTTTTTGATTCATAGAGCCTTTCCGGTGGACATTCGCCACAACGCAAAAATCTTTCGCGAGAAACTGGCAATATGGGCGCACAAGAAAATCGCACGTTGACCATAAAAAGAGCCTTGGTAACAGGCGGCGGAGGATTCGTCGGCAAGGTGGTGGTAAGGAGGCTTCTTGATTTAGGCGTTGAGACCCGTGTCATCGGCCGCCATCGCTATCCGGAAGTCGAGGCTATGGGTGCGAAGTGTCTGGTCGGCGACATCACCGATGAGACGATCATGGCCCAGGCGACGGAGGGCGTGGATATCGTCTTTCATGTTGCCGCCTTGGCCGGCATCTGGGGACCCTGGAATTCATATTACGAAACGAATGTCCTCGGCACAGAAAAGGTCATCGACAGTTGCCGGAAGAATCGCGTGCCCATGCTCGTTTATACCTCCACGCCGTCGGTGGTGTTCAACCGGCTGGATATCTGCGGCGAAGACGAACGGCTCGGCTACGCGGACAGCTTTCTCTGCCATTATGCGAAAAGCAAGGTGATGGCCGAAAAAATGGTGCTTGCGGCACATTCGCCGGGCCTTTATACATGCGCCCTACGACCGCATCTCATCTGGGGGCCGGGCGATCCCCATCTCTTGCCTCGACTGCTCGCCAGCGGGCGCAAGAGACAATTAAAACGAGTGGGGGACGGTGCCAATCTCGTCGATATCTCTTATATTGACAATGTTGCTGATGCCCACATCCTTGCTGCCAAGAATCTGGCGGATCGGGGAACGGCAGGGGGGAAGGCATACTTTATCAGCCAGGGAACGCCCGTCAATCTGTGGCGATGGATCGATGAACTCTTTGCCTTGATGGACATCCCGAAGATAGAATCCGCCATTTCCTTTGGCACAGCCTCTCGACTGGGCCATATGCTGGAAGCGGCATACAGCCTTTTGCGGCTAAAACAGGAACCGAGAATGACCCGTTTTGTCGCCGAACAACTGGCCAAATCCCACTATTTTTCGATAACTGCCGCACGAAGAGACCTCGGCTATGAACCCGTGGTGTCCACCGAGGAAGGCCTGCGCAGAACCGTACAGTGGTTGAAGTCACAATGAAAAACTTAACAAAGAAAATCACGGCCTGGGTACTGCTTGCCGTATTCTGTCAGTTCGCAGCCATATCTCCTGCTTTCTCGTTTTCCATCGGTGAAGAGAGGGAGGTGGGAGAGAAACTTCTCTATTCCGTCAGATCGGCATTTGAACTGGTCGATGATCCGGATGTTACCCAGTATATCACCCACTTGGGCCAAAGCGTGCTGGAGGTGGCCGGGATTCAGTATTTCGACTACCATTTCTTCGTCATCGCCGACAAGGAGGTCAATGCCTTTGCCGCGCCGTCCGGTCTCATTTTTTTCAACGCCGGACTGATCGAAATCGTTAACTCCGAAGACGAACTGGTTTCGGTGCTGGCGCATGAGATCGGCCATATCGTCAAAAGGCATCTCGCTTCACGGGTGGAAAAGGGGACATACTCAGGCATTGCGTCGCTGGGCATGGCCCTGGCTGCAATCGCCTTCGGCGGGGCCGCAGCCCCGGTGCTTTTCACCGGGGCACTCGCCACCGGCCAGAGCCTCAATCTCTACTTCAGTCGCCAGCACGAGGAAGAGGCGGACCTACTCGCCTACGACTGGATGAAAAAGCTGAAGCGCGACCCCCAGGGCCAGATTAAAATGATGGAAGCCCTGCGGCGGATTGCCAGGTACCGCAGCGAAAAATTGCCGCAATATCTGCTCACCCACCCCAACCCTGAGGCACGGCTCGATTATATCGAATCCATTCTCGAAAATGAAAATTCCAAAAACGACAGCCTCGCCCGCACCGATGAGTTCGACTTCCTGCGCTTCAAGTATCGGGTTCTGGCAAAAGTGAAGGGCCCGGAAACGCTGAAACCGATCCTGGCGACAATCGTCGCCGACGGCAGATCCTCAGAATCGGTGAAAGCCATGGCCAACTATGGCCTGTCCCAGATCGCTGTAAGCGAAAACGATTACAAGAGAAGCCTCGATCTGCTCGAGAAAACGGCGAAGCACTATCCAAACAAAAAAATCCTGAACGTCGACCGCGGCGCTATCCTGTTTGCTGCGGCAGAAATGACCGAAGCAGAGAAATGTTTCCGGGAGGCGCTGCAGGCTGAGAGCTCGGATATGTATGCCACCTTTCTGCTCGCCAAGTTGCTGTACCGCACCGGACGGGCCGCGGAGGCCGAAAAATATTTTAAGACCGTGAGCTACGAGCTTCCCGAATACGCCAAGGTTTATTTCGAGCTGGGACAGATCGCGTCGGATAAAGGCCAGAAGGGGATTGCGGCAATGTACCTCGGCAAGTTCAATCTTTATCAGGGCAAACTGAAACTCGCGGAACAGAGCCTGAAAAGTGCTCTACGCGACGCTGCCTTGCCGGACGCGCTGAAAATTGAATGCAGGGACCTTTTGAAAAAGATCACCCTGCTCAAGAAATAGGTAGATCTCTGCTACCGCAGGCGTCGATATAGTCCCGTAGTTCCTGCAGTGTCGGCATGGCAAAAATTTTCCTCCGTTCGCCCGAACTTCCTGGGAAGTCACGGAAGTAGCGGCACATCTGACTTTTTATGAAACCCAGCATCCGCTCCGCGGACAGAAACTCCTCGATGAGCCGCAGATGCTCGCGCGCGGTGGCGGCAATCTCCCGAGAATCTTCCGGTCGTTGATCCTGCCGGAAAATCCAGGGGTTCCCCAAGGCGCCTCGGCCGATCATGACACCATCGCATCCCGTGGTTTCCATCATCCGGTGACCGTCCTGCAGGGAAAGCACATCGCCATTGCCGATTACCGGTATGGTCACCGCCTTTTTTACCTGGGCGATGACATCCGGATCGATCGTGCCGCCGAACCCCTGAGCCCAGGTCCTGGGGTGGACGGTAATGGCGGCGGCGCCATTGTCTTCAGCCATCCTGGCAAAACCGACGGCGTTGATGGAACAGAGATCTTTGCCGGATCTGATCTTCACCGTCACCGGTATCCTCACTCTCTGAACCACCTTTTTGATGATATTCTCGGCTAGTTCGGGTGTGGTCATCAAGGCGGCTCCGGCCCCTCGCTTGGTGACCTTTTTGGCCGGGCACCCCATATTGATATCGATCAGGTCAGGGCCGTACGATGCCATTATTTCCGCGGCATCGGCCATCACTTCGGGGTCTGCGCCGAACAGCTGAAAGGATACCGGCCGTTCCGCTTCGACCGAGGCCAGCATTCGCAAAGTGTTCGGTTCGCGATACACCAGTCCATGGCAGCTGATCATTTCGGAAACGCATAAGGCGGCGCCGTATTTTCGGCAGAGCAGGCGAAAGGGCAGATTGGTATATCCGGCGAGCGGAGCAAGAACAAATGGTGATTCGAAGATAAGATGGGCGATTTTGAGCATTGCCGCGAGGTGAGAAAGAAAAACTCAACCGGGCAGAGCCGCTGAAAGGCTCTGCCCGGTTGTAGGTGAAGCGTAACGATATATCAGAGCTTCGGCAACTTGGAAACCGTTCTCTGATAGATCCGCTGGGAGAGATCTTCGATGATTCTGTCGAGGGCCTTCTTCTCGTTATCCTGGTTGATGCTGGAACTGCTCGACACCAGATAATCCTCGATCCAGACCTCATCCGGAATTTCCATCAGGATTTTATTGGAGGCGATCTCTTTCAGGACGTAGCGGACGCGCAACCGGACCTTGACCTCGGCGGCGGTGTTGTTTACCCCGTAGGAAAGACTCGGCAATTCGATGGAGACAATTTCCCCCGCAAGAATCAGATCGGCACCGGCCTTTTCGCGGACAGTCGAAATGGAGCCGGATTTTTGGAACCATCTGGTCAACGACCGGTAGATTTTCGAATCGAGGCCCAACTCACTGGTTCTGTTCTTCCATTCGGTTGTGTAAATGACCTTGTGCGGACCGGTGTACACATTGGGATTGTGGTAGCCGCACGAGGCAAGAATGCAGGCGGCAATGAGAAAAGAGAATACTCGACAAACCGTTTTCACTCGTCATCTCCTGTTGATTTCATCGGGAAGAGGTAGCTTTCTCGCTGGATGATACTAGTATTAAACGACAATATTCACAAGTTTCTTCTTCACCACAATGGTCTTTTTCACCGGCTTGCCGTCGATGAACTTGACCGTATTCTCATCCGCCAAGGCCAGCCGGGCAAGGTCGTCGTCGGCAATATCGGCCGGCACCTGAAGCCTGGAACGTACCTTGCCGTTTACCTGCAGGACAATGGTCAGCAGATCTTCCCTGGCCGCTTCGGCGTCGAATTCGGGCCATGGCATCTTTTCGAGGGATTCGCTATTGCCGATATACTCCCACATCTCGGCAGCGAAATGGGGGACCATGGGCGAAACAAGAAGCAGCAGAATGGAGACCGCTTCCCGCACCACGGCAGGTTCGGCCTTTTCGTCGGCATTCTCGCCGGCGACGCTTGCAAGGACATTGAACAATTCCATCATGCCGCTGATCGCCGTGTTGAAATGAAAATTCTGCTCGATGCTCTCCGTCACCCGCTTGATCGTCTGATGGGTCTTGCGATGCAGGGTCTTCCCCGGCTCGCTGAGTTGTGCCGGCATTGCCGGATCACAGGTGAAGAGTTCCCTGTTGGTGGCGATGAGCCGATAGACCCGATTGAGAAATCGGGAAGATCCTTCGACACCCTGGGCACTCCATTCAAGGTCGCGCTCCGGCGGGGCGGCAAAGAGGCTGAAAAGCCGCACCGTGTCGGCGCCGTATTCCTGGATCAGATCGTTCGGGTCGACGACGTTGCCCTTTGATTTCGACATCTTCGCCCCATCCTTGATAACCATCCCCTGGGTAAGGAGGTTGGTGAACGGTTCATCGATATCGAGGTGGCCGAGATCCCGCAGCACCTTGGTGAAGAAACGGGAATACAAGAGGTGCAGTATGGCATGTTCGACGCCGCCGATATACTGGTCGACAGGCAGCCAGTAGGCTGCTTTGGCCTTATCGAGAGGACTTGTCTCATTGCGCGGACAGGTATAACGGGCAAAATACCACGATGATTCCATAAAGGTGTCCATGGTATCGGTTTCGCGCTTTGCTGCACCGCCGCATTTCGGGCAGGTCGTAGCGATGAAGGATGGTCGTTGGTGGAGGGGCAGACAGCCACTGCCGGCCTCGGTATCTTCCGGCAGCAGGACCGGCAGTTCCGCTTCCGGCACCGGCTGCACGCCGCAGGTATCGCAATGCACCATGGGAATGGGCGCACCCCAATAGCGCTGCCGGGAAATGCCCCAGTCCCGCAGCCGATACGTGACATGGGCTGAACCGAAGCCCTTTTCCTCCGCCTGTTTGATGATGGCCGCCTGGGCAGCGAGGGAATCCATGCCGGTAAACTGCCCGGAACCTGCCAGAACCCCGGGGATGGTGGAGGCCTGCGCCATTGTAGCAGGATCGAGAGTCATCCCTTCCGGAATAACCACCGGGGTAATCGGCAGGTTGTATTTCCTGGCGAACTCAAAATCCCTTTCATCGTGCGCCGGCACGGCCATGACCGCGCCGGTGCCGTATTCCATGAGCACGAAATTGGCCACGTAAATGGGAATCCGCTCGCTGTTGAATGGGTTTATGGCGTACCGTCCGGTGAAGATGCCTACTTTTTCCGCTTCTTCATCCAGCGATCGCCGCTGCTTGTCGATCACTATCTGCCGGGCGAAATCCCTCACTTCGTGTTCCGTCGCCGTGCCGGCAATGATGGGATCGAGCAACGGATGTTCGGCGGCGATCGACATGAAGGTCACGCCGAAAATGGTATCGGGTCGGGTAGTAAAAATGGCGATTTTCTCCGCCGATCCTTCCACGGCAAATTCGCAGGTGAGCCCGGTCGATTTGCCGATCCAGTTCCGCTGCATCGTAACCACCTTATCCGGCCAGCCCGTGAGTTTTTCGAGATCGGCGAGCAGCTCTTCGGCATAATCGGTGATCTTGAAGAACCAGCCATTCATCTTGCGCGGGAAAACCGGCTGATCGCAGCGCCAGCACGCCCCTTCAATGACCTGTTCGTTGGCAAGAACCGTCTGGCAGGAATCACACCAGTTCACCGTCGTGACCTTCTGGTAGACCAGACCCTTGCGGTACATCTCGATAAACAAGAGCTGCTCCCAGCGGTAGTACTTGGGATTGCAGGTGGCTATTTCCCGACCCCAGTCGTAGGACAATCCGAGCTGGCGCAGCTGGTTGCGCATGTAATCAATGTTGGCATAGGTCCAGGTGGCGGGATGACTGTTATTTTTCAGGGCGGCATTTTCGGCGGGCAGGCCGAAGGCGTCCCAGCCCATGGGATGCAGGACATTGTAACCGCGCATCCTTTTGTAGCGGGCGACGACGTCGCCGATCGAGTAATTCCGCACGTGGCCCATGTGGATTCGCCCGGAAGGGTAAGGAAACATTTCCAATACGTAGTATTTCTCGCCGGCGGCATCCTCAGTCACCTTGTACACCTCACCGTCTTCCCAAAACTGCTGCCATTTTTTTTCAATGGTCTTGAAATCGTATTTATTTGAAACGGTGTTGTTGCTGGTCATTATCGTACCTCAAGAAACTGTGGTTTGAGAGAAGGAAATCAATTGAGCCGGAAAAGCCAAATTAACTGTAACCTTCCGGTTCATCGAAAGTACTCATATTTTCAAACATCGTGAATTCTTTGATAAATGTCAACCTCGCCACACCGGTCGGACCATTTCGTTGTTTGCCGATAATAATCTCGGCGATGCCTCTTTCGGGGTTGTCTTCCGATTTGTTATAGACCTCGTCCCGATAGATGAAGCAGATGACGTCGGCGTCCTGCTCGATGGCCCCGGATTCTCGCAGGTCGGCCATCATGGGTCGTTTGTCGGTCCGGTTTTCGAGACCGCGGTTCAACTGCGAGAGCGCAATTACCGGGATATTGTGTTCCTTCGCCAGGGCCTTCAGCGACCTGGAAATCTCACTGATCTCCTGGGTTCTGTTTTCAATAGTGGCTCGTCCCCGCATAAGCTGGAGATAATCGACCACCACCAGGCCGATGTCGTGCTGGGCTGCCAGCCGTCTCAGCTTGGCCCGCATTTCCAGGACGGAAATGGCTGGCGTATCGTCAATAAACATCGGGGCTTCCGACAGCATGCCGACCGCCCGGGTCAGCTTCGGCCAATCTTCACTGCGCAGTTTTCCGGTACGGATCCGCTGTGAATCGATCCGGCCCACCGAACTCAAGAGTCGCATGACCAGCTGTTCCTTAGACATTTCCAGGCTGAACACGGCTACGCCGGTCTTTTCCACCAGGGCCGCATGCTGGGCGATGTTCATGGCAAACGAGGTCTTGCCCATGGACGGTCTGGCCGCCAGGATAATAAGATCGGAACCCTGCAGCCCGGCGGTCATTTTATCGATTTCGGCATACCCGGTGGGTACCCCGGTGATCAGTTCCTTTCTTTTGTAGAGCTGCTCGACTGCCGCAAAAGCCTTCGGTACGATTGCCTTGATCGGCGTAAAATTCTGGTCGCTTTTGGTGCCGGCGATATCGAAGATAGCCTGTTCCGCCTCGTCCACCAGGATATCGATATCGTTCTGCTCTTCATAGCAGCGGGCGGCAATGTCCGTATTGACCGAAATCAGTTTGCGAAGTATCGATTTTTCGCGAATAATTTTAGCATAGCTGGCGATATTGGCGGTGACCGGAACAATGGAGGTCAGGGTCGCAAGGTAAATAGTACCGCCGATCTGCTCGATCTTATTCTTGTCGCGCAGCAGATTGGAGACTGTGAGAAGGTCAAGCGGCTCGTTCTTCTCGAAGAGATCGATCATCGTCTCATAGATGAGACGATGACTGTCCTTATAAAAATCAGTGGTTTTGAGAATTTCCAGGACATTTCCGAATGCATCGGCTTTGAGGAGGATAGATCCGAGAACAGCCTGTTCGGCCTCGACGTTTTGAGGAGGCATTCTCGCATGAACAGGTGATGTATTCAAATCAGACATGAATCCGGAAGAATTGAACAGAGGTTGAGTAAAAGGAGATTAAACAAAAACACACCATGAGGTCAAGCCTCTAGGTGTGCTTTTATGTTCATCAGCAAGCGGAGCCCGACAGGGAACACTTCCGCCCAGGCAGCTGCCAAATTCAGGGCAACTGCCGTGGACAAGCCGTCGGCTGGCAGGTATCAGGCTTTCACCGGTACCACGCTGACGGTGATTTCCGTGTTCACACTATACCCGACCTTGATCTGAACCTTGGTTTCACCAAGCGTTTTGATCGGTTCCGGCAAAATAATCTGTTTTTTATCGAGCCGGATATCCAGTTCGGCCAGTTTGCTACAGATATCGGCGCTGGTCACGGAACCGAACAGACGTTCGTCTTGTCCGGCAAGCTGCTCGATCACCACGACGAGGCCGGATATTTTCTTGGCAATATCCTGCGCGCCCTTCTGCTCTTCCGCCAGGCGAGCTGCAATAACAGCGCGATTTTTCTCCAGGGTGGCAAGATTCTCGGCCGTAGCCTTAACCGCTTTGCCTTGAGGCAAGAGAAAGTTGCGACCATATCCATCTTTCACTTTGACAACTTCACCTTCCTGGCCGAGTGAAGTAATCGTCTCTTTAAGAATGAGTTCCATTTTAAACTCCTTTTGCTATGTGGCAAATAAGCGGTGAAGACATCCGCCGTCTTTCACCGGCTTTTTGCGAATTTTTATGCGTTTTTAGTCGTTGCCACCGGCTTCTGTCTACGAAAATCGAGCCAGATATCGGCAATGCCGACGAACAACAAAACCAGTGTCCCCAGGGATTGAAAAATGATCATGACATAGAAGAATGACCTGAGCAACAGAGGAACGTTCCACTTGTTCATGAAAAAAACTAAAATCGATAAGCCCTGAAAACAATAAATAATACCAAGTAAAATGAGACAGTTCATCCCAACTATCCGAAACCCAGTTGGTGCCAGGGTCAAAACACCCATAATGATCACCCCCCAGACAAGCTTTTCCGGCAGCTGCCAATTTCGATAACTGTCCCAGGCAAAATTATCGAACGTTTTTAAACGGAGCGTGTTGCCGATTACCATGGTGAGCCAGGTAATCATCAGTATTGCGCTTCCCAGTACTGCCGGCATGATCATCGGCACGAGGAGTTGCATCCGGTATAAGCTGGTTTCCAGCATCACCAGGTTCTCCGATGAAATTGAACCGCTTTGCCGATAATACTCCACTGCTTCGATGATAGAATGATCAAGGGTTTTCAACAATTGATCATAAACCGATACTTCCGAACCGGTCGACAGAATGATCACTGCCAGGAACCAACTGCCAGCGAGTGAGCCGGCAGTTTTCAATCCGCTGAGAGTGGGCGATTCGTGACGTTCTGCCGATCGAAACAGGATAACACCTGAGAATAACAACGCAAAAGAGAACAGAAAAAGCTCAACACCACCCAGCACGATATAGACAATAAGGGACAGTGTCGTCGCACAGAGCAGCACTCTTTTGCCTGTATGTCCTCCGAATCTGCCAAGCAGGAAAAACGAAAGCAAAGGCAGAAAAATTTGTGACCAGCCGAAAAAGGACCATTCTAGACCGGGAAGAACTATCACTGCCGTAGTCAGCAGGATGGTTTTGATTATAATACCGATCTCGGGCTGTTCAATTTCCTGGGTAGCCACCTGTATCCTGCTTATCCTCGTACGTTTTAACCCTGAGAAGGACCGGAGTATGGCAAAAAGGCAATCTGCCGTGCCTGCTTGATCGCCTCGCACAGCTGTCGCTGATGCATAGCGCAGGTGCCAATAATCCGCCGGGGAATGATCTTGCCCCGTTCCGAAATGTAGTTTCTCAAGGTTTTTACATCTTTATAGTTGATAACCGATTCTTTATCGCCGCAAAACCGACAGGTTTTCTTCCGGGTAAAGAGTTTCTTTTGTGGTCTTTGTGCCATGGGATTTCCCTCCTGTTGCAAAAATCAAGGTGTGATAAATTGCTATTCTTCGTCAGTTTCTTCGGCTTCCAGTTCAACTGAATCGTCGTTGACGCTGTCAGTATCTTGATTATCCGAGGGTATGGTCATTCTTTGTTCTGCGGCCAACACTGCCTGCTCAATTTCTTCCTCTTTGATGGAATCGGCGGTCTTGATGGTCAGATACTTCAACACCAGGTCGTCGATCCGGAATTTTCTTTCAATTTCAGCAACAGCGGCGGGTGTTCCGGCAAAATCGCAGAAAACATAGTAGCCCAGGCTTTCTTTTTTAATCAAATAGGCCAGTTTTTTTATG
Organism: Desulfobacterales bacterium GWB2_56_26; assembly: GCA_001799365.1. Classification (GTDB taxonomy): domain Bacteria; phylum Desulfobacterota; class Desulfobulbia; order Desulfobulbales; family Desulfocapsaceae; genus Desulforhopalus_A. The sequence goes on along the minus strand of MGTI01000054.1, from coordinate 7,539 downwards.
CCCCATTTGTTCAGCTCGATGATGCTGCCTTTTTCATCAAGAATGATCTGCCTGGTGTTCTCGATGATTTTGTTGATCTCTTCCTCTCCGGCACTGGGACGGATGATAAAGATCGTTTCGTACCTTCGCATGTGTTCCTCCTCATGGACTCATGGTTTGTGCGAAGTCAAAAGACTTCGCATTCTTGGCCCTCGCACTTTGCTATCTGGCAGAGAGCGAGAAGGGTGGGTGAAAAAATAATCGATAAGTTCGGTATTAATGCTTTTGTTTTTGCCTATCGATAAAAAGGGGACTATAATACTAATAGGATCTAACTGTGTCAAACAGTATTTTTTCTCTTTTCTTCTGCTTTTATAGCTTGCCACTGCGCTGTCAATTGCTCCTCATTTTCGTAAGTTACACCGGCAAAGACATGGGGGTGGCGGCGGATGAGTTTTTCATTGATGTCGTGCAGTACATCGGACAGTTCAAATTTATTTAGGTCCTTGTTGATTTCCGAAATCATTATAATAATGTAAAGGAGGTCACCAAGTTCTTCACACATATTGCGGGAGTCGTCCCCGGTAATCGCTTCATGGAGTTCATCGCATTCGGACCTGAGGTACTTCAACAGACTTAAGCTGGTTTGCCGTCTGTCCCAGGGGCAACCCTGGGGGCCTCGCAGAGCACGAATGGTATCAAGGAGAGTCTGTAATTCGAAGTGTGCTTGAGTCATTTGCTGGATTTTCTGTAGAAGATGTTGTAATACGACATTGTGGTACCAAGAAGCTGGAGGAGCAAATATTGCAACAACAATTTTATTTTTACGCTCAGCTAAAAAATAATTATTGACTTTCCGCTCCTGACCAACTAAGTAGCTATGCTGTCAGGCAGTTGTCAGGTTTTGTGCATTTGCCTATCCACTGCTCACGATACCATGATTTGTAAAAATGCACATTCTTTAAACAATACGTTGTTGGTGCCGAGAAGACGGCTCCTGGTAGGCAGATAGTATTACCCCCCTAATAACTGAAGTATGTAAAACTGAGGTATGTTTATGGAAGACGAAAGAAAACAAAAGATTCTCCTGGAGAAACATAAGGACATCGCGAGAATCGATCAAGAGTCCAAAAGAACCCATGGCTGGTACGTCCGTGTCAGATTTCTCGGCAAAACCCACTCGAAATTTTTCTCCGACAGAAAATGCGGTGGAAGATACTCCAGTTTACTCTCAGCCATATCCTGGCGTGACAAGACGGAGAAAAAGCTTGGAAAGATCCGGACCAACAAGCATATGGTCACGGTGAGCAACTCCAGTACAGGCGTTGTCGGCGTTCGTCTCAATGAAAAGCTGAACCGATACGAAGTGAGTTGGGTCACGCATCAAGGCAAACAAGGGAAGACTTCGGTTTCCATTTCCAAACACGGCAAAAAGGCCGCCTTTTCCCGGGCCTGTGTCATCCGTTCCGAGAAAGAGAAATCCCGTCTGGAATTTGCCGGTTGAGGTTATTGTAGCAACACGGAAAAAATCACTTGCCGAGCCCGAACATCCTTCGATGTAGTCGTTTCGCCATCGAAGGATGTTCGACGAGTGAATCCTCGCATTCTTCACCCTGCGACAAAAAAAGATCAACACGTGTTAAGTTGATGTTGACAATTGCGACACAAATGGGTTAAATGCCTAGTTCTTGTGAAGTTTTGAGCTAACGATTTGGAAAGATTCACTCAAAGAGGGTTCATATATGTATGCGATAATCCGTACAGGTGGCAAACAGTATCAGGTGGCGTGTGGAGATCAGGTTCGGGTTGAAAAGCTTGATGGTAATGTCGGTGACACCATCGATCTGAACGACGTTCTCATGGTGGTGGATGGCGAGGAGATCAAAGTCGGACAACCGGTTCTCGAAAATGCCAAAGTTACCGCCAAAATCGCCGAGCAGGGCAGGGCGAAGAAAATTATCGTCTTCAAGAAAAAACGTCGTACCGGGTATCGGTTGCGCAGAGGTCACAGACAATCCTACACGGCTCTGAAAATCGAAGCAATTTCGGCCTGACAATATTTCCTCTACTGAGGTTATCGGTTTTAATTGAACAGCGGTGTAGTAACCCGTTTGACTTGAAGGAGTAAGCAATGGCGCATAAGAAAGCAGGTGGGAGTTCGAGAAATGGTCGCGACAGCGGTGGTCAACGGCGTGGTGTAAAGCGCTTTGGCGGACAGGTCGTGAAAGCAGGCAATATTCTGGTCCGTCAGCTCGGCACCAAGATTCACCCAGGGACCAACGTCGGCTGCGGACGGGATTATACCCTTTTTGCAAAAGTCGACGGTGTGGTCACCTATGAGGATTTTGGCAAAGACAGGAAGCGTGTCAGCATATATCCCGTAGCCTGAGATTTCCGCAAGATTTTCCTGGAATCGCTTACCCGGCGATTCGCCCAGGAGTTGAACTCGACCTCAATGCCAAATTGAAGGTCGAGTTTTTTTTTGGAGGGCATGCTCCGGTATGCCTTTTTCCAGCCAGCCTCAATAATCTGTGGGTTGAATCATGGCGTTTATCGATGAAGCCAAGTTTTTTGTTAAAGCCGGGGATGGTGGCGATGGTTGCGTCAGTTTCCGCAGAGAAAAGTTTGTTCCGAAAGGCGGCCCGAACGGTGGAGACGGAGGCAAAGGCGGCAGTGTCGTAATCCGGGCGAAAAGCAACCTGAATTCCCTGATCGATTTTCGCTACCGTTCCCATTTCAAAGCTGAGCGGGGTGAACACGGACAGGGCAAGGATATGCACGGCCGAGGAGGCAAGGATTGCCTCGTCGATGTGCCGGTCGGGTCGGTGATCAAAAACGCCGAAACGGATGAATTCCTGATCGATCTTGCCGCCGATGGCGACACCTTTCTGGCGGCTGCCGGAGGCGACGGCGGCCTGGGCAATCCTCATTTTGCCAGCGGGACCAACAGAACGCCGCGAGTCGCCACAAAGGGGCACAAAGGTGAAGAGTTCTGGCTCAAGATCGAGCTCAAACTCATTGCCGACGTGGGCCTCGTGGGCATGCCGAATGCCGGCAAATCAACTCTTCTCTCCAAACTTTCCGCCGCGCACCCCAAAATCGGGGCCTATCCGTTTACCACGCTTGAACCACAACTCGGCGTAATGCAGTATAAATATCATGAACCCTGTATCATTGCCGATATCCCGGGCCTGGTAGAGGGGGCACACAGCGGCGTCGGCCTGGGCCATAAATTCCTGCGACATATCGAACGAACGAGCATTCTTCTGCATATCATGGATGCCGCTGATGAAAACGTTCGCAACAATTACCATATCATTGCCGAGGAATTGGCCTTATACCGCGAAGAACTGGCCGGTCGAACTCAGATTCTGGTGCTCAATAAAATCGATCTTGTAGACGCCCCTGAACTGCATGAGTTGGAAATGTATTTCCAACAGCTTAACCAAAGTGTTATTAGTATATCCAACCACACCGGCGAAGGTATCGACCTGCTCAAGGAAAAGATCGTCGAAACCCTTGAGCAAAGAAAAAAATGAGTCGGCGCACTGGTTCCGGATGGTAAGACCTATCGGAATGAAACGAAAAAGCGCATTACCGCTTGTACGGCCTTTTATGATTTGGGTTCGATAACAATGGATAACGACATCGCATTGGAAGACGGGCTTTACTACCGGCAGACTCTTTTTGATAAGGCAAAGAGAGTCATTGTCAAAGTCGGCAGCGCAATCCTTACCGGAAAGGATGGACTGAACCACGAAGTGATCGATAACCTCGCGAAAGAAATATCTTTTTTGCACAACACCGGCAGAGAGGTGATTCTGGTCAGCTCCGGTGCCGTTGCTGCGGGAAAACGAAAAGTCCGTTTCCGCGACGATCAGGAAGTGACCACCAAGGAAAAACAGGCCCTGGCGGCAATTGGACAGTCACGGCTGATGCATGACTACGACGAAGCCTTCAGCAAACACAACAAGACAATCGCCCAGATACTCCTGACTCATTCCGATCTGGCCGATCGCAAAAGATACCTCAACGTCCGCAATACCATCCTGACGCTTTTCAAGTTCGGCGTGATCCCGGTTATCAACGAAAACGATACAGTATCGACGGAAGAACTGCGGTTCAGCGACAACGATAATCTGGGGGCGCTCGTCGCCAACCTGATCGAGGCCGACATGTTCATCTGCCTCACCGATGTCGATGCTCTGTACGACCGCAACCCGCTCTCCGATCCAGAGGCGAAGGCTTTGTACACCGTCCCCGAAGTGACCGAAGAGATCATAACCATGGCCGGTAACAGCAAGAGTGTGCTGGGTACAGGTGGCATGCAGAGCAAAATCCGGGCAGCAAAAATGGTGTCGGCGGGCGGCGGCAGTTCCTTTATCGGGCCCGGACGGCGCAAGGACATCCTCAAGCATCTCTTTTCCGGCGAACTGGTAGGAACCTTTTTTCTCCCCAGCGCCGAAAAAATGCAAAGCCGCAAGCGGTGGATAGCCTATGTACTGAAACCCCATGGCGAGCTTCTCCTTGACGAAGGAGCCTGTCTTGCGATAACAAAAAAGGGGAGAAGTCTGCTGCCCTCTGGAATTATCGAGATTCGCGGCGAGTTTGAAATAGGCGATTGCCTCAGATGTGTGAACCGGCAGAACAATCCCATTGCCGTAGGCTTGACGAATTTCGATTCCGGGGATCTGCGAAAAATAAAAGGCGTACGTTCTGACAGGATAGCCGAGATTCTCGGATACAAAGAAAGCGACGAAGTCATGCACCGGGATAATCTGGTAATCCTGTAACCACTTGGGCATGAAGTGGATGATAGATGATAAGAGGCTTACGTGATAACCATAGAACAACAAATCTCCGATCTGGCAAGGCGGGCCAAGGTGGCCTCATCATCCCTCACGGTGCTTTCGACAGTTACTAAAAACAGGGTGCTGCAGAAGGTTGCCGAGTTGCTGATCGAGGAAAAAGAGAGCATTCAGCGCGAAAACGAGAAAGATCTGGTAAACGGCCGGCAAAAGGGACTCTCAGCGGCAATGCTTGACCGGTTGCGTTTATCCGATACGGTACTGCAATCCATGGTAACGGCCCTGCACGAAGTCTGCGCTCTCCCCGATCCTATCGGCAAGGTCGATGACTTGGTCAAGAGGCCGAACGGCCTTCTGGTCGGCAGGATGCGGGTGCCGCTCGGAGTGATTGCCATGGTATATGAATCCCGGCCGAACGTTACGGTCGAAGCGGCAGCCCTCTGCATCAAAACCGGTAATGCAGTGATTCTGCGCGGCGGCTCGGAGGCCATCCATTCCAATCTGGCGCTGGCCGACATTCTGCAAAAAGCCCTCGTTTCCCAGCAGGTAGACAAGGATGTGGTACAGGTTATTCCGACCACCGATCGGCAGGCGGTCAGCCACCTTTTGACCCTGGAAGAGTACATCGACCTGGTCATTCCCCGCGGCGGCGAAGGCTTGATCCGGTTCGTTTCGCAAAATTCGAGAATCCCGGTATTGAAGCATTATAAAGGCGTCTGCCATCTCTATATCGACAAGGACGCCGATGTCGCCAAAGCTGTCCCGCTTGCCATCAATTCCAAAACCCATCGGCCGGGGGTATGCAATGCCCTGGAAGGGTTATTGATTCATGAGGAGATCGCCGCCCAGGCGCTGCCGGTCCTGGCCACCGCCCTGATCGATAAGGGCGTAGAACTGCGGGGATGCACAAAATCGACATCTCTCGATAAGCGAGTCATCAAGGCAGCCGACAGCGACTGGGGCACCGAGTTCCTCGATCTGGTGCTCTGCGTGAAGGTCGTCAAGGACTTTGAAGAGGCCAAGGCGTATATCATGAAGTACGGCTCGCAACATACCGAATCGATAGTCACCGAAAACTACAGCACCGCCCAGCGATTCATAAACGAGATAGATGCGTCGGCGGTAATGGTCAATGCCTCCACCCGCTTCAACGACGGAGGGCAGCTCGGTCTCGGCGCGGAGATTGGGATCAGCACCACCAAACTGCACGCCTACGGTCCCATGGGCCTGGAGGAGCTGACTACCCGCAAATTCATTGTATACGGTCAGGGGCAAGTCAGGGTGTGACCACTTCCAGGATCGGATTGCTTGGCGGCACCTTTGATCCGGTTCATACCGGTCACCTGCAACTGGCGGAAGCCGCCCTCAGGGAATGCAACCTCGACCGGATACTGTTTATTCCGTCGGCCAGCCCTCCCCATAAAATAGGGACGCCAATCACCTCATTTGCCCATCGCCTGGCCATGCTCAAACTGGTGAGCAGCCGCAACCCCCGATTTACCTGCACTGAAATAGAAGGCGATCTGCCAACTCCCTCCTACACCATCGATACTTTGCGGGTCCTTGGTGGTCTTTTCCCGGGGGAGACCGAATTTTTCTTCATTATCGGGGTAGATGCCTTCCTCGACTTCGCCACCTGGAAATCATACCGGGATATTCTCCGTCTGGTGAACATCGTCATTGCCTTACGCAACGGCAATACTCGAACTCAGCTGACAGAGTTCTTGCAAAAGATCGGCTATTTCTGGCAAAATAATTCGTGGCGGGAAGAATCTGGCGGGAAAACAATCTTTATCCTGCAAACTATTCCCGGTCAATTCAGTTCGACGAGGATCAGGAAAAAGATCAAAAGGGGTCTCCTGCCGACAGGAGATATCCCTGCAGAAGTGCTCGAGTATATTGTAAAACATCAACTCTATCAAACGGAACCCGAGGCAAGATCGATATGAGTTCCGCTCACTCAGGTAGAGCGACGGGTTAATTCTTCTATGCAACAGACGGCGCCCACTGCTCCTTCCCGGACTTCCATTCTCATTGTTGACGATTCCCTCGTTTTTCGTCGATTTCTTCGGGATCTTCTGGAAGATTGTCCCGAGTTTTCCATTGTCGGGGAGGCGCAGAATGGCATAGAGGCCCTCGATATACTTCTCAAAACCCAGCCGTCGGTCATTCTGCTCGACCTGGAAATGCCGCTTATGGACGGGATGACCGCTCTCCAGCATCTCATGATCCACCGTCCCACGCCGACCATAATGTTCTCCAGCCTTACCGAGAAAGGAACCGCCCGGTGTTTCGATACGCTGAAAAACGGTGCGGTGGATTTCATCTACAAGGATTTCATCTTCCAGAAAAAGACTCTTCAGTCCCATAAACAGATTCTCATTGAAAAGGTGAGAAACGCTGCCGCTCTCACGGTAAAGGCACGCGAGCCGGTGTCGACATATTCGCCGGCTGACTCGGCCGATGAAGAGCGGCGAGTGATATTCTGTGAAGAATGCGGCGGACGGGAAATTGTCTCATGCTCAAAAACCAACCCCATTCGCAGTATCGTCTGTTCCCACTGCGGTGACAGCATTGAACTGACAGTTTCCCCTCACTCCCAGTTTCGGAGAAATACCTTCGTTACCGTCATCGGCGGCGGGGAAGGCTGTTTTTACAACCTCCTCGAAATCATCCCCCGGCTGAATCCGGAGATGGGTGGAGCGCTGATAACCGTCATTCATCAAGACTCAGAGCACGTGAACAGTTTTGC
>MGTI01000053.1 GCA_001799365.1 Desulfobacterales bacterium GWB2_56_26 | reverse complement strand
CCGTTCGGAAGAGTTCCTGGTCGGCGAATTGCGCCGCAGGTTCCCCGGGCATCAGATCCTGGCGGAAGAGGGCGGCGGTCTGGACGGCGGCAGGGATCAATGGTACATCGATCCACTCGACGGCACCGTCAACTATGCCCATGGCGTGCCGTTTTTCTGTGTGTCCATCGCCTATGCCGCCCTGGGCCGGCTGACCCTTGCCGCGGTCTTCGATCCGCTACGGGACGAGATGTTTGTCGCCGAACTGGGGAAAGGCGCCCGGCTGAACGGCCGGACACTTACGGCAGGGCGGCAGACGGAGCTGTCCCGCGCCTTGCTGGTAACCGGCTTTCCTTATGAGGTCAGGAGGAAAAAGGACAACAACCTCGATCACTTCGTAAGATTTACTAAGCTCGCCCAGGGGGTGCGCAGGCTTGGCTCGGCGGCGCTCGATCTCTGCTACGTTGCGGCCGGGCGCTTCGAAGGATATTGGGAACTCTCCCTGCAACCCTGGGACCTGGCGGCGGGGGCGTTGATCGCCCGGGAGGCGGGTGCGACAGTCACCTCGGTACAAGGGGATCCCGATCTTCTTCGTTCGCCCTACTCGGTGCTGGCGGCCGCTCCGGGGATTCATGGCGAGTTGCTGAGGATCTTGTCCCTTCCTCAAGGAGGGATGGAGCCGGCGACGGAGGCCTTAGCCAAAAGGACTAGCTGAAGGTAATAAAATGAGGTAAATTAGTGCCACTCGGTCGGTTCCGGACTGCCGAGGTACCAAGTCATGTTGCCCCGGAAAAAGCTGTCGAAAATGCAATCGAACATGCTATCATAGGGCATTTTCACCTCCCCTTCATCAAGCAGAGTCCACCCCGTCCCGTTGCCACGCCCATGTTAACCGAATACCTTCGTCTCCATTTACCCGACAAGAGAGATTTTGTCCTTTCTTTACGCAGAGCGATGCGGGCAGTTTTGCCCTTTTTAATTCTGAGCCTCATCCTGCTGGCTATCTCTCTGTCCTTTGGACTGGCTGGCGGCATCGACGAATACTTCTCGTTCAACCCCGAGTTGCCTTTTTTGCTGCTCGTTTACGAAAGCCTCGATCAGGTCCAGGTTTACTTTTTCCACCACGAATTGCCCTTTTTGCTGCTCGTTTACGCCGCACTCTTCTATCTGATGCGTCCGGAGACCTGGCGGGCTGTGATAGCGGCGATGCCGATCATCGTTCTCTACCTGGGCATGGATCTGTATTATGTGTTCATGCACAGCATCTTTAAGCTGGACGATCTACTCCTTCTCCCGGAGGGACTTATAGTTTCCCCCATTTGGGCTCGGATCGGCGTGGTGGCCGGAATTTTCCTCTGGATCGCGGCCTTTCTCCTCGCGCTGAGGCGCCGTCCCCGGGAACTGGCGCTGCCCCTGCTGCTCCTGTTGCTTGCCGCAGCGCCACCCATTGCCGCCTATACCGCACCGAAGCACTTCCTGGAGATTGCCGGCAGCCGCGGACTCAATGTTGTTCCCTGGTCGGATCGCTGGACTTCGGCATGCATGGGCAGAGCCACCTCGCTGCTGCTCTTTGCCGCGACCAAGCATAAGGCGATGGCGGAACTCGCAATGCAGACGCCGATCGACGATCCCGACCGGAATCCGGAGATCCTGCGAGCCACCCTGCAGGATGCCCGCAATATTCATATTCTAGTTCTTGAATCCTTTCTCGATCCGGAGCGTTTCACCGGCCTGAAATTTCGCACCCCGACGGCCCCGCCCGAGTTCAAGGCGATGCGGGCGAAAATGCATGTGGCTACATCCCCGGTGTTCGGCGGCGGCACGGCGCAGGCCGAATTCGAGCTCCTCTGCGGCGTGCCGGCACTCGAACTCTATACCTCGGCGGAATTCAACATGCTCGACGGGGCCAAGGCGCCCTGCCTGCCGAGCGTACTCGCCGAGGTTGGCTACCGGACGGTTGCCACGCAATCCTACAAGCCCGACTTCTTTAATTCCGAGAAGGCCTACCGCAGCCTCGGTTTCCAGGAGACCAATTTTCCGACCGCCTTTGCCGGCAGCCGGCCGACCTATCTGCAGTACGACGATACCGAGCACTACATTTTCGACGGGGATCTGCTGACCCAGAATCTCGCCTATGTAAAAAAACTCATGACCGGCGGCCGGCCGTTTCTCAACTATGTGCTGGGAGTATACGGTCATCTGCCCCACGATACCGATCTGAAACGTTTTCCGCCGAAGGTCGATGTCGTTGGGGTCGGCAAGAATTCCCAGACCTATCTTGCCATCCAGCAATTCTACTATCGGGCCGAGGCCGTTGCCGACTACCTGCAGAAGCTGCGGGAGATCGATCCAGACAGCCTGATTGTAATCACCAGTGACCACCTGCCGCCGCTGGACGGCGGTCCGCGGGTATACAAAAATTTCGGTTACAGCCTGTCCGAAAATGGCGAATTCAAGCAGAACATCTGGTTCTACGACGGCCCGCAGCACAAACGCCTGGCCTGGCCGGACTATCACTACGAGTTCATGGATTTTATCCTCGATGTTCTTACCGAGGAGCGTATCTGCAAACAGGTGGTCTGTAAAAATCGCGAGACCTGGACATCTCAAAAAATAACGGCCAGCTATAACAACATCATGAGCCTGGGCTCCGGGATCGTCCGACGGCCGGCAACGCTGATGGCGGGGGCATCATCGGGGGCGGCTGCTCCTGCCGTGACTGCCGACCCCCGGCTGTAACGGCAAAGGCAGCCACCCCAACAGAACTGGCGACTCTTTCAAAACAAAAAGGCCGGGATCTCGTCGTGAGATCCCGGCCTTTTTTGTTTTATCTACCTTTCAGCAGGAACTTAATGTTCGTGGGTGTAGAACGGCCACTTGTGGAAGAACCATTCGTTCCAGAGCAGGGGAATGATCCACCAGAAGTTCCAGATCAGCGATTCGCCGTGCAGGACCCTGTCCGCCACGCCATGTGCCATATGGTGGTTGCCAAGCCCCCAGTGACCGAAGTTGATGTAGTAGAAGAAGATATAGTTCAGCACGCAGAAGACGCCGACACCGACGGTTCGGAACCAGAAAGCGCCCCACGAATCTATGTCCTGCATCGGTACCATATCGTCGAAATAATGATGCCAGACCAGGAAGGGGATGAGGGTGAAGCCGGCGATTTCCGCGGCATGATACCACAGGAAGCGCGTCATGCTGTCGTTGTTGTTGGCCTTCAGCGCCTCGGTCATGTCAGGCAGCCAGACGGGGGCAAATTTCACACAGGCCATAGCTATCAGGTAACCGATCACCACGATGGCGAAAAAGGATACCAACCCCTTCAAGGGCTGGGCGAGCTTGATCGACGACCAGGGCTTCATCCGCCAGACGTTTGGGGTCATGAACAGGACGACGATCATCCATTCCCACCAGCCGAATACCCAGTGGACATGCGAGGTGCCGGCGATTGCCGTCCACCATGGGAAATTCATGCCGTAGGAGGTCCCGAAGACCTTGCCGTAGAGCATCCCCCAGAAGGGCACGATAAGGGCGACGTAGAAAAACATGGTCCACAGCGAAGACCAGCCGAATTCGGCCAGGCCGGCCATGGGTTGTTTCAGGTCGCTGGGACGGACCGGCCATTTGCCGAACAGGATGGTGATGAACGGATAACTGAAAAAGCCGATGAGGACAAAGCAGACCACCGCCCTTTCGCCGTAGCGGGCGGTACCGGCTACGAGTTTTTCCAGGGAAAGTTCCTTGCCGGCGGCGACCATGGTGCCGGCCGCGTCCTTGAACTGGGCGACGTAGGAGCCGCCTGAGGCCAGAGCTTCGAGGTTGCTCTCGCTGAGGAAGTTGAAGCCTATTCCGAGAACCCTGTAAAAGACCACATGGATGACAAACCAGACGAGGACCAGGTTGACGAAGGTCTCGACGATGCCGCGCGTCGGCTGGGGCAGATCCTCGAAAGGCCAGTCGCCGAGAAACATATGCTGCCACAGGCCGACCAGGATCATCATGGCCAGATAGAGCACGAAGGGATAGGGGAAGGTGTGCAGCGGTCCCCGCGGATCACTCAGGAAAAACCAGAGTATCCAGGCAATGCCGGTGAAAGCAATAAAAGAGATGATTCCGGTGAGGGGTTGTCCCCACCGGGGCTTGAGTTCTGCTGCTGCGGCCATACGCTCCTCCTTTTGCGAAAGATGACTAAGAACTTCGTTTGTATAAAGACTGTCTGTAATGAAAACATTACAGACCCTATATGCCGAAACAGGTACTCAGATCATAGCAAGCGGGCCTTTTCGTCCGAGCGCTCAGTCGGATTATTGTCGCAGGAATTCGATTACTTATTCAGGAAAAATTACATGCAAAATATCCGAGCAAGCGCTCAATCGATTCATGATCATTAACTTTCGGACGAATTTTGTCAATCTTTTTTTAACGGAAAGGTGGGTGGAGCGAGGGCCTCGGACGTCTGTGGCATTGGGGATGGATTGCCTGGAACTAGGGCAACTTCGGTGAGCTATCTCTGGCTCAGATAGACCCCAGCCATGACCACGACTGCGGCACCAGTCTGTCCGGCGGTAAAGGTCTCGCCGAGAAGCAGCCAGCCCATGATCACCGAGAAAACCGGGATGAGGTTGACATACGAAGCGGCTTTATTGGCGGGCGCATGTTTCAGGCCATAATTGTACAGGCCGTAGGCACCCAGGGTGATGATCGCCCCGAGGTAGACAATTGCCAGAGCAGGGCCCAGGTGAAATTCGGTGGGGAGTTTGGTCCCCGGAAGAAACAACAACGGAAAGTAGAACAGACAGCCGGCAAAGGCCTGTATGGCTGTAAGGAAGAAGGGGGCGTAGCGTTCGGTGAGCGATTTGAGGGCGATGGTATAGCCGGTGGCGCAGACCATCGCCAGGAATTCGAGAAAGTTGCCGAGCAGCGGGTTGGGAGCATCGGCGGTCGGACTGCTCAACAAGGTCAGCCAGCAGACACCCGACACCGCGATGATCGAGCCGGCGATGGAGCGGCCGGTGATTCGTTCCTTGAGAATAAGGCCGGCGGCGATCATGACCAGAATCGGCAGCATGGCGGTGATCAGCCCCGCCTGGGAGGCGGTGGTGTTTTCCACCGCTTTGGCCTCGAACAGGAAGTAGAGGCAGGGCTCGCACAGGGCCATGAACAGGATGAGTTTGTAGTCCCCCTTGCGGTAGTGGAGTGTCTGGGCCAGGCGCCTGCCGATCATGAGAAAACAGATGCTGGCGATGAACATGCGCCCGAAGATCACCACCAGGGGGTCATAGGTGCGAAAGGCAAATTTCAGGGCAATAAAAGAACTTGCCCAGAGGACCATGGCCAGGATTAAGGCGAATTGCGCCAGACGCGACTGGCCTTTGGGCGATGGTGCCATGTGAGAGGAAAAAGAAAAGAGTAAGAAAAATAGGCGACTATGCCTCCTTCACCGGCAGTGAAGGAGGCGGTCGTTCAAGGTGCGGCAGATCAATTCTGCAGGACCCACTGCCCGACACTGTTGCGGCAGGCGGTGGTGTAGGTTTTTTCGGTCCGGCCGTCGATGGTGGCAAGGATTTCCGCTTTCCGGCAGGGCCTGTCCGGCTGGCTGGGCTGGGTATAGGCCGGCTGCGGAACGACCTGATAGCTGTTGCCGTTATCAGGATTGTGCCATGAGGTCGGTTGGCCGGAGGGTGCGTACTCATACGTCTGATTCAGCTGCTGCCGGTCGTATTTGTCCATTTCGTTGCCGACAATGTAGCCGAGCAGGGTGCCCACTGCGGCACCGATCAAGGTTGCTTCCGTGCTGCGGCCGATGGCCTGACCGGCGATGGCCCCGCCGGCCGCGCCGATTCCGGCACCCTGAGTCCCCTTGCTATATTGGGGGCCACAGGACGAGAGGGTGAAGGCAATAATGACCGGAAGCAAAAACAGCGATAATTTTTTCATTTCCAGTTACTCCTAATAATGGTGATTTCATAAACTCCAGGTGGGTGATGATACACAACTATTGGTAGTCATCCTGGAGCAACTTTGCAACAATATTCTCATATCCGATCGGCGGAAGACCAAGGCGGTCCAGGGCTCGAACTGCCTGGGGTCACCTAAAACATCAATTCCCGAAAGTTGAGGATCGACGGGAAGTGGAATGAATGACGGGGAAGAAGCCGGGAGCTGGGTTTTGCCACATGGATCAGATGTTTGATGCCGTAGGCGGCCGCCGAGTGAAGGACTTTTTCGGTATCGTCGGCGAAAAGAGTCCTCGTCCGGTCGTACGGCAGCAGATGCTGCAGTCTCTGCCAAAACTCGGGCTGCTCCTTGGCCGCTCCAACTTCCTGGGAGCAGATCAGTTGCTCGAACCAATGCTCGATTCTCACTTTCTCCATTTTCACCTGCAGGGTTTTGGGATGGGCGTTGGTGACGAGATAGAGTTTTTTATCCTTTTCCTGCATGTGGCGGAAGAAATCGACAACGTGGGGATGGACGTCGACCAAATGACTCACTTCTCTCTTCAGCGCCGTAATATCCAGGTCCAGTCGCTCGGACCAGTAGTCGAGATCGGTCCATTGCAGGGTGTTTTCGACGCTGCGGTACACCGCCAGCAGCTGCTCCCGGGCCTGGTCCGGCAGAAGACTATTGCGGAAGGCGTAGACCTCGGGGACATACTGCTCCCAGAAGAAGTCATCGTAGTACTTGTCGAGGAGGGTGCCGTCCATGTCGAGGAAGATCGTATCGACCTCCTGCCAGGTGAAATTCGGCGGAATCGGGGCCTCCTGTGGTTCAGCAGGCAGCGGAGACAAGTTTGCCCAGTTCATGAAGGATCTTTGCAATGGTTTCGAAAACGTGTTCGGTCGAAGTCAGCCGGCCGAAAATGATAAGCCGCCCGTCCGGAGTAAGCTTGGGGACGGCAGCGTGTTTTTTGGTCCCGGCTCTTTCAAGGTAAGAAAGCAACATCTCCGGCGCAAGGGGCGTGTCGTTCAGGAAAGTCAGTACCAGGCTGTCGCGGCCCTGTTCGAGCTTGCCGATGCGTAAGCCGGCGAGTTCTTTCTTCAGGGCGATGATCCGAAAGAGGGTAACGGTCTCGATCGGCAGCGGCCCGTAGCGGTCGATAAGTTCCTCCTCCAGGTCGGTCTGCATCTCAGGCGAAGAGGTGGTCAACGCCGCCATGCGACGATAGGTGATGTAGCGCTGGCTGACATCCGGGATATAGCTTTCCGGGATATAGGCAGAGAGCTGGAGGTTCACTTCCGGATCGAGGTCCTCGCGGATGGGTCTGTCGTCCTTGATCGACTGCGCCTTGAGGTCGGCAACCGTCTTCTGCAGCAGGTCGAGATAGAGATCGTAGCCGATAGCGGCGATATTGCCGCTCTGGCTGACCCCGAGCAGGTTGCCGCCGCCGCGGATCTGCAGGTCGCTCATGGCCAGTTTGAAACCGCCGCCGAGATCGTTGCAGTCCATAAGCGCCCGGAGCCGCTCCTTGGAATCTTTGCTCAGGCTGTCGAGCGACGGCACTAACAGGTAGGCGAACGACTGGATGCTCGACCGCCCGACCCGGCCCCGCAGCTGATAAATCTCAGCCAGGCCAAGCATGTCGGCCCTGTTGATGATGATGGTATTGGCCGATGGGATGTCAAGTCCCGACTCGATAATGGTAGTGCTGACCAAGACGTTGATTTTCTTGGTGACAAAGGAGACCATGATCTCTTCCAGCTCCTTGCCGGCCATCTGGCCGTGGGCCACGGCGATGCGCGCTTCCGGCACCAATTGCTGCACGAGAGAGGCCATCCGCTGGATGGATCTCACCCGGTTGTGGACGAAAAAAACCTGGCCGCCGCGCCGCAGTTCCTTGCTGACCGCCTCTTTGATGACCAGCTCGTCGAAGCGGGCAACGAAGGTCTTGACCGGCTGGCGGTGGATCGGCGGGGTGGAGATGACCGACAGGTCGCGGATCGACAGCAGCGACATCTGCAGGGTCCTGGGGATCGGGGTGGCGGTGAGCGTCAGGATGTCGACCTCGGCCCGCAGCTTTTTCAGCTTTTCCTTATGGGCGACGCCGAACCGGTGCTCTTCGTCGATGACCACCAGCCCGAGCTCCTTGAAGACCACGTCCTTGGACAAGAGCCGGTGGGTGCCGATGATGACGTCGATCTGGCCTTTGGCCAGATCTTTCAGGATCTTCTTCTGTTCCGCCTGGCTGCGAAACCGGTTGAGACAGGCGATGGTGACCGGAAAACCCTGCAGCCGTTCGGCAAAGGTCTTGGCATGCTGTTCGGCAAGCACGGTGGTGGGTACCAGGATGGCTACCTGATAGCCATCCTCGACCACCTTGAAGGCGGCGCGGACCGCCACCTCGGTCTTGCCGTAGCCGACATCGCCGCAGACCAGCCGGTCCATCGGCCGTTCGCTGGTAAGATCGCCTATTACATCGCTGATCGATTGATCCTGGCCGGGGGTCTCGTCGAAGGGGAAGGATTCCTCCAGTTCGTGAAAGAGCTGCCCGGCCGGTGAGAACTGGCGGCCTTCCCGCAGTTCGCGCTTGGCATAGATGTCGAGCAGTTCCTGGGCGACCTTCCAGACCTCTTCCTTCACCTTGGTTTTGGTGGTCTTCCAGTTCTGGGTGCCGAGCTTGTCGATCTTGGGGTCGCGGTCGGAGAGACCCTGGTACCGAGTGAGCAGGTTCAACCGGTCGACGGGAAGATAGAGCTTGTCGCCGTCCTTATATTCGAGGCAGACGAAATCGTTGATCACCCCTTGGAAGGTTACGGTGTCGAGGCCGCGATAGACGCCTAAGCCATGGTCGCGATGGACGACGACATCGCCGTAATGCAGCTCGGTAAAGAGCAGCGGATCCTCTTTTGGTTTGCCCTTTTTCTTGCCGCCGAGCCGCATCTCTCCGAACAGTTCGCTCTCGGAGAGGAGGTGGAGGCGCAGGCCCGGCAGGGAAAATCCTTCCGACAGCGGGTGATCGCAGAGAAAAAGCGGCTGGTCCCCTTCGCGAGCGGGCAGATGTTCGAGCGCAAGAGGTGCCGGCAGAATTTCCACCTGATGGCCGTGTTTGCCGAGAAGTTCGGCAAGATTCTTGGTATGTCGCGACGAACGGCAGCAGACCACCACCCGTTCGCCGCTTTTCTGCCAGGTGTAAATCTGGGCGGAGAGCGGAGCGAGAATGCCGAGCTTGGCGCGATTGAGGGAGATTTCCTGTTTCAGCAGCTGATGATTGCCGGTGGATATGGTAATCGTCTCTTCATCCGGACGGGTAAAATCGGTGACGTTCAGCTGCGAAAAGCCGGCCAACTGCCTGGTGACCTCATCCTCCAGCAGAAAGAGCTCGGCGGGCGGCAGGGCGGGGTTGGCCATCTCCCGGGCGGTCTCGTAGTTTTTGCAGATGCGCTCGAGCGTGAGATTCATGCTCTGCCGGATGCCTTCCGGATCGACGAGCAGCAATACCGCGTCCTTTGGCAGAAACTCAAGGACGGACGAGGTCGGCTGTTCATGGTCCGGGTAGAAGAGAGGCAGGAAAAACTCCATCCCCTCAAAGCGCAGGCCGCTTCCTACCCGTTCCGCCATGCGGGCGGTTTCCTCGCTGTTCCAGCCGTTTTGTTCGCTTACCTCGTGGATCAGTCCGATGATCTTCTTTAAACGGTCAGGCGCGGGGTCGAGGAGGACGTCCGTTACCGGCAGGAGCGTGGCTTCGCCGAGTTCCCCGGACGAACGCTGGGTGAACGGATCGAAGGGGCGCAACGATTCGATGGTGTCGCCGAAAAAATCGAGGCGGATCGGACCCTCGTGGGTAAGTCCGGAATCGAGGGTAAAGGGCGGCGGATAGATATCGACAATGCCGCCGCGCACCGAAAAATCCCCCACCGACTGCACCAGGGCCGACTTTTCATAGCCGAGGTAGACCAATCGCTGCACCAGGTCGTCCCGATCGCAATCCTCGCCCGCCATCAGATATTCGGCAACTCGGGTCAGGAGACCGGCCGGCATGACCCGTCGCAGCAGCGCCTCGATCGAGGTGATCATGATGCCGCCGCTGCCGGTTTTCAGACTGTAGAGAGTGGAGAGGCGGGCAGCTGCGATCCGCTGGTCCGGAGAGAGCGGGGTATAGGGCGGAATTTCATGGCCCGGGTACGGCAGAATCTGTTTTTCGGTGAAAAGACCGATGTCCTGTTCGAAGACCGAAATGAGATGCTCATCCGGCACGATACAGCAACAGGTGCGGTGGTCCGCCACTTTTGCCGCAAGCCAGGCGGGACTCGCCCCGCGCAGTCCGGCCACGGAGAGAGTTTGTTCCTTCGTCAGGAGATTGAGGAGTGTTTCGTGCATCGTCAACAAAAGTGCCGGTTAGCCTTACGGCATAACCGGCAGTATAACTATCTTGCTCTTTTTTGGGAAGGATCAGAAAACGCCGCCGACGCTGAAGTCCCAGACGGAATCGTCTTCACCGTTTATGGGTTCGAGGTTGTAGCCCCAGACCAGACGTAAGGGGCCCATGGGCGAGAGCCAGCGAACCTCCACGCCCGTCGCCTTCTTGATCGAGTCGCTGGCGTCCGCCCAGTCCTCGTCATCGTTCAGTACCTGACCGGTATCAAAGAAGAGCACGCCCATCAGACCCTGGGTTTCAAGCAGCGGAAAGACCACTTCGGTGTTGCCGTACCACATCTTGTCGCCGCCGATGCGATCCCCGGACAAGGGATCGATGGGGCTCACCTTGGCATACTTGAAGCCGCGGATCGAGTTGAGACCACCCAGGTAGAAGCGTTCGTAAACCGGCAGCTTGTCCGTTTCGTTTTCGAAAACCTGACCTGCATTCAGACTGAAATGGAATATAGTCCGCAGAGGCATCGGGAAGTACCAGCCGGTCGATCCTTCGACCTTGGTGAATTCCGCATCGCCCCCGAACGGTCCGCCGCCGTATTTGACACTGACCGAGTTCCGCGAACCTTCCGAGGCACCGTACCGCTTGTTACGGGTATCCCGGACCAGCGAGAGCTTGACCGCACTGGTAACGTGGAGATCGACGGAATTCCTGATGATAAAGGAGGCATCTTCGGTAACGTCGGTGAGATCCGTGTCGGTATAGCTGTAATTGCCAAACAGCTGCCACTTCTCGAAGATAGGATAGCCGGCGCGGATGCCGCCGCCGATGGAATCCTTAGTATAGTCGTCATATTCCCGTTCCGTATCGAACAGATCGAGCCCCCAGGAGAGCGCCGAATCGTTCAGATGCGGATTGGTGTAACCGAGGTTGTATCGGGAACTTTTGCCGCTGAGGTTGCCGCTCAACGAAAGGGTGTCGCCCCGGCCTAGAAAGTTGTTTTCGGAGACCTGGCCCATGACGATCAGGTTGTCGGCTGAGCTGTACCCCGCGCCTACACTGAAGGTTCCCGTGCTCTTTTCCTTGACGTCGATCACTACATTCATCCGGTCGGGGTCAAGCGACGGCTCGGGGGTGATATTCACCTCCTCGAAATACATCAAGCGCTGCAGGGCCTGGGTGCTCTCACGCAGGGCCTTGGAATCGAAGACGCCGCCCTCGGCGATGCGGAGCTCGCGGCGGATGACGTTGTCTCTCGTCCGGGTATTGCCCTTGATGGTGATCCGGTCGATATAGACCAGATTGCCTTTGCTGATCTTGAAGGTGATATCCATCCGGTCGCCCGAGGGGGCTTTTTCGGTTTGCGGCCGGATGCTGGCGAAGGCATAGCCGGATTCGGCATAATGATCGGTAAGCTTGAGGATATCGTCCCTGATCTGCTGTCTGCTCACATACTCCTTGTTTCGGATCTCGACAAGCGACAGCAGTTTCTCCTTGTCGCCGAGCAGATCGCCGGTGAAATCCACCGTGCCGACACGGTAGCGCGGTCCTTCCTCGACCACGAATTTGACGAACAGCCACTCTTTTTCCTGCCGGATCTGCGGTTCGCCGATCTTTGCTTCGAGGAAGCCGTGATTGTTGTAAAAGGCGACAATGCGCTGGGCATCCTGCTGGATCTTATTCATATCGAGAAGCCCGGCGTCGGTGAGCCAGGACATGAACCACTTCTCGCCGGTCTCGATTTCGTCAAGGAGTTCGTCGTCATCGAAGGTTACGTTGCCTTCTACGGTTATCTCTTTGATGTAAATCTTTTCGCCTTCCTCTATCTTGAAGACGACGCCCGCGCCCTTATCGCTCGGGTAGCTGATGGAGGAGGTAACCTTGCTATTGTAAAAGCCCTTGGTTTTATAGAGTTGCCGGATCGCCTCTTCCGCCTCGCTTATCTTGACCGGATTGAGAATGAATTGTTCCTTGATGTTGGCCGCGGCCTTGACATCCTCTTCCTTCAGTTCGTCGATTCCTTCGAACGTTACGGTGTTGATGAGCGGTTTCTCGGTCACCCGGAACACCACCTTCTTGCCGGCTGGCGTATCCTCCATGTCGATCTGGACATTGTCGAAATACCCCATTTTATAAATCTCTTTCAGATCGTCGCGAAGGGTCGCCGGACTGTAGGCATCTCCGGGTTTGGTCTTGATCTTGCGCAGGATCGCGCCGGAGTCGATGCGCTCATTTCCTTCGGGGGCGATGGCGCCAATGCGGATATCCTTGTCGAGATAGTTTCTGATTTCGGCGGCGATCTTGACGAAAGCATTCCGTACGCCTTCAATCGAGTCGGCGGTCTGGAAGTAAAAGGTCGGTTTGCCCGGGGCAAGGAGGTCAAAGAGTTTGACGTCGATGCTGATCTTGTTGCCGATTACCGTGAGGTTGCCCACGGCGAGATTGTCAACCTTGATTTTGTCGGCAACATTCTGTAGTACCGTGGCCGGCGGCGGCCAGGCTGCCTTGTAATCGACGAGCTTTTCCGCCTCGTTGCGGGGGAGAAGCGGCAGGTCGGCTGTCGCCAGCACCGACCGCAGTTCACTGTCGGTGCGCGATTGTATTTGTTCGGCATCAAACGGACTGTGCACGTTGAGGGGCAGGAAACTGATCTTGTCACTCGCCGCCCAGGCAGGCAGGGCATACACAACGGTGAGCAAGACCAGCAGGGCAAGACGGTTGAAAAGGCAAACTCTTCCCGAAACGCAATTGACTATCTTCCTGGATACAGTCATAGATACCTTCCTGTAATTCTTTCACCTGCGGTCGCAAGCGGCCGCAGGCAGCGAAACTGAAAAGGAGCGTGTGATTCCATTGTTATGTATTGCCGGACGGTTCTCGGTAGGCCTGTTGCCGAGACTGACCGAAAATCGCGGGTATTATGCCATGTTTCAAATGATTTGCAAAGCTTGCATGTGGTGGAGCAAGAAAAATGTGGGAAACCTGTGCTAGAGTAGCGTGGACATATTTTTCCCGCCGGGCCCGGTTATCCCCGGTAAGGCGGAAGAATTAAGGAGAGGGGGTATGGTACATATTCAAGAACGGGCAGGGGGCAGACAATGAAAGTCCTTGCCAAGATGAAAATGGGATGCATGGACCTGCTTTTTCCGCCGGTATGCGGTTCCTGCGGCGTAAGGCTTGCGGTTGGCAGTCCGGCAAAACTCTGTCCGGACTGCACGAGCAACATCCGCTTCCTGCGCGAGCCTCTCTGCCCCATCTGCGGCATGGAGCAACTCGACCGGCCGGGCGGCCACGGGCACCTCTGCGGCGCCTGCCTTACCACACCTCCGTCGTACGATCTCGCCCGGTCTCTCGTCAGATACGAGACGGCCGTGCGGCAACTGGTTCATAAGCTGAAATTTGGCGGCGACACTTCTGTAGCCGGTGCCCTCGCAGACCTCGCCCTGAGGGCTGATCTGTCTCTTTTTGCCGACTGTCACGTTATTGTTCCGGTTCCCCTGCACCGCTTGCGGCTGCGGGGGCGAGGGCTTAATCAGGCTGCGGTCCTTGCCCGGCTGTTTTTTGCGGGACGGGAACGGACGATCCTCCCCGATGGCCTGATCCGGGTTAGAAATACGGTGGCGCAGACCGAGCTGCGCGGCATCGACCGGCGGAAAAACCTGAAGAATGCCTTCCGGTTGAACCGTTCTTTCCAGCCCGACCGGTCGATCGTCTGCCTGGTCGACGATGTCTTCACCACGGGAACCACCGTCGAGGCATGCAGCAGGGTTCTGAAGAATCACGGGGCCAGGGAGGTGAGGGTGATAACCTTGGCGCGGGCGAGTATGACCGGAGGCGGCCGCTGAAACCAGCCTTTATCATGGAAAAAAATTAACTTTTTTCTTAGATCGTCTGAAGCCCGCGAAATGACGTACATACAATCGAGATATTCAAATAATATGGAGAAAAATACAGGAAAAACCAGCAAAACAGAGATTGGTTAAGATCAATTTTTTTATGAAATTGTTGATAACTTTGTGGATAAGAGGCTAAGGGTGCCAGATGTCGCGAGAAAAGATGGATAGCGCCAGATGCCTCGAAAACCGGGCTTCCCCGTTGATGAAAATCACAGATTCAACCATTTCGGGGGATCCAGAGGAGGGTATCTAACACGCCAACCTTATAAGAAAACATCGGTAAATCGTCTTTGACTGCCAGAGAAAAGTGGAGTTAATTCTGGCCCCAGAAAAACACCCGTCGTGCGGGTCTGCATGACAATATTCTGAAGTACTGCGAGACAAGGCTGATAAGCAGCCGTTTTTAACTATCCATCGGGTTCTGATGCTTGTTTGTCCTAAGCCGAATCGCTTTTATTCGGGTCATATCTGTTTTTACCAAGGGGGAAGGGGTTCTATATGGTCTGGGAGAAAGTGAAAGAGAGTTTAAAAGAAACGCTGGCGGAGAATATCTACAACTTGTGGATAGAGCCAATCAAGTTTGTTCAGCTTCAGGGGGAACGTCTCTCTCTCTCGACCCCGGATAGATATTTCAGCGCCTACATCAAGCAGAATTTTCTCGGTGTGATCGAAGAAAAGATGCAGGAAAACGGCTTGGTTGCGGCGAAAGTGGCGCTTTGCGAGGAGGGCCGTCCGGCCGTGGTGGTCGGGACGGCAGCGAAATCTTCCGCCGGGACCCCGATGCGGCTGCCCTTTATTCCGGAAAATAATTCTAAATTCAAGGCGTTGCATCCCCGGTACACCTTCGATGAATTCATGGTGGGCGAGAGCAACATCCTGGCCGAGTCGGCCTGCAGGTCGATCGTCGCGAAAGATGGGATGGTCGGTCCCTGTCTCTATATCAACAGCGATACCGGTCTCGGCAAAAGCCATCTGACCCACGCGGTGGCTCATCAGGTTTTTGCCGAATCGCCGATGACGAGACTTCATTATCTCACGGCGAAACAATTTTCGGCGGAGATGGTGCGCGGGATTCAGACCAACTCCATGGATGCCTTCAAGCGCAAATACCATGATAACTGCGATATCCTGCTGGTGGAGGATGTCCATGCCCTGACCGGCAAGAAAAAGACCCAGGAAGAGTTGAATGAAATTCTCGACTTGCTGATCAAATCGGGCAAGCGGGTAATTCTCACCGCCAACCGGGCGCCCCGGGATCTGGTGGGCATCGATAACGAGTTCCTGTCGCGGATGTCCTCCGGCCTGGTGACTTCGATCAAGGCCCCGGACATTGCCACCAGGGTCCGTATCGTCGAGAAGAAGGCGCATCTGCAGCAGTTGATGCTGGGCGAGGATCAGATCGACTACCTGGCCAACCATATTCGTGGCGACATCCGCAAGATCGAATCGGCTCTCATTGCTGTGCGGGCCAAGGCGCGACTGACCGGCGGCCATGTCGATCTCGATCTGGTCCGGGAGGTTGTGGCCTCGATCGTCGGCGTAAGTCAGGTGTTGTCCGCCGCCGCAATCTGTGAACTGGTGAGTGGCCAGTTCAATGTAAGCATTCAGGACCTTCAGTCCCGCTCTCGGAAAAAAGCCATCACCTTTCCACGGCAGATCGCCATGTATCTGGCCCGCAAGTATACCGAAGAGTCGTTGGCCGATATCGGCCGAACCTTCAACCGCGATCACTCGACCGTCCTGCATTCGATCAAGGTGGTCAACAACCAGCTGCTGCGGGACAATTCCGTCAGCGCCCAGCTGGAGATCCTGAGCAACAAGGTCAAACAGCTCTGAAGATATCCCGCAAGTTCCCCCCCGGGAGACCGCGCCTGGCAGTCACGATCAGCCAGGCGCGGTTTTTTTAGCACCTTAGGAATTCATTCTTGTTTCTTTAAGAAAGAATTTCGTGAAGGTACTTATACCCCTCAAGGGGGTACTGAAAAGAGTCCACCTTGTGGGGGGTGTTAAAAATAGACCCCTTTGATTTCGGCGACTTCTTCTCGCCGGCCCGGGGCAAGAAGTTCTTCGGCGACCCGGGTCGCCTGTTTCATCATGTCGTTCATACCGATGCCTTCCCAGCCGAAGCCGCAGATATGGAGATGGGGGTGGGCGGCAAGAAATCTCCTGCGCCAGGCAAGAAGGCCCGGATAGTTGCGTTCGAGCTGGGGAATGCCGCCCCAGGGTCGCAAAACCGTGCTGTAGGCCGGCTCCATGGCGATGCCGAGAATCTGCCGGACATCTTCAAAGGCCTTGCGGGTCAGCGTTCTGTCATCCAGCTCGACTCGTTCCGGATGTCTTCTGCCGCCGACGAGGGTTTCAAAAACGATATGGCCTGCCGGCGCCCGGCCGGGAAACATATTCGAGGAAAAGAGGGCGCCGAGGGCAAAACGCTGTTCGCATTCAGGGGTAAGAAAGCCAAAGCCCGGCGGCAGCTTGACTGTGTCGGCAAAGCCCAGGACGACGGTGGCAAGTTGAGCCTCAGGTACGGACTTTTCCGGCATGGCCGGATCGAGTGCGGCAAGCAGCCGTAAGGCCGCATTGATGGGCAGGGCGACCACCACTTGACTTGCCTGCAGCATACCCTTGTCGGTCTCCACCTGCCAGCCGCTGCCCGCGGAGTGCACCGCAGTCACGGCGGTATCGAGCAAAAGGTCCCGGCCGGGGGCCAGGTTTTCCGCAAGTCTTGCCGGCAGACGGGCCATCCCTTCAGGAAAGCTGGTCATGGCCGGCATCCTGAACGGCGTTTTTACCGACTTTTCCTGTCTTTTTGCCCGCAGCCGCTGCAGTGCTCCCCTCAGCACCGAGCCGTGTTCCTTTTCCAGGGCTCGTAATCCCGGCATGACGCTGTCGATGGTCAGGCGGTCGTAATCGCCGGCATAGGTGCCGGTATAGACGGCGTCCACATAGGGTAAAAGCGCCTTGCCGAAGCGGTGAGCAACCCATTTGGCCACCGTCGGCTCGCCGCCCAGCACCGGCTGCCAGAGTTCGGCCAGCACCCGCAGCTTGGCCTGCCAGGGGATGAGCGGCGCCATCAGGATCTTTTTCGGGGTCTGGGGGATGAGGTTCAGCCGGCCGTGCAAATAGACGTACCGGACAAAATCGATCAGCGGCGCCTGCAGAGATTCCCGGTCAAGACCCGTCTCGGCTAAAATCTGCCTGCTTTCCGGGCAGTTGTCGAGAAAACCGTGCGGGCCGATTTCGGCGGTATAGCCCTGGTTGCGGTGGGTGGCGATAACACCGCCGGTCCGGCCGCTTTTTTCGATAACCACAAAGCGGTGATGGGGTTTCTGCAGCCGCAACTTATGAGCGACGGTGAGTCCGGAGAGCCCGCCGCCGATGATAATGGTCTGATAATGATCGTTCATTGCAGGTCGATTTCCAGTTGGGAATGGTTGATATGGATGGTTACCCAGCCGCCTCGCAGTGCACCGGGGTTGACAATCGGAGTGCCGGCCAGGGTGTCCCTGGCTTTTGCCTCGTGGATATGGCCGGTGATGCAGAGATCCGGTCGATATTTTTCGATAACGGTACGAAACGCCGAAGAGCCGACATGCCTGCCGCTGCGGAGGGTGTCGACGGTAGTGTTCAAAGGCGGCGCATGGCAGATCAGGATCAGCGGGATACTTCTTCTATGCAGGGGTTCGGCAAGCTTCTTATACTCCAATCCCTGGCTCATCGCCTGTTCGGCGAGGCGCAGCAGCTCCTGCTCGGAGAATTCCGACGGGGTACGAAACGGGGTGGGATTCGAGCCGCCGACACCGACCAGGCAGATCTCGCCGCCCATCAGGCGCGCCTGGCCGTGAAGGTTGAGCCCCAGGTTCTCCAGGTAGTCGTTCACTTCCGGGCGGTCCATGTTGCCGAACTGGGCGAGCACCTTCGGGTTCAGGCCGAGGATGTCGTCCAGGACGATCTTCGCTTCCCTGATCCCGCCGCGGTTGGTCAGGTCGCCGTTCAGGATCACCAGGTCGGCTTCAGCTATTCCCGGAATACGCCGGGCCTCGCCGGTTGCCATATGGATGTCGCCGAAGACTATTATTTTCATGTCGTTTTCTTGTTCAAGGAGGCGGTTGCGACTGCCGGGGAAGTCTTGACAGCAGGTGATCGATGCTTACCATTTTGGCCGACTTTAGGAAAAAAATCAATGGTAAGGAGCCTCCGGAAGTCCCGGGGCCCTTTCCCGACCCGTTACATTTGCAAGAGGTGAATCATGACAGGCCAGACCGCAACCTATGAATTCAAGGCAGAAACCAAAAAACTCCTCGATATAGTGATCAATTCCCTCTATACCGAACGAGACGTCTTTATCCGGGAATTGATCTCCAATGCGGCCGATGCCCTGGAGAAGTTCCGCCACGAAAGCATCACCCAGACCGATATCTTCGACGGCCACCTGCCGCTGGAAATCACCATCGATCTCGACGAAAAGAACAACACCCTGACCATCACCGATACCGGCATCGGCATGACCCGCACTGAGCTGGAACACAATCTGGGGACCATCGCCCATTCCGGATCGAACACCTTCATGGCTGAACTGGTCGAGGCAGCGAAAAAGGATGTCAGCCTTATCGGTCAGTTCGGTGTCGGTTTCTATGCAGCCTTTATGGCCGGCAAGACGGTCAGGGTGCAGAGCCGCTCGTGGGATAAAAGCGAAGGGCATGAGTGGGTCTCGGACGGTACGGGCTCCTTCACCATCAGCGAGATGCCCGGCCTGCGCCGCGGCACCAAGGTCATAGTCGAGTTGAAGGACGACGCCAAGGAATATGTAGAGAAGTGGAAAATCAGTGCGATCATCAAGCAGTACTCGGCTTTCGTCTCCTTTCCTATCAAGCTGGACGGCGAGACCATCAACACCGTGCAGGCTCTGTGGACCAGGAACAAGAACGAGATCAAGGATGAAGAGTACGTGGAGTTTTACAAGTTCGTCGGCAATGCGGTGAGCGATCCCCTGTACCGGCTGCACTTTTCCGCCGATGCGCCGCTCGCCATCAATGCCCTGCTCTTCGTGCCGACCGAAAACTTCGAGGTCTTCGGTTTCGGCAAGACCGATCCCGGCGTCAACCTCTACTGCCAGCGGATCCTCATCGATCAGCATTCCAAGAACATTCTGCCCGACTGGCTGCGGTTTTTAAAGGGCGTGGTGGACAGCGAGGACCTGCCGCTCAACATCTCCCGCCAGGCCTTGCAGGACAACGCCCTGGTGTCGAAGATCCGCAAGGTCATCACCAAGCGTTTCCTCAAATCTCTGGACGAAGAGGCCAAGAACGATCCCGAAAAATATCTGAAGTTCTGGACAGCTTTCGGCATCTATATTAAGGAGGGAATTACCTCCGACTATGAATTCCAGAAGGAGCTGGGCAAACTGCTGCGCTTCGAGTCTTCCAAATCGGAGGAAGGCAAGCCGATTTCGCTGGCCGATTATCTCCTCAGGATGGGTCCCGAGCAGCAGGAAATCTACTATATCAACGGTCCCAGCCGGGTCGCCATCGAGGCCGGGCCGTATATCGAGATGTTCCGCAAGAAGGATATCGAGATCATCTATACCATGGAGCCGATCGACGACTTCGTCCTCAGCCATCTCGCCGAATTCGAAGGCAAAAAGCTCGTTTCCGCCGACCGGGCCGATCTCGCCATCGCGGGAGACGAAAAAGAGTTGAAGGAGGAGACTGCGCCAGGCGAGGATGGCAGGAAGCTCGACCATGATACTCTTGCCAAGCTGACCGAATGGATGAAGAAGGTCCTGGAGCAGCATATCTCGGAAGTCGTGGTGTCGAAGCGCCTGGTCGACGCCCCGGCCATGATCGTCAATCCCGACGCCTTCATGACCTCCACCATGGAGCGGGTCCTGGCCGCCGGCCGGAAGGAAAAGGGCTTTCCCGGGATGGGTGAGAGCAAGAAGAAACTCGAAATCAATCCGCAGAATCCGCTGATCAGAAAACTGGCCGAGCTCTCCGTGAAAGACGAGGATTTCGCTGCGGAAATAGCCCGGCAGATCCACGACAATGCCATGATCCAGGCGGGGCTTAACGTCGATCCGCTGGCCATGGTCGAGAGAAACTACCGGATTCTCAACAGGGTCGTGCAGGATTGACGGCCCGCCCGCTCCATGCCGGCGCCACCCCGGCATGGAGCGGCGATTTCGCCAAGTCGGTTTCCCGCGTGTCCTGAGTTATTCGTTGAAAAATTGACACCCACCGACTATAGAAGTGAGAATTAATATAATTTCAGACACTAGGCAGACGGTTCCTGGTGGTTCGTTATCCGGGGTTTCAAACTCTACAGCTTCATAAGAACGGTAGAGAGGTGGAGGAGGACTGGCTCGATGGAGAGGTGTATGGCTGCAAAATTATGGTCTTTTCTTCTGGTTTTGACGTTCCTTGCCGGCGTTTCGGGATGCTATATAAACCCGGTGCGTCACCTTGCGTCGGATGCGGCACTGCTTAAGGTTGGAGAATCCACCAAAGAAGATGTGCTGGTCTTTCTCGGCGAACCGGATGAACAGCAGGAGGTCGGCGAGGGCGTGGAGAAATGGCTGTACCGGGATAAAGAGATGAGTCTCATTGAAAAAACTCCCCTGGTCGGCAAGCGTATCGGTTCGCCGGAATACCATTATGTGGTGGTAACCCTGCGTAACGGCATTGTTGCCGACTGTGTCTATTCCTCGACCGACGAGGATGAGATGGACTGGGCCAAAGATTATTCCTGGCAAAAGAAATAGAAGGTGATGGATCCGTACGAAACCGGCCGGATACGCATGGTTCAGGAACAGCTCCTGAACCGGGATATCTACGACAAACGAACCATTCAGGCGATGTCCGAAGTTCCCAGGCATCTATTCGTCGACGATGCCATGCGTGGACGAGCCTATGGCGATCATCCCCTGCCGATCGGCGCCGGTCAAACCATCTCCCAGCCCTATATCGTCGCCTATATGACCCAGGCCCTCCAGCTCCAGGGCCATGAAAAGGTTCTCGAAATCGGCACCGGCTCCGGCTATCAGGCGGCGGTGCTTTCCCGGATGTGCTACAAGGTCTACACCGTCGAGCGGATCGATTCCCTGCTCGCGGAAGCCCGGCGGATCTTCGACAAACTGCACTATTACAACATCCGTTCCAAACTCGATGACGGAACGCTCGGCTGGCCCGAATACAGCCCCTACGATGTCATCATCGTCACCGCCGGCGGTCCCTCCATTCCCGAGCCCTTGGTCGAGCAGCTTGCCGACCCGGGGCGTCTCATAATCCCGGTCGGCGACCAGCACGTCCAGATGCTGCAGTTGCTGGAAAAGAAAGAAGGCAAGGTGGAAATCACCGATCTCGCCGGCGTCCGGTTTGTCGACCTGGTAGGGGAGTATGGTTGGAGTAAGTGATTCGGCCGTAACTTCTGTTCGTCACCAGGTTGAGCTCATTGTAATTTTATCCATTCCCCTCGAGCAAATTCCGATGGTGGCAGGCAGTGGTAAAACCTGTCCTTCGGGCCTCACCGGTTACTTATCCTGTCACTGAGTTTGCAATTCCCTTCTTTTAATTTTACAAGACCATTGTCTCCGCGGTATATGTAATAAGGCTTACGTAAAAAATCTTACGAAGAATACGTTCACGTAATTGGAAACACATTGCACTTGGAGGCTGAAGTGGAGGAAATCCTGAAAAAAAGGCGAACCCTGCAGGAAACCATGAATTTCATGGCGGCGTTGTCGGCGGGAATCGAACCGATACTGGGCCGGGGGGCAACCAGCATGACCACCGCGGCGGGCCGCAATCTCGGCCGGAAGTTTTCCGAGAAGGCCAAACGGACCGACGATCTCCTTACGGCGGTAGAAGAGGTGCGGCATATCCTTGCCGCCAACCACTGCCTCTGGGGATTCGAGCCGTTCAAGCCTAAAGGGCAGGAACAGCTGGTCACCATCAACGACAAAGGCCAGCACCAGCTGCAGCTGGTTTTCCGGGACTGCATGATCCGCCAGGCCCTCCTGCGGTTCGGTCATCCGCAGCAGGGGTCGCTGTGCAACATGATGTACGGCTTTTTCGCCGGGGCACTTGAGACCATCATGGGCAAGAAGGCCACGCTTGAGATCCGGCACGCCGGGGAAAATGCCTGCCTGAAAGTACTGACCGTCGATGCCTAAGGCCCGATAGAAGCGCCAAGACAACTCTAAAGAGGAAAAAATGAGCGGAGATAAGATTCGCCTGAATACCGAGTGGCTGTGCGATTGCGGCGGTTGTCATGTGGCCCTGGTCGATCTGCATGAAAAGATTTTAAAGGTCCTGGAGTCGGTTACGATCCTGAAATGTCCGGTGCTGACCGACGAGAAGAATTATCCGGCAGCGGATATCGGCATCCTCACCGGCTCGGTGCGGACCGAACACGACCGTCACGCCGCAATAGAGATGCGGAAAAACTGTAAAACCATCATCGCCTTCGGCACCTGCGCGGTCTACGGCGGGTTGCACGGCGCAGGCCTCGCCCACAGCCGTGAAGAGATCATGGATCACGTCTACCGGCAGAGTCCGACTACCAGGACCGATTTTCTACCGAACAATTCGGTGAGCAGTCTGGAAAAGATGGTCACCCCCATCGACGAGGTTATCGATGTCGATCTCTATCTGCCCGGCTGTCCGC
Source organism: Desulfobacterales bacterium GWB2_56_26 (assembly GCA_001799365.1). Classification (GTDB taxonomy): domain Bacteria; phylum Desulfobacterota; class Desulfobulbia; order Desulfobulbales; family Desulfocapsaceae; genus Desulforhopalus_A. Next base: position 19,725 of record MGTI01000053.1, on the reverse strand, counting down.
CCCATCCCCACTTCATCTTCGAGGGCCTCAGCGCCTTGATCGAGCAGCGCTCGCCCAAGGCCGGCAAGGAAAGCGTCTGCGCCGGCTGTCGGCGGACCATGGTCAAGACGGAGGCGGACACCATTAAAGAGATAACCGAGGGCGTACCGGACAAAGAAACCTGCTTTCTCAGTCAGGGCTATATCTGCCAGGGATCGGTGACGCTTGACCGCTGCCTGGCCCCCTGTCCCAATCACGGGGTGCCATGCAGCGGATGCGCCGGCCCCACCATGCAGGTGCTCACCGAGCCGACTCGGGATATCCGCACCGAGATCGGCCAGCGGATGTCCCGGTTGACCAAAATCCCATACGACACCGTGAAAGACCATCTGGAAAGAACAGCCAAGACGCAGTACGCCTACGCCATGGCGACCAAGATGATCGGCAATAAACCAACATTTCTCATCCGCAAGTGGATCGCCGAAGGGGAGGCCCGCTGATGTCCAAAACGATTAAAATAGATCCGGTAACGAGGATCGAGGGTCATGCCCGGGTCCTCCTCGATTGCGACGATAACGGTAAGGTGGAGGAGGCTTTCTTCTGCGTCAACGAACTGCGGGGGTTCGAGCGGATATTGGTCGGCATGCAGGCCCACACCCTGCCCCAGGTCACCGCACGCATCTGCGGCGTCTGCCCGACCGCCCACCATCTGGTCGCGGCCAAGGCCCTCGATCATGCGGCCGGAGTGGAGATTCCGGAGGCTGCCCGGCTGCTGCGGGAATTCATGTACATGGGCCATGTCATCCATTCCCATGCGCTGTCGCTCTTTGTCCTCGCCGGTCCCGATCTGGTCTTCGGTCTTACCGGCAACGCCGCCACCCAGAATATCGTCGGCATGGTGGCAGCCGAACCGGAACTCGCGGGGAAAGGACTGCGCCTGCGGAGTCTCGGCCAGAAGATCAACGAGACCATCGGCGGCCGCGGCATCCATCCGGTCACTGCGGTGGCGGGCGGCATTTCCTTTGACCTCAGCGACGGCCAGTTCCAGAGGCTGAAGGAGCTGACCGCCGAGGCGGTGGGGCTGGTCAAGGAGCTTTCCGGACCGGTCAAGACCCTCTTGCTGCGGCTCTTTGACGATAATCCGCAGTTGCTCGACAGCCTCAATCTGCCTACCTGGTACCTGGGGACGGTGACCGACGACGGCCTGCTCAGTTTCTACGACGGCCGCCTGCGGGTCATGGACGAGAAAGGCACAATCAAAACCGAATTCGCCAGCGCCGACTACCGGAAGTTCCTCGCCGAGCGGACGGTGACCAATTCCTACGCCAAAGAGGTCTATATCGACTACGAAGGAGCGGAGCATCTCTATCGGGTCAGCACCCTCGCCCGGTTGAATGTGGTCGACGGCATCGGCACGCCGCTCGCCCAGGCGGAATTCGAACAGTTCCGGGCAAAATTCGGCCGGCCCTGCCACAACGCGGTGATCCAGATGTATGCCAAGCTGGTCGAGCTGATCTATGCCTGCGAACGGGCGGATCAGCTGATCAACAACTCGGCGCTTCGGGGCGACAACCGGGTACCGGTCACCTTTACCGGCGGCCGCGGCGTGGCCCATATCGAGGCTCCCCGGGGTACCCTGATCCACGACTATGAAATCGACGAGAAAGGCATTGTCCGGGCGGCTAATATGATCGTTGCCACCCAGCAGAACACCGCGGCAATCAACAAATCGATCAAGGCGGGGGCCAATGCCCTCTTCCAGGGGGGGGAGGACGAAAAGATGCTGAACGGCCTGGAGTTCGTGGTGCGCTGCTACGATCCTTGTCTTGCCTGTTCGACCCATGCCATAGGTAAGATGGCCCTGGCCGTGGAATTCCGGGAAAATGGCAGGATAACGAAAACGATATGGAGGGGCTGAAGATGCTGGAGATGACGATCAACGAAAAGGCCTGTCGCGGTTGCCGGCTGTGCCAGGACGTCTGCCCGACGGAATGTTTTGCCTATGAGGCCGCGACGAAGAAGGTCACGGTGGCGGTTGTGGAAAACTGCATCGGCTGTCTGAGCTGCGCCTATATCTGCCCGTCGGGGGCAATTGCCCATCGCAATCATCATGTGGTCAAGAATTTTTACCGCAATATCGAATTCAGCATGCGCATGGAGAAATTTTTATGAGCGGCAATATTGAACTGACGCTGACCCCGGAGGATTACGACAAAGCCTTCACCGAGGTTTCCTTTCTCCTCGATATGTTCATCGAGACCACCGTGGCCTTTGTCGGCAAGTCGACCCCCGCGCTTGCGGTCGCCGCCGGTCGGAAAATGGCGGTCAATCTGCCGATTCATATGACCGAGAAGACCCCTGCGGCGGCGCTTGACGAATTCATCCGGGTCATGAAGATTCAAAAGATGGATATCGATGGACGCCTTACCGGACCGGAGGCGGTCATCGAACTGCATGGTTGTCCCATCGGCAGCGTCTGCAAAAACCGGCAGATGGAGATCGGCGGCCAGGCCTGTCAGATGTTTCACTACTATATTGCCGGCATTATGGCCGAACTCTGCGGCCTTCCGGCCCGGCCGAAGACCCTGGCCACGGGCGAAAACTGCAGCTTCAGTCTCGCCTTCAGCGGCGTACGCCCTTAAGTATGAACGACGGCCGCGTCCTGATCGTCTGCATCGGCAACGAGCTGGCCGCCGATGACGGCGTCGGGCGGGCGGTTTACGAGCTTCTGCTTGAGCAGCCGCTGCCGGATAAGGTGCGGCTGACTTTTCTCGGCCTGGGAGGGATCGACCTCCTGGAAGAACTGGCCGGCGAAGAGCTGCTCATCGTGGTCGACGGCGTGCAGCTGGGCAGTCCTGCCGGTACTGTCCACCGGCTCGGCTGGGATCAGCTGCCGGCCACGTCGCCGAGGCCGGTCAGCGGTCACGGCATCGGCATCCGGGAGGCCCTTGGCGTCGGCACAATCCTTTATCCGGAACGAGTCCCGCAGAACATCTATCTGGTCGGCATCGAGGGCAGCTGTTTCAACCGTCTGGGCGGCGGCCTGACTGCGGCGGTGGCCCGGGCTGTTCCTGAAGCGGTTGCAGTGATTATGACTCTTCTTTAGGCCCGACCGCTATTCCTTCTTGTAAAAAAGCCATTCCTCGGCAGTCGAATCCTCCCTGGAAAAGCTATACCCGTCAAGATGAAAATCGCGCAGCCCTTCGGCCTCGGTTATTCGGCCGGTGACGATAAAACGGATCATGAGGCCGCGGGCTTTCTTGGCATGGACGGGGACGGTGCGATATCCGCCATCGTGCTGTTCCCTGAAGGTGATGGTCACCATTTTCCCCTGCAGTTTCTTGCAATCGACCACCCTGGCATATTCGGTGGATGCGAGATTGACCAGCGTCCGTTCCTCATCCTCCGCCAGCGCCCTGTTGATGATCTCGGTCACCGGTTCACGCCAGTACCGATAAAGGTTCTGGGCTTCGGCAACCGGCAGGGGGGTTGACATATCAAGCCGATACGGTTGGATCAGGTCGAGGGGGCGGAGAATCCCGTACAATCCCGAGAGGATGAACAGCTGTCTTTGGGCGAACTGGAGATCGTCCGGGAAGAAGTTCCCGGCGGCAAGAGCCGCGTAGGTATCGCCCTGGAAGGTGAAAATCGCCTGACCTGCGTTCTGCAGCGTCAAATGCTTGGCAAACTTATGAATGCGGTGGTGGGTCGACTGGGTCAGCATGTCCCGGGTCTTCAACAGCCGGGCCAGTTCCGGCTCGCTCATCGTCTTCAGCAGGTCGATGATAGCCCGAGTTTTCGCCAAGAGAATCGGCATGGAATATTCCCCGTAGTCTCTGCCGATGAATTGTTGGGTTTTCGCTGGGGGTATGATAATCTGCATGCATTCTCCTAACCCCCCGCAAGGGGGAAGCGTGACTTCAGTTCATTGAACGTATCCTCGGCAACCGGCCGGCGCTGTCACGGCGCCGGTCTCTCCGCGGGTACTTGCAAAATATATTATTTTTAGAGGCTTGGCAAATAAAGGTTGGTGCATGCGAGGAAGGACGAGACCATGAATGAAGACTTAAGAAGTTGTGAGGATGTAGATGCTTTTCTGGCGGGTTGGAGGGAAGACGGGAACTCCATGCGGCGGGCTTTTTCGCTCCTTTGCGCCGAGGTTGCGGCAATGGCCGACGTCAGTCTACAATTTGTCGGCCGGCCGGGGGTCAGTTATTCTCTGCGGCCAAAACATCGACATCAGGTCGGGCGTGATCTCTTTGCCATGATCGATGTGATCGACGATAATCCCTCGGCCAGGTGGCTGTCGGTCTGCTTCTATGAAGATATGATTACCGACCCGGAGGGCAGGGGGGAATGCATCCCAGGCGGCCTGGCGGGTGCCGACGGATACTGTTTCGATATGAATGAATACGATGACGATCTGATCGGCTATCTGATCGCCAGGTTGCGCGAGGCGGCATCAGCGGCAGCAACCTGAGAGCGAGCTCAAGGCATATCAGATGAGGGAGGGCAACAGTGAGAGGTTGTATCCCTCTTCTTGGCTGTGACGGATGTTTGTCCGCATTCTTCCCTGCAGTCCTGATACAGGCCTCCCGGAATGCGCCCCCTTTTTCCTTCCCCCTTTCTTGCGGCAGCTTCTTGTTTTCCGTAAGCTCCCCCCATGATATCAAAGATTGAACCAACATTTGTAATGCAAATTATGCATGAAGTGCAGGTTGAATATTTGTTCTGGTAATGGTTGCTATCAGGTCTTCTCTCTCCGATTGACGCCGGGTACGTTTGCCCGGACTTCCGAAACAGCTGTTAACCGGCAATGAGATCCATTTGCTGGCTTCTTAACCACCCACCTTTACGGGATTAAGGAAAAACTCCGAGTAAAAGTTGCTAGGAGGATCGTCTTCCGGCTTTTCATTTTTTACGCAGTATGGTACTACATAGTGCAATACCACACAGTAAGAGACAAGAAAAAATGAGTTTGTTCGAAAAGTGCAAACAGGGCATCTGATTATTTCTTAGGTGTGGCAGCTGGAGGAGCGGATCCCGAACTGACCAAACACCCCTCCCTGAATAAAGCATACAGAACGACATGGGCCGGAATCGGAAAGCCGTCCCTGTCGAATGGGATACCGTTGCACGAAAAGCGTAACGGGTGAATCTAATGAGCGAGAGAATAAAATGAATGAAGCGTTGATTCTGGAGAAGCTGGACCGGCTCTCGGATGAAGTCAGATCATTGAAGTCGGACGTGTTTCAGGAACTGAAACAGGAACTGGAACCGATTCTCAAACAGGCCCAGCCCGGGTTGACCGGTTTTTTTCAAGACATCGAGGGCGGGTACTCCAATGAGAAGTTTATCCATGTGGCCAAAACCCTGTTGACCAGCCTCGAAGAGATAAACGAGGTCGTCGGTGTCATGAAGGCCGGCGTCGAGCTGACCCGCGACATGGAGCCCATCCTCAAGCAGACGTATCCCAAATCGATACAGTTTTTTGCCGACCTGGAAGGGGAGTTTCACGTCGACGAACTGACCATCCTGCTGCGCAAGGCCCTCACCAACCTCGATGCGATGGGGGAGGGACTGGACATGCTTCGGGCAGGGGTCGAACTGCGCGACGAGATGGTGCCCATTCTGCAGCTTATGTACCCCCGCATGTTGCGATTCCTCAACTCCCTGCATGAGGGGGAATTCCAGGCGGAAAAGCTGGGCGATCTCCTGCATACCGTCCTCATCAACGTCCATACCCTGAGCGATCTGCTCAACATGGTGCAGCCGATGACCGAGTTCGTCAAGGAAGTCGGGGTGTTGATGAAAGAGACCGATGTTCTCAACGGCATGAACATCTGGCTCGATGGGCTGCAGCAGGGCAGCGGCCTGATCAAGTTGGCCGGAACGATGATCACCTTCATGAAACGGCTGGATTGCAATGAAAGCCAAATCGAGGAAATCTGTAAGGTGATAAGCGGCCTGGATTTCAGCAAGGTCAAACCGATCGGCCCCTTAGGCATGATCAAGATGGTGAACGATCCCAAGGTCCAGGAGGCCTTCGGATTCTTCTTCATGATGCTGCAGGCGGTCGGCAGTTGCCTGCAGGCATATCAGAAGGACAAACAACAGCAACGGGAAGCGCTCGCGTAACTGGCATATCAACGGCCGAAGAGCTGCCCGCACGGCTGGCTTGCAGGCCAAGACAGAAAAGGAGAACACAGGTATTATGAAAAAACTCGTCATACTGGGTGCCGGCTGCGGCGGCACCATGATGGCAAACAAAATGAGGAAAGACCTCGATGATGACTGGACGATTACCCTGATTGACAAGGATAACGTCCATTATTATCAGCCGGGCTTTCTCTTCGTGCCGTTTGACATCAACAAACCCAAGGATATCAGAAGAAGCCGCCGGGAATTCATCAAGCCGGGGATCGATTTCGTCATCTCCGAACTGACCAATGTCGACTGGGACAAGCAGGAAGTCACCACCGCCACGGAAGGTATTTTTAAATACGATGTTCTCATCATGTCAACCGGCTGCGACGTCCGCCCCGAAGAGGTGGAAGGTCTGGCGGAAGGATGGGGCAACGATATCTTCGGGTATTATCGCTACAACGATTGCCAGGAACTCGGCAAGGCCCTGAAGAAGTTTACCGGCGGCAAACTCGTCGTCAACATCGCCGAGATGCCGATCAAGTGCCCGGTGGCCCCCCTTGAGTTCGCTTTCCTCGCCGACTGGTATTTCTACGAGCGCGGCATCCGCGACAAGGTGGAAATCGAGTTCGTCACCCCGCTGGCCGGCGCTTTTACCAAACCGGTAGCGACCAGCATTCTGACCGATGCCTGCAAAGACAAGAATATCAAGATTACCCCCAACTTCGCCATCGGCTCGGTAGATCACACCAGAAAGGTGATCGCCGCCTATGACGGCACGGAAGTCAACTACGATATGCTCGTCTCCATCCCCCCGAACTTCGGTTCGCAGGTGATGATTGACTCGGGGATCTCCGATCCCATGGGCTACATTCCGGTCGACAAGCACACCCTGCAGCCGAAAGGCTACGATAATGTTTGGGCTCTTGGCGACGGTACCGACGTTCCGACCTCCAAGGCGGGCGCGGTTGCCCATTTCCAGGGCGATGTTCTGCACGAAAATATCATGGCCTACATCACCGGGGGTGAACAGCACGCCCGGTCGGATGGCCACGCGGTCTGATTCATCGAATCAGGCTTCGGGAAAGCCTACATTATCGACTTCAACTACTCACAAGAACCTTTGACCGGAAAATATCCGTTCCCTGCCGTGGGACCGCTCAGTCTGTTGAAAGACACGGAAATAAACCACATGTCAAAACTGATGTTCAAATGGGCCTACTTCAACCTTCTCCTGAAGGGTGTCTGGTTAGGACCGCCGAATCTGATGATGGAAGGAAAGCACCGGGTCAAGTAAGATCCTGCTGACCGGAATATCCGTTCATCGTTGAAGGGCCGGAGCTGCTTTGCAGCTCCGGCCCTTTTTTATGCTTTTTCGACAAGCCTTTGCACCCCAAGAACCTGCAACGTCCAGAGAATTATCTGGGCAAGGAATTTGTTCTTGCCACCTGACTTTTCGGCGCCGACCTGCTACAATCCCCCCGAGTCAAAACATTGGCCGGAGAAAATTTCCGGTGAAAGACAAACCCACTGCGAGATCATACCGGATGCGATTCTCAGATATTCCGATCAGAGGCAAACTTATCATCGTTTTCATACTCATCGGCATGTTGCCGTTGATTTTTGTCGGCTTCTTCGCCTACAGGCTGGGCAACCAGTCGCTGGAAGAGAGATCCTTCGACAAACTGATTTCGATCCAATCCCTCAAGAAAAAACAGGTGGAAAACGCTTTCAATCGATTTGAAAACGACTTGAAGACGCTTTCGAGCAGTGATCGATTGAGCAAGTTGATAAGCGATCTGGAAAACTACCGGCACGGGTCCGATGCCTCAGCGACCCTGCCTCTTTCCGTCGAGTCCGCCGGATATCGCCAGATCGCAGATCAGTACAAGGCGTCTTACCTCGAGTATATCGAGACCTACGGCTATCATGACCTGAAGATCATCTCCTCCCTGACAGGTCAGGTTGTCTTTACAGTTGCCGAAGAGCGGGACCTTGGCGCCAACCTCGTCCACGGCAGGTATAAGGAGAGCAGTCTCGCCGAAATCTGGCGGGAAGTGGTCAATTCCGGCAAGACTGCAGTCGTCGACTTCTCCCCGTACGAGCCAAGCAATGGCGTGGAGTCGCTGTTCATCGGCACGCCGGTGTACAACAGCGGCGGTACGATGGTCAGTGTGATCGTGCTGCAGTTGACCCCGTCCTTTATCAATGTCGTCATGGATTCCCGCGACGGCCTCGGCAAGTCCGGCGAATCCTATCTTATCCGCTGGTTCGAACAGACCGGGAAATTCGAATTCAGAAGCAATATGCTGTCCATGGGCGGCGGCAACTATGTCGTCGGTTACGAACTGGAGCGGATCCCTCAGTATTGGCGAGCTGCAACAGCCAGAAGCTTCGATGGCGGGCACAACCAGTATAAGGACAGCGATGGCAAAGATGTTCTGGTAGTTTTCGACCGGCTGAATATTCCCGGGCTGAAATGGTACCAGATCTCGAAAATCGATCGCCAGGAGGTGCTGGCTCCGCTACGCGACCAGCTCTATCGGGGAATGCTGCTGACCGCAGTGCTTTCGGTTTTTATTGTCCTGTCGGCCTGGTTCTTTTCCAGAAGGCTGGTGCGACCAATCATCGCCGATGTGGAATTCGCCGAGGCGATTTCTGCCGGTGATTACGATGCCACCATCGAACTTGTGCAAAAGGATGAATTGGGGGTGCTGGCCCGGGCCCTCAATGAGATGGCCGGCAGGCTCAAAGAAACCGACTGGCTGAAGCGGGGCAAGGAAGGGTTGGATGATCGGTTGCGCGGAGAAACCGATCTCAAATCGCTGGGGACGAAGTTTATCTCCTTTATCGTTGGGCATATGGGCGGACAGCTCGGGGCCTTCTATCTCTATCGGGAAGATACGCTGGAACTGGTGGCGAGCCACGCCTTCAGCGACAGGAGCGGCAACTTCAACAGGATCAGGCTGGGCGAAGGGCTAGTGGGCCAGGCGACCCTTGAGCAGCGGGTAATCGTGTTCAGCCACGTCAAGGAAGGGGCGCCTGAATATAATTTCGGCGTCGATCAGCAGGCGGCCCGCTACTGCCTGGTGGCGCCCCTCGTCTTCGAACGGGAAATCGTCGGGGCCTTTTTGATCGGCTCTTTCACTCCCTTCTCGGAGCTGCAACGACTCTTTATTAAAGAAAACCTGGAGAACGTGGCAATCTTCGTCAACATGGCCAAATCCCGCGAAACCATTCAAGTGCTCTATGAGCAATCCCAGGAACAGCAGGACGAACTGATGGTGGTCAACAAGGGTCTGGAGGCCCGGACCAAGCAGCTGAAGGAGTCGGAGGCCGAACTGCAGGCCCAGCAGGAGGAGCTGCGGGTCATCAACGAAGAACTTGAAGAACGGACCGAGGCCCTGCAGCGGTCGCAGAAGGAACTGCAGGCCCAGCAGGAAGAGCTGCGGGTGACCAACGAAGAGTTGCAGGAACGCACGGAAAACCTGGAAAAACAGAAGGCGGCGCTGCGCCAGAAAACGGCGCAGCTGGTGAAGGCCACCAAGGAGATCGAGAGGAAGGCGGCTGAACTGGAGATGGGCAGCAAATATAAATCCGAGTTCCTGGCCAACATGTCCCACGAACTGCGGACCCCGCTCAATTCCATCCTCATCCTGTCCCAGGTCCTGGCCACCAACAGGAACAACAACCTGGACGACAAGCAGATCGAGGCGGCCAAGGCCATCCATACCTCCGGTTCGGAGCTGCTCACCCTGATCAACGAGATTCTCGATCTCTCGAAGGTCGAAGCGGGCAAGATCGAGCTCATCATGGAGGAGGTGCGGCTGGCCGACATGATCGAGGGTGTCAGGCGGATGTTCAAGCACGTGGCCGAGGATAAGGGGCTGGCCTTCGATATCAACGTTGACTCGGCGCTGCCCGCGTCCATCCTGACCGATTCGCAGCGGGTTCAGCAGATCTTGCGCAACCTTCTGACCAACGCCTTCAAGTTCACCCATCGGGGCGGCGTGAGCCTGACGATCTCCCGGCCGTCTTCGGCAATTGCGCTCACCCGCGGCGAGGCGAAGAATTTGATCGCCTTTGCGGTGAAAGATGACGGAATCGGCATTGCCCTGGAGCAGCAGGAGGAGATTTTCAAGGCCTTCCAGCAGGCGGATGGCAGCACCAGCCGAACCTACGGCGGCACTGGTCTTGGCCTCTCTATCTCCAAGGAATTGACCAGACTTCTGGGCGGCACGATCCATCTGGAGAGTAAGGTGGGCGAGGGCAGCACCTTTACCCTGATCGTGCCGGAACGGCCGGCGGAAGCCGCTGGACTTCCGCAAAGGGTGGCGCCGCAAGAGACAGCCGGTGAGCCTGCCGCCGGTGAGCAAAATCATAATTCCCCTGAGGTGAATGAAGAAGAATCGATTGTCGGCGAAAAGGCGGTTCGGCTGAGCGAGCGTCCGGCGGAAAATTTCCCTGATATTGAGCAAAAGAGAGGTGCGGGCGAAAAGACCCTGCTGATTATCGAAGACGACGCCAATTTTGCCGGAGTCATGCGCGATTTCGCCGTAGAACGCGGTTTTACATGCATTCTCGCCGAATCGGGCGAGACCGGCCTGCATTATGCCGATTACTACCGGCCCGACGCGATCATCCTGGATATCGGCCTGCCGGGCATCGACGGTTGGGAGGTTATGGCCAGGCTCAAGGAAAATCCAGGCCTGCGGCATATTCCCGTACACTTCATGTCGGCCTCGGACCGGGCCATGGACGCCTTGCGTCAGGGGGCCGTCGGTTTTCTTGCCAAGCCGGTGACCATCGAAAAAGTCGAGGATGCCTTTGCCAGGATCAAGAATATCATCATGAAACCGGTCAGCAGACTGCTGGTGGTGGAGGATGACAAGATCCAGGCAGAATCGATCAAGACCCTGGTGGGCAACGGCGATGTGGTTACCACCCTGGTCAGCACCGGCCGGGAGGCCCTGGCCGAACTGCAGAGCGGCGAGTACGACTGCCTGATCCTCGATCTGGGGCTGACCGATATGACCGGTTTTGAGCTCCTGGAACAGATTCGCGGCTGTGAAATCTGCGCCAGGGTGCCGGTCATCGTCTATACCGGCCGCGACCTGACCCGCCAGGAGGAGGAGAACCTACGCAAGTTTACCGAGAGCATCATCATCAAAGGAGTGCGGTCGCCGGAGCGGCTGCTGGACGAGTCGGCCCTCTTCCTCCACCGGGTGGCGGCGAACCTGCCCGAGCATCACAAGGAGAAGCTCCGCATGAACCAGCGGCAGGAGGCGGTCTTCGATGACAAGACGGTCCTCGTGGTCGACGACGACATGCGCAACGTCTTCGCGCTGACCAACCTTCTCGAAGAGAAAGGAGTCAAAATAGTGGTGGCGCGAGATGGTCTCGAATCTCTCGACCGGCTCGATAAACACCGGGGAATCGACCTGGTGCTGATGGATATCATGATGCCGAAGATGGATGGGCTTGAGGCCATGCGGCGGATCAGGGAGAAGCCGGAATTCAAGGAATTGCCGATAATTGCCCTCACCGCCAAGGCGATGAAGGGCGACCGGGCGAAATGCATCGAGGCCGGCGCCAATGATTATCTGGCCAAACCGGTCGATACCGATCGCCTCATTTCCATCCTCAAGGTGTGGCTGTACTGATGAGCGACATTGCCGAACGGCTCGAAAACGAACGGATCGAGATCCAGCTCCTGCTCGAAGGACTCTTCCTGAAATACGGCCACGATTTTCGCGACTACGCTGGGGCTCACCTGAAGCGGCGGATGGAGTACCGGAAGCTGGCAGAGGGCCTGGACAACTATGCGGAGATGCTGCACAAGATCCTCTATGACCAGGCATTTCTCCAGCAGCTGCTGCTCGATCTGTCGATCAATATCACCGAGATGTTCCGCGACCCGTGGGTCTATGCCAAGATCAGGAAGGCGGTGGTTCCCCACCTGAAGACCTACCCCTTCATCAGGTCCTGGCATGCCGGCTGCAGCACCGGCCAGGAGGTCTATTCGATGTGCATCCTCTTCCACGAGGAGGAGGTGAGCGGGAAAAGAATCCAGATCTACGCCACCGACTTCAACGATCTGGTGCTGGATAAGGCCAGGCAGGCCATCTTCCCCATCGAAGTGGTCAAGGAATATACCGCCAACTATCAGAAGGCGGGCGGTCTGTCGTCCTTTGCCGAGTACTATACGGCCGACTACGAGAGCGTCAAGATCAACCCGCCCCTCCGGGACAGGGTACTGTTTTCCGCCCATAATCTCGCCACCGACGGGGTCTTTGCCGAGATGAACATCATCTTCTGCCGGAACGTGCTTATCTATTTCAACAAGGAATTGCAGAACAAGGTGATGAAACTTTTCTACGACAGCCTCTGCCCCGGAGGTTTCCTTTGCCTCGGACCCAAGGAGAGTCTCAGGTTTACCGATTATGCCGATAAATTTGACATTGTCGGTGAAAAGGAGAGAATCTATCGAAAGAAGCGAGGTTTACATCAAGGACTGAGCAATGAGCAATGAGTAAAAATATTTCGCCCCACTCAGTCCTTAGCACTCAGTCCTTTTTGCACGGCGGGCGAAGAGGAACAAGATGACATGGCAAACTATCGGGCGATGGTAATCGGGGTATCGGCGGGCGGTTTCAAGGCCCTGTCGGTGGTGCTTCCCCAGCTGCAGCGGGAACTGCCGCTGCCGGTCTTGATCGTCCAGCATCTCAGCCCCGTCTCCGACACCTATCTGGTCGATCATCTTCGGCAGCGTTGCGCGGTGAAGGTGAAACTGGCTGAGGATAAAGAGCCGGCGGAAGCAGGGGTGGTTTATCTCGCGCCGCCGGATTATCATCTCTTGATCGAAGCGGATTATTCTCTTGCCTTGTCCCTGGAAAATCGAGTTAATTACTCGCGTCCGTCGATCGACGTGCTGTTTGCCAGCGCGGCGGAAGTGTTTCTGGAGGGGCTGATCGGCGTGGTCATGACCGGTGCCAATGCCGACGGCGCTGAAGGCCTCGCTCGAATCCAGGAATGCGGCGGATTGACGGTGGTGCAGGCGCCGGAGACGGCCGAGGTGAATATCATGCCGCTGGCAGCGCTGGAAGCGGTTGCTGTCGATCATATCGTGCCTCTCGATCGGCTCGGGAGGTTCTTGAACATGCTGGCGATGGGGCAATAGATGAAGAAGATACCGATTCTCATAGTGGATGATCGGAAGGAAAATTTATTGACTCTGGAAAACCTGCTCGACCAGCCTGAACTGGAACTGGTGCGGGCCGAATCCGGCAATGAAGCCCTGGCCAAGGTCTTCGACTACGAATTTGCCCTCATCCTTATGGACGTCCAGATGCCGGTCATGGACGGCTACGAAACGGCCGAACTGATGCGGGGCAGCACGCGATCGAAATCGATTCCGATCATCTTTGTCACCGCCGCCCGGATGGATCGGGAGCACATGTTCAAAGGCTACGATTCCGGGGCGGTCGACTATCTGTTCAAGCCCCTCGAACCCCATATCCTGCGGAGCAAGGTCAATGTCTTTCTGGAACTGCACCGGCAGCGGCAGCAGCTTGAGGAAAAGACCCGCGAACTCGATGCCAAGATCCTGGAACTCGAAGTCCTGCAGAAGGAACTGGAAGAAAAGAATGTCAAGCTGGAGGTGTTGTCATCGCTCGATGGCTTGACCGGCCTCTTCAACCGGCGCTATTTCGACGACAACCTGAAGAAGGAATGGAAACAGGCCATGCGCACCGGGGCTTCCCTGTCGCTCCTCATTATCGATATCGATCATTTCAAGAACTTCAACGATCATTACGGTCATCTGGAGGGGGACGACTGTCTGCGCAAGGTAGCCCAGGCCCTCTATGAGGCACTGCTTCGGCCGATCGACATTGTCGCCCGGTACGGCGGCGAAGAATTTACCGCCATCCTGCCCAATACCGACCTCGACGGTGCGGTCCTGGTGGCCAAGCGGATGATGAAGAACGTCGCCGAACTGAACGTCCCGCATCCGGCCTCGCCGGTTGCCGGGCGGGTGACGGTGAGCATCGGCGCCACCACCATGGTCCCTTCCATGGAGCAGCGGGCAACTTCACTCCTCGATTACGCCGACAAGGCCCTGTACGAAGCCAAGGAAACCGGGCGCAATGCCCTGCGGGTCAGGCTGGCTGTTTAACTGAAGGCTTTCAGCGATCAGCTGTCAGCAGTCAGCTCGTTCTACAAAAACTGTTTAGCTGAGAGCTGACCGCTAGTTCTTGAAGCTGTGGATCGGGGCAGGCATCCGTCCGCCCCAGGCGATGAACCGGCTCGATTTGCCGACGTTTTTGAGCGCCATGATCGGGCTGGCCCCGAACAGTCCGCCGAAATTGACCAGTTCGCCCGCTTCCTTGCCGGGAACCGGGATGAGCCGGGCGGCGGTGGTCTTGCAGTTGATCACTCCGAGCGCCATCTCATCGGCGATGATGGCCGAGATGGTGTCGGCATCGACTGAACCCGGAATGGCTACCATGTCGAGTCCCACCGAGCAGACGCAGGTCATGGCCTCGAGTTTTTCCAGACACAGCGACCCCTCGCCCACCGCTTCGGCCAGCATCGCATCCTCCATCACCGGAATGAAGGCGCCGCTTAAGCCCCCCACGGTCTTGCTGGCAAAAATCCCGCCCTTTTTCACCGCATCGTTCAGCATGGCAAGGATGGCGGTGGAGCCAGGGGCGCCGATGGCATCCACGCCCAGGATCTTAAAGATTTCGCCGACGGAATCGCCGACGGTGGGCGTCGGGGCGAGCGAGAGATCGACCACGCCAAATTCGATGCCGAGCGATTTCGACACAGCCCGACCGATCAACTCGCCGCAGCGGGTGACGCGGAAGGTGGTCTGCTTGATCTCTTCGGCCAGTTCGTCGAGCTGCAGGGTGCCCGGCTCCGGATGGTGGTGAATGAGCCGCTCCAGGGCCCGGGCGATAACTCCCGGCCCGCTAACCCCGACATTCAGCACCGCATCCGCCTCTTCCACGCCGTGGATTGCCCCCGCCATAAAGGGATTGTCGCCGGGCTGGTTGCAGAAGACGACGAATTTGGCGGCGCCGAAGCCGTCCTGATGGGCGGTTTTTTCGGCCAGCTCCTTGATGGTGCGACCCATCATCGCCAGGGCGTCCATGTTGATCCCTTTCTGGGTCGTGGCGATGTTGATGGAAGCGCAGACTTTGTCGGTGGCGGCCAAGGCCTCGGGGATAGAGGCGATATATTCCCGGTCGGTGGCGGTCATACCTTTTTCCACCTGGGCGGAAAAACCGCCGAGGATATCGACGCCGACCGAGCTTGCGGCCTCGTCAAGGGTCACGGCGAGGCGAACAAAATCCTCCTTGTGGAAGCCGGCGCCGACCAGGGCGATGGGGGTCACGGCAATGCGCTTATTGACCACCGGGATGCCGTATTTCCTGCTCATCTCGTTACAGGTGGCGACGAAGTTGCCGGCATAGCTGAAGATTTTCTTTTTGATCCGGTCGCAGGTCGCGTCGATGTCGCCGCCCCGGCAATCGAGAAGATTTATCCCCATGGTCACGGTCCGGACGTCGAGGTTCTCTTTCTGGATCATTTCCACCGTAGCAAGGATCTGGTCTGAGCGTAGCATATTGGTAATAACTCCTGTCCCCGGAGTACGGGGGGAAATAGCAAATGGCGCCGACTGGCGGGGCTTTTTCAGTGCAGGGAAACCTCGTTGGTCACCTGGAAAATGTCGTTGTGCTGGATCATAACCGTCAGGTTGCTCTGCCGCGAATACTCTTCGAGTTCCTTCTGCAGTGTCTCCACCGAGGAGGCAGACCGGGTCAGATCGAGCTGCAGGGCCATGGTATACTGGTCGTTTTTAAGCGTGGTCGCCAGATCGAGAATATTGATATTGTGTTCGAAGCAGAACTGACTGATGCCGTGGACGATGCCCGCCTTGTTCGGGCCCTGGACGGTGAGAATGTAAGTTTCCGGAGGCTCGATCTCAGTCTCCTCGGGATTATGGGCGACTTCCTTGATCGACACCTCGAACTTGCAGTCGGTCTTGATATGGGAGATGGCGGCCAGGACATCCTCCTTGGTCACCTCCGGCTCGAAGGAGACGCTCAGGATCATGGTCAGGTAACCGCACAGGACGGTCTGATTCAGGTCGGCGACATCGCCGCCCAGCCGGTAGATCGCTCCTGTGATACTTGCAATAATTCCGGGACGGTCTTTCGACATGACCGAAATGATCATCTGTTTCCTCATTCTCTTTACTCCTGTCCTGCGGCTGCTTAATTTTGATGTCTGCTACGGCTGACGAAATGGTGGTAACGCGAAACCGGACATTATTCCACGGTTTTGCCAATTCATCAAGCGGGAAAAATGGCCGGCGGTGCCGGGCCGGGCAGGACCGGGGCGGGTTTTGCCTGCCTTCAGCAGAATTTATGGATGTATTTTCGCCATTCCTTGTGTACGTTAGCGTAATTGAGAAATTATAGCCGGTGAGACGGGCAATGAATCCCGGGTGAGAACAGGATCGATGATGGGCAAGAATATCTTTGTGGCGGATTTGCAGGAAGGCGATCGCGTTGACGACCTGTTCCTGGTGAAATCGGCGAAAATAGGGGAAACCCGGGCGGGGAAGCCGTACCTGGTGGTAACGGTGATGGATAAGAGCGGTGAGCTCTCCGGCCCCATATGGGATAATGTCGAGGCGCTGCAGGCGGTTTGCATCGCGGGCGAAGTGATTCGCCTTACCGGGGTGGTGCAGTCCTACCGGGAGAAACTGCAGCTGAAGTTCGACGGAGTCAAGAAGGCCGGCCCGGAGGAGGTCGAGCTGCAGCATTTCGTCCCCGCCTCGACCCGCAGTCGGGAGGAAATGGCAGATGAGTTGCACAATCTGATCCGGAGCGTCGGCGACCCTTACCTGAAAAAACTGTTGGCCTTCTTTTTCAAGAAGAGCGACTGGTGGGCCAGATTCCAGGAGGCGCCCGCCGCCAAGGGCATTCACCATGCCTATGTCGGCGGTCTGCTCGAGCATTCCCTGTCGGTGGCCCGAATCGCCGATTTTCTCAGCACGCACTATCAGGGCGTCGATCGCTCCCTGCTCATCGCCGGAGCCCTCCTCCACGATATCGGCAAGCTGGTCGAACTGACCATGGAGGGCGGGGTGGTGGAATATACCGTCCAGGGCAGGCTGAAAGGGCATCTGGTCATCGGCAGCGAGATGGTGGGTGAGGCTGCAGGCAGGATCTCCGGCTTTCCCGAACCGGTGCTGGCCCAGCTGCAGCATCTCATCCTCAGTCATCACGGGAGGCAGGAATTTGGGTCGCCGGCGGTACCGATGACGGTGGAGGCCTTTATCCTCAGTTTCCTGGACGACCTGGACGCCAAGATGAACATCACCGAACAGCTGCGCCGGAAAATGATTGGTGCCGAAATGTCCTGGACCGAATATCAGCGGGCTCTGGAGCGTTATCTCTATCTCGGTGGCTTCGCCAAAAAAGATAATGGGCCGGACGAATCGCAGCCGGAAGCCTGCAGCCGCCAGCCGACCCTTTTTTGACGGGATGACGGTGAAATGAGCGACTATCCATCACTTTCGCTCAGCGGCTTGTACGGTCACGACAAGGCCAAACGGCTGCTGAATCGCTCGCTTGCCGCCGGCCGCATTCCACACGCCTTTCTCTTTCGTGGTCCGGACGGCGTCGGCAAGAAGCTCTTCGCCAAAGGGCTTGCGGCAGCACTCAACTGCCGGGACCGGCGCGGCGCCGAGGCCTGTGGGCTTTGTCCCTCGTGCCGCAAGTTCAAGTCGATGAATCATCCGGATTTCCTGGTGATAAGCCCGGAAAAGGGAGTGATCAAAATCGACCGGATCCGGCAACTCGGGCAGGAACTCACTTATCCGCCTTATGAGTCGAAGATCCGGGTGGTGGTGCTGGAGGATGTCCAGGCCATGCGGCGCGAAGCGGCGAATAGTCTCTTGAAGACACTGGAAGAGCCGCCGGACAACAACATGCTCATTCTGACCGCCGAGTCGTCGAAGGAGGTCCTCGCCACCATTGTTTCCAGATGCCAGGTGGTGCCGTTTGCCGGCCTGTCCACCGCCGACACCTCGGCCATTCTCATTGCTCGCGGAGTGGCGCCGGATGCGGCCCCGCTTCTCGCCCGGCTGGCCGAAGGGAGTCCCGGCCGCGCGCTGCTCCTACAGCATACCGAGATGGTGGCACTGTGGAAAGAGGTGGTGGGAGTGCTGACCGACCCGGCCGTCGATTCCGATCGCGATGTCGGCATTATTCTGCGATTGGCCGAGGCCGTGGCCGGCCTGAAGGAAGATCTGCCCGCCTTTTTCGGGCTGCTCAGGATCTGGGTGCGGGATCTACTCTTTGGTGAGGACAGCGTCCACCTGGGGTTGCCGGACGCCCACCGACGGAAAAGCTGGAATTCCGCGCAACTCTTTGCTAAATTGCAGGCGATTAGCCGGGCCGAGTCGGAACTTGCCCGAAACTGCAATAAAAACCTGGTCTGTGAGGTGCTGTTGTTCAGCTTGCAGTGACTTCTTGGGCAAAGTTATATTGGAAAGGATAGAGAAATAGATGTCGGAAACTGTAAACGAAGAAACGGTCGATGAGTCGGCCGGCGACGAAGAAGTCTTTTTTTATCGGGTCCAGTTCCGCGAAGGCGGCCAGCAGTCGACTGCCGTCGCGACGATCGCCGGCCTTCTGGCCGGAACGGCGGTAATGGTGCAGACCGATCACGGTCTTGAACCTGCTCATATCGCCAGGTATTCGGCGACCTGCGGCTGCAAAGGGCAAAAACGTCAGGCAAGCTTTTCCATTATCCGGCCGGCAACCGACGAAGAGCGCGAAAAGTTCCGGGGGCTGGCCGAAGGCGAGACCCATGCCTTTAAGGTTTGCAGCAAGCTGATCGAAACCCACCAGCTCAGCATGAATCTGGTCCGGGTCGAACGCTTTTTCAACGGCAGTAAAATGATTTTCTATTTCACCGCGGATAGCCGGGTCGATTTCCGGGGCCTGGTCAAGGACTTGGTCCAGGAATTCCGGACCCGGGTGGAAATGCGTCAGGTGGGAGTCCGGCACGAGACCAAGATGATCGGCGGGATCGGCACCTGCGGCCGGGAGTTGTGCTGTTCGTCCTTTATCCAGAATTTCGATTCGGTGTCGATCAAGATGGCTAAGGAGCAGGACCTGCCGCTCAACCCGACTAAAATTTCCGGGGTCTGCAATCGACTGCTCTGTTGTCTCACCTACGAGTACGAAACGTACCGGAAGCAGCGGAAGAACATGCCGAAGGCGGGCAAGAAAATCAGGATCGGCAACGAGGATTACCTGGTCAAGCGGCAGATACCGTTGCAGGACTTGATAATCGCTGAGAACAGCGCCGGGGAAGAGGTGGCGCTCACTAAACGGGACTGGAAGGCCTTTCTGCCGGTGAAGAAAGAAGTCGTCGACAAGAAACGGGAGAAGAAGGGCGGCGAATAAAAATTTCTGCCGCCCGGACCGACGGGGAGGCTTCCGCCTCCTTCTGCAGGCAAAAGCTTGGGAAAAGCCATGACAACATATATCACCACGCCGATTTACTATGTGAATG